>JAERTE010000021.1 GCA_016845145.1 Rhodospirillaceae bacterium
GAATGAGCAAAAAAGAAGCTAAAACCAGCGCCACTGAGCAGGGCGGTTATTCGGCCAAGGATATTGAAGGCCTGGAAGTCCGGGCGCCCGTTCGCCTGCGCCCCGGCATGTACATAGGTGGTACCGACGAACACGCCCTGCACCACCTTGTCGCCGAAATCCTGGACAACTCGATGGATGAAGCCGTCACCGGGCACGCTAGCCACATCACCATTGATCTGGACGAAGGTTTTACGGTCACCATCAGCGACAACGGCCGCGGCATACCGACCGACCCTCACCCCAAATTCAAGGACAAGTCAGCGTTGGAAGTGATTCTGACGACCCTGCATTCGGGCGGCAAGTTTTCCGGCAAGGCTTACGAGACGTCTGGCGGGCTGCACGGGGTAGGACTTTCGGTAGTCAACGCCCTGTCTGACCGCCTGGATGTCGAAGTCGCCCGTGACAAGACCTTGTGGACTCAGTCCTACGTTCGCGGAGCGCCCGAAGGCAAGCTGAAAAACGCCGGCAAGGTCTCCAATCGGCGCGGGACCTCCATCGCCTTTCATGCCGATCCTCAAATCTTTGGTAAACAGACTCATTTCCGTCCCAAAACCCTGTATCGCATGGCGCGCTCTAAAGCGTATCTGTTCCGAGGCGTGGAAATTCGCTGGTCGTGTGCGGAAAAACTGCTTAAAGGCGACGATGCCCCGCCGGCCTCGGCGACCCTGCATTTCCCAGGTGGTTTGGCCGATTATTTGAGCGGCACTCTGGAAAACCGCAAAACCTTGACCGCGACGCCGTTTTCCGGCGAGGCCAAGCTGAACGGCAGCGGTGGCAAGGCGGAATGGGCCATCGCCTGGCCAATCGATGAAAACGATTACTTCAATTCTTATTGCAACACCGTGCCCACGCCCCTTGGCGGCACCCATGAAAACGGGCTACGTGGCGCCATCACCAAGGGATTGAAGGCTTACGGCGAGCTAGTCTCCAACCGGTAGGCATCAAAAATTACCGCCGATGATGTCCTGGGCGGGGCCTGCGTTATGTTGTCTGTATTCATCACCGATCCACAGTTCCAGGGCCAGACGAAAGAAAAACTGTCCACCGTCGAAGCCCAGAAGCTGGTTGAAAACGCCGTGCGCGACCATTTCGACCACTGGCTGACCGGTGATCCGGAACGATCGAAAGCCCTGTTGGAACGGGTTATTGAGCGGGCGGAAGAGCGCCTGCGCAAACGCTCCATCAAGGAAACAAAACGGGCCAGTGCGACCAGAAAACTGCGCCTTCCCGGCAAACTGACCGACTGCACATCGAAAACCGCCGACGGCACGGAGTTGTTCCTGGTCGAGGGTGACTCCGCCGGCGGTTCCGCCAAGCAGGGTCGCAACCGAGCGACACAGGCTATTTTGCCCCTGCGCGGCAAGACCCTGAACGTCGCCAGCGCCACGGACGACAAGATCAGGGCCAATCAGGAACTGCAGGATATGATCGAGGCCCTGGGCTGCGGCACCCGCGATAAATACGATGAATCGGGCCTGCGTTACGAAAAGATCATCATCATGACGGACGCCGATGTGGACGGCGCGCATATCGCCTCCTTGTTGATGACATTTTTCTTTAAGGAAATGCCACAACTCATTGAAGAAGGGCATCTTTTTCTTGCCATGCCGCCGCTCTACAGGATCGTGCAGGGATCGAAAAGCGAGTATGCCCGGGACGACGCCCACAAAGACGAGCTGATGGAAAAGGTCTTTACAGGGCGCGGCAAGGTCGAAATCAGCCGCTTCAAAGGGCTGGGTGAAATGCCTGCTAAGCAGCTGAAGGATACCACTATGGATCCGGAAAAGCGGACCTTACTCAGGGTCACCGTGCCTCCTGATCATTCAGACGACGACAAGATCGAGCGGCGCGAAACCAATCGGCTTGTTGAAGACCTGATGGGCAAAAAACCCGAAAAACGCTTCCGCTTCATTCAGGACAACGCCGAATTTGCCGAAGACCTGGATGTCTGACCCAAGAGCACATCCCTTTGACCTTACGGGCCGCACGGCTCTAGTTACCGGCGGTGGGCGCGGCATCGGCTTCGCCATATCACAAGGACTGGCCGACGCCGGGGCCAGCGTTCTGATCAACGGCCGGGACGAAACAGTCCTGAAGCAGGCTGCGAAACAAATTGAAGGTGCGACGCCCCTACCCTTCGATATTACCGATTCAGCCCGGATTAATGCGACTTTCCAGAACATTGACGCCTTGGATATTCTGATCAATAACGTCGGCGTTAGGGATCGCAACCCCATCGACGCCTTCAACCTGGATGATTTCCGCAACATTCTGGACGCCAATGTGGTCGCCGCCTTCGATTTGTCGCGCCGGGCCGCCGGGATGATGAAAATGAAAGGCCGGGGACGCATCGTCAACGTCACATCCATTGCCGGTGACATTGCCCGTTCCGGTGACGCCATCTATACAGCGTCTAAAGCCGCCCTCACCGGCCTTACACGGGCCATGGCGGCGGAATTCGGCCCCCACGCCATCACCGTCAACGCCATCGCACCGGGATATGTGGCGAGCGAAACCAACGCCCCCATGGTCGCCGACCCTGAAATCGCCAAATTCCTTGAAAATCGCACAGCCCTGGGCCGATGGGCGGAACCGGAAGAACTGGCAGGCGCCGCCGTCTTCCTGGCCTCAGACGCCGCCTCTTACATCACCGGCCATGTGTTGACTGTCGATGGTGGTTTTACAGCGCATTTTTAAGGAAGTTCAAATACTCTTCATTCCGACCTTGAGCCGGAATGACGAAGAGAACTATAAATCCTTGCAAAGCCTGAGCGCATCGTAGATGGCGGCGTGGATGTTGCGCGAGGAAACGGCGTCGCCGATGCGGAAAAGCCGGTAGGAACCTTCCGGA
>JAERTE010000022.1 GCA_016845145.1 Rhodospirillaceae bacterium
GGCAATGGCGGCCCGCTCGAGACGCAATTGCGGGACATACCCACCAAAAGCTTGAATTCCGACAGTCATGGTATTCTCCGTTATTCCAAAATCTTAAAGTGCACCGGTATCTTTGAGCGTCGCGATTTCGTCAGCGCTGAAGCCCCAATCGGAAAGTGCTTCGTCGTTGTGCTCACCGGGATTAGGCGGTCGCTTGGGGAAATCCTGCGCCGTGCGGCTAAAGCGTGGCGCCGGCGCGCCCTGCATATGACCATTGATTTCGATAAAGGCGTTGCGCGCCTTGTTGTGCGGATAGTCGGGCGCCTCTCTCAGACTGAGCACCGGGCCATAACAGATATCCGTACCCGCCATCAGTTCATCCCATTGATCGCGGGTTTTTGTCTTGAAGACGTCGATCAGCTTCGCACGCGCAGCGGGCCAACTGTCTTTTTCCAACTGCCGCTGGAACAGTGGGTCGTCCGTCAATTCCAATGTTTTCAGAAGCAGCGCATGGAATTGCGGCTCAATGGAGCCCAGCGAAATCCACTTACCGTCCGAACATTCATAGGTGCCGTAGAAATACGCGCCGCCATCAAGCATGTTGGCTTCGCGCTCATCTTCCCAGGCATTTGCCGCCATTCGGGTGTATACGCTGCCCAACAGCAACGGCACGCAATCGGACATACCGGCATCAACGACCTGCCCCAACCCCGAAGATTTCGCTTCATATACGGCGGCCAATATCCCCACCAACAGCATCATGCCACCGCCACCGAAGTCAGCGGCGATATTAAGCGGCGGATAGGGTTTTTCCTTCGATCCGATAGCATGCAATGCGCCGGTAATGGCCAGATAATTGATATCGTGGCCGGCGGAATTGGCTAACGGGCCGTCCTGGCCCCAGCCCGTCATGCGGCCGTAAACCAATTTCGGGTTCCGCTCCAGGCAGACATCGGGGCCCAACCCCAAGCGTTCCATGACACCCGGGCGATACCCTTCGATCAATGCGTCGGCTTCGCCCAGTAATTTGAGAGCAGCCTCGCGTCCTTCGTCGGTTTTCAGGTTCAGCGCCACCGAACGGCGGCTGCGGCGGTTGATGTCTTTTTGCGCATCACCTTCAAGTGGTGACGGGTTCGGGCGGTCGATGCGGATCACGTCGGCGCCCATATCGCCCAACATCATTGAGCAAAAGGGCCCCGGCCCGAGCCCAGCCATCTCCACAATCTTCAAGCCTTTAAGCGGCCCCATTCTTGTTCTCCTGTATTTCCTCGGCGGCCTTCGTCAGGTTGCCTTTGACAATTTTCATCATGTCGATCAATTGATCGATCTGCTCCGAACTCAAACCTTCAAGCGACATGCGGTTCAGCTCGTTCGAACGGCGCACCATGTCGGCACGGACATCGCGCACCTGGTCGGTAATCCATATGCGTTTGACACGGCGATCACTCGCGTCCTCACGACGTTCAACCCATCCACGCGCCTCCAAACGATCAATCAGGCCACTGAGGGTCACCGCGCCGATATCCATGCGGTCACAGAGTTGGCGCTGGGTCAGGCCGTCTTTCCGGAACAACGTCCCCAGTACCCGCCACTGCGCGCGGGTGAGGCCGTGCGGCTGCATGAAGTGATCGTAGACAAGCGACCGGAACCGCGCCACATCGTGGAACAGAAATCCGATCGTATTGTCCCAATCACGCATCAGCCGTCGCTGACCACGGAAAGTCCGTTATTGAGCACCACCACGTCGCGCTCCACCACCTTGGCGCGGAACGATACGTGGTTGCCATCCTTCCACATCTCGGTGCGGATGGTTTCACCCGGATAGACCGGCGATGAGAAACGCAGTTTCAGCGATTTGAAGCGGCTCGAATCGTAATCGCAATAGGTCTTGAGAATGGCATGGCCCGCAACGCCCAGCGTACAAAGCCCGTGCAGAATAGGCGCTTTAAACCCAGCCGCCTTGGCCACTTCAGGGTCCGCATGCAGCGGATTTGGATCACCCGACAAACGGTAGATCAACGCGGCCTGCGGCAACGTCGGCAAATCGCAGACCGCATCGGGTTCGCGCTCCGGCAACGGATGCGGCGCCGGTTGTGGGCCTGAGGGTCCGCCGAAACCGCCATTGCCGCGGGCGAAGGTTGTCGACTTGAGGGTCGCCAATGATTCATCCGTCGCTTCGTCGACCAAGGTGCGTTCCACGAACAGCAAAGCGCCCTTACCCTCACCTTTGTCGATGATATCGGTGACGCGGGTACGGGCCTTGATCGTCGCGGCCGGCGGTAGCGGGCGATGAAGTTCGATGCTCTGCTCACCGTGCAGAACCTTTTTCCAATCGACCCCCGACTCGGGATCGCGCACCCAAAAACCCGGCGTGCACAGCACGGCGGCCATGGTCGGCACGGCCTGGAAATCGCGCTCTTCAAACGTGAAATTAAGCTGGCCTTCATCCATTGGGTCGGCGCTGAAACCGAGGCCCAAAGCATAGATGATGGATTCGCGTTCCGTGTAGGTCTGCTCGACGTCCTCGAACGGCCAGTTGTAGAGCTTATCCGGATTGATCGCCATTAGACCGGATCCCAGCAGAATACATCGCCGGAGCGCTCAAGCGGGTAAAAGTTCGGCGCCATCGCCGGGAAGGCATGATCGACAACCGATTCCGGTGTCCATCCGGCGCCCTCCTGCATGCCGCGCAGCGGACGATGCTGGGCCATCAAGAAAATCTCATTGTTACGCACCGCGAACACTTGGCCGGTGACGTTGAGCTCGGTGTCGGCGCAAAGCGCGGCAGCGACTACGGCAATCTTGTCCGGCGTCATCTGTTTGATCTTCTCTACGCGCGCTTTTTCTTCCGGGGTGCTCATGGGGATGGTGCCGATCAGACGGCTCCAGGCAAACGGCGAGATACAATTGGACCGGACGTTGTAGCGTGACATATCCAACGCAATTGATTTCGACAGTCCGACAATGCCCAGCTTGGCCGCCGCATAGTTGGCTTGGCCGAAGTTACCGATCAGGCCAGACGTCGATGTCATGTGCACGAAGCAGCCGGACTCCTGTGCACGAAAGTGCGTGGCCGCGGCGCGCGAAGTGTTAAAGCTGCCCTTCAGATGCACGTTGATCACCGAGTCCCAATCGTCCTCGGTCATCTTGTGGAAGATCACGTCGCGCAGGTTGCCGGCGTTGTTGACGACGATATCAATGCTTCCATACGTATCGACAGCCTGATCGATCATGCCTTGCGCGGCATTGAAATCGACAACGCTGTCGAAATTGGCTTCCGCTTCGCCACCGGCATCACGGATTGCCTTGACCGTTTCCAGGGCCGGAATTTGATCGGAACCGTCACCATCGGCCTGTCCGCCCAAATCGTTGACGATCACCTTGGCGCCACGCGACGCCATGACTTTCGCGACTTCCGCGCCGACACCACGTCCGGCACCGGTGACCAACGCTACCTTGCCATCCAACATCTTACCTTCGGACATTCTCGTACTCTCCACCCTATGGTTCATGCGCACTGGCCAAGGGCCAGCCGCTTGTGAATTTTTATTCGCTCCATTAATATACGCATGCGAACTAAATGTCGAATCCCAATAGCCAGGAGCGCCAGCAAATGATTCCGAGAACAATATTCAGCGAAGAGCACGAGATGTTCCGCGATTCCGTCCGGCGTTTCATTGAAAAGGAAATCACGCCCTACCACGATCAGTGGGAAAAAGACGGCCAGGTCAGCCGCGAGGTGTGGCTGGCTGCCGGCGAACACGGATTTCTGGGCTGCTCGGTGCCGGAGGAATACGGCGGACCTGGCGCGGATTTTCTCTATACAACCGTGCTGCTCGAAGAGATGGCCATCAACGGGGTCACGGGGCCGGGTTTCCATTTGCATTCAGAAATCGTCATCCCCTACATCCTGCAATACGGCACCGATGAGCAAAAACGCGCCTGGCTGCCGAAAATGGTCGCCGGTGAGACCATCGGCGCCATCGCCATGACGGAACCGGGTGCGGGCTCAGACCTGCAGGGCATCAAGACCACCGCACTTCGCGACGGCGACGACTTCGTCATCAACGGCCAAAAGGTTTTCATCACAAATGGCCAGATGGCGGATTTGGTTATCGTCGCATGCAAGACCGACCCGACACTCGGCGCCAAAGGCATCAGTTTGATCGTGGTGGAGCGCGGCCGTGAAGGGTTCGACCGGGGCCGCAACTTGGAGAAGGTCGGCTGGCACGCCCAAGACACATCGGAACTGTTTTTCGATCAAGTGCGCGTTCCCACCAGCAACCTGCTTGGCGGCGAAGGTCGTGGCTTTATTCAATTGGTCGAGCAATTGCCGCAGGAACGGCTGATCGTCGCCATTCGCTCCATCGCCACCACCGAGGCGGCCTTGGAGTGGACGGTCGAATACACCAACGAGCGAAAGGCCTTCGGCAAATCACTGTCCAACTTCCAAAACACGCGCTTTAAGCTGGCTGAGATCAAAGCCGAAGCGGTGATCCAGCGAGTTTTCGTCGACAAATGCATCGAACTCCTGCTGGCCGGCGAATTGACGGCTGAGGCCGGAGCCGTAGCAAAATTACGCACATCCGAGGTCATGTGCCAAGCGCTGGACGACTGCCTGCAACTGTTTGGCGGTTATGGCTACATGTGGGAATACCCGATCGGCCGTGCCTGGGCTGACAACCGATTTGCGCGCATCGCCGGTGGGTCGTCCGAAATCATGAAGGAAATTATCGGTCGCAACCTGACAGGCACGCGGTAACCACCATGAGCGACATACCCCATGTTGAACCCGGCGGCTTCCAAAAACTGATCGGCTATGAAATTGCCGAATGGGATGTTGGCCATGCGGTGTTGACGCTCGATATGGATACCAACCACGCCAACAGACACGGCAACGCGCACGGCGGCATATTGATGACCTTGCTGGATGCCGCCTGTACGCGGGCCGGCGCAGTGTGCCCAGACACGGGTGAAATCCGCCGGGCATCAACCGTCTCCATGACGACGAATTTCATCCGCCCGGGCCAAGCCGGCATGTTAAAAGCCGTCGGCACGAAAACCGGCGGCGGGCGGCGCATCTTTTTTGCCACGGCGGAAATTTTCGACGCCGACGGTGAGTTGATCGCAAACTGCATGGCCACCGGGCGCTGTGCGTGAGCGTAATTGCCCGCATTTCAATAATTGATTAAGCATATTGGGGTTAGGTTTTCCGCGTTGCCCAGAGCCCGCATCGGGTATAATGCCCGTGATTTGGGACATTTGGTATGTCGCCATCACTGAGTGGTTTGATTGATAGGCCGTTGATTTGAATACTGTCGCCAAAATCGCCATTGCCGCCGGAGCCACACTCGCCGTGGGCCTCGGCATAACTGTGATGGTGCTGCCCGATGACACGCTGCGCAGCGTCGGCGGACCTGTCGGCGACAAAGCCGTACATATGAAACACGCTGTTCATGACGGTGTCGCCGATACAATCGACGGCACCATTTACAGTGCCAAATCGCTCTGGTGGGATATCGCCGGCGGCAAGGCCTTCGATAGCTCGCCCCGGGTGGTTGTCGAGTTACCCAAAAGGCTACGTGAGCAGTTCGGCAAATCGGCGCCTCCCTCAAGGCCTCCGTTGCGCGCGGAGCCGGAACCGGAGGCAAAAATGGCCCCGGCACCCGAGCCCCAGCCTGAACCGAAGCCCGAGCCTGAACCAGAGCCTGAACCAAAGCCCAAACCGGCGCCGGTCAAGCCGATGCCCAAGCCAGAGCCCAAGCCAGAGCCAAAACC
>JAERTE010000023.1 GCA_016845145.1 Rhodospirillaceae bacterium
GCTGTACATCATCATGGGCGTGCTTGCGCCGACCGAGGGTATCGTGCGGATCGACGGCAACGATATCGGCGAATTCGCGCCCTCAAGCATCCGACGCCAAGCCAGTTACCTGCCGCAGGAAGGCATCTTGTTCAACGGTTCTATCCTCGAGAACATCACCATGTTCAGGGATGAGAAGCTTGATGATGCTATGGACATATCGAAGATCCTCGGCCTCGACACCGTTGTTGCGCACATGCCGCAGGGCTACGACACCAAGGTCGGAGACGGTGCTTCCGACAAGCTGCCGCGTGGTTTCCGTCAGCGTATCGCCATTGCCCGCGCGCTGGTCGATAAGCCCCGCGTTCTTCTGTTCGATGAGGCCAATACGGCCATGGACGGCGCCGGCGACGCGACGCTCAAATTCCTAATGGAAAAACTGAAGGGCAGGGTGACGCTTATCTTGGTCACCCCCAGGCCCTCCATGCTTAGCCTCGCCGATCGGATTTATGACATTAAAGGCTCCAACGTTATCGAGCGCGGCACGGAACCGCCGCCGCCTCTGCCCGCCAATGACGGTGACGGTACGGATACCGGCGCAGGTGTCGGCGCATGATCGTCACGCTGAAGAAAATCGAAGCGCTTTCCGACGACGTCACCCCGCACGGCAACGCCCGGTTCAGTTTTGGCTTGCTGCGATTATGGGGTTTGGCGCGCACGCTGTTGCCCATTGGCCGGTGGGGGTAGCGCGCCGCCATGTCCAGAAACCTGATCAAGATCGAAGCGGAAGATACCTCACCCCTTGACGTACCCGGCCGCCCGCTAACAACCATCCGACCCGACCCCAATCAATCCTGGGACCAGCAAATCACGCCGGCGGACTTCGAAGATGAACACGAGCAGGCGCCAAGCATGCGCCGCTTTGGCGCACCTGAGCCGGCACCGCCAAGGCGCGCGCCACGCATCGAGGATTTGTTGCCGCCGCCCGTCGATACGCAATCGACGCCTGCGCCTGAAGCTCCCGCAGAGCCGCAGCCCATTCCCGAACCCACTCCGACGCCGCCCACCGAGCCGAAAGCGCAACCTGAGCCTGAGGCCGAACCTGTTGCAAAGCCGGAGCAGAAACCCGAACCCGACGCGCCCAAGCGCTTGCCGCCGCGGTTGCGCAAACAAAAGGAGCAAGAACCCAAAAAACCTGATGCGCCTGACGCAGTACCCCAAAGCGATCCCAAAGGCGCAGCAGACGCCCTCGTCGCAAAGCAATCCGAAACAACGCCACAACCGCCACCCACGCCTAAACCAGCCCCGGCTGCCCCGGTAGCGGAAGCGCCCGCACCCAGGCCAGCGGCTGGCGGACGCCCAGTCCCGCCACCCGCACGCCCGGCACGCGCCTACCAGCGCCGATATGACGAAGCCGGCGTGGCAACGGCTGTTGCCGCTGCTATGCCGATGCCGGCCCCGCCCATCGCGGCACCGGCGCCGGATGGTGGCGGAGGCGGGGGCGGCGGTCCGCCGGACACTCCCGACGGCCCCGACATTCCCGCGATTGCGCCTGAACGGCCGCCGCTTCCCAGCGACGAAGACATACGACGCGGCGCCATGGCTGGTCTCAAGGATTCAACCGATCTGTCGAATTGCGTATTGCCGCTGCTGGAGGCATTGAACTGGCGCGGCGATCCACGCCACGTGGCCGAAGCGCTGCCGCACTTTATCAACAACATCGATATCACAGCGTTCCGCAACATCATGGCGACGCTGCATTACGAAAGCCGGCCGGTTAAAATCACCCTGCGCGAGATAGATCCGCGGTTGATGCCGTGCATATTTCTGCCCGAAGACGGCGGTGCGTTGGTGTTGTTCAGCCGCACCTTGCAAACCATTCAGACCTTCGACGGAGAGCTCGACGATTTCGGAACGATCGCTCCGATCAAAAAGCAAGGTACGGCGTATTTCTTCTCACCGGTCGAAGCCGAAGACATGGTCTCGGCGCAGCAGAAGGTCGGGTGGTTCCGCGCCGTCACGGAACGCTTCCGCAGTCTGTTCTACCAGACGCTTGGCATCACTCTGATTCTCAACTTGCTGGCCTTGGCGACACCGCTGTTCGTGATGGCCGTTTATGACAAAGTGGTGGCGACGGGCTCGATTCCGACATTGGCCTACTTCGCCGTCGGCGTCGGCATTGCCATTGGCTGCGACCTGATCTTACGCTCGGTGCGCGCCAAAATCATGGCGTTCGTCGGTGCGCGTCTCGACAACATCGTCGGGCTCGCGATTTTCCACAAAATTTTGTTCCTGCCGCCATCTCTAACTGAACGCTCCACGGTCGGTGCGCAGGTGGCGCGGATCAAGGATTTCGAGACCATTCGAGACTTCTTCACCGGTCCCATGGCACTGACCCTACTGGAAGTTCCGTTCGCGTTTATCTTCCTGGCCGTAATCATCAACCTGGCGGGTCCATTGGTCTGGATTCCGGTGATCATGGTGGCGCTCTATGGCATTCTTGCATTGGTGTTCACACCGTTGATCCGCGCGACAGTATCGCGCGCCGCCCGCGCGTCGTCTCGGCGCCAGGAACTGGTGGTGGAAACCCTCAACAGCATGCGTGCCGTTAAGTACTGCGGCGCAGAGGCGACGTGGCTCGATCGCTACCGTGACCTGAGTTCCAAGTCGGCGCTCAACAGTTTCTACACCTCGCAACTCTCTTCAATCGTGCAAACGCTCTCACACGTGCTCATGGTCGGCTCCGGCGTCGGCACCATCGTGTTCGGCGTGTTCCGGGTATTGGAAGGAGAAATGACGGTTGGCTCCCTGGTTGCCACGATGATGCTGGTTTGGCGGGTGCTGGGGCCGTTGCAGACCGGGTTTATCTCCATGTCGCGGATCACCCAAGTGCGCGCAAGCATCGGCCAGATCAACAACCTGATGAATATCCGCGCCGAGCGCGAGCAGCACTCCCAGGCAACGCCACTAAAACGTTTCGACGGGTTTGTCAGCTTCGCGCGGGTTTCCATTCGCTACAGTCCGGAGGCTGATCCAGCCCTGGTCGGCGTCAGTTTCGAGGCAGAACCGGGCGAGGTCATTTGCGTCGTTGGCGGTAATGGCTCGGGCAAGTCGACGGTGCTGAAACTATTGGCCGGTATGTACCAGGCGCAGGCCGGATCCATCCGTGTCGACAATATGGATATTCGCCAGATGGATACAGTGGAACTGCGCCATGCGGTCGGATACGTGCCGCAATCGCTGGAGTTTTTCTACGGCACCATCTCCCAGAACCTGCGTTTGGCCCACCCGACCGCGACCGACGACGATCTGCGCTGGGCCTGCCACAAAGCCGGTGTGCTGGAAGATGTACTGGCGCTGGAGCAGGGGTCCGGCAAATGGCAACGTACCGGCTTCGATGTCCGCATCGGCGATACCGGTGTCGCCTCCATGCCGACAAGCATGCTGCAACGGCTAAACTTGGCGCGCGGTTATCTGAAACAGGCGCCGATCATGCTGTTTGATGAGCCCGGCAACGGGCTGGACTTTGAGGGCGACCAGACGTTTATGCGCATGGTCGATGAAATGCGTGGCGAGCAGACGGTGCTGATCGTTACCCACCGTCCCAGCCACTTACGTATCGCCGATAAGATTTTGTGGTTGGAATATGGCAATGTCCGCGCCTATGGCCCGGCGGAAGATGTCCTTAAGGAAATGCCAAAGGATTTCCTGTAAAGGGTTGAAACATGAGTGAACAAGCTGTCGATACCATGGAATCCGCTGAACCGCCGCGCAAGGTGCGCCGGGGCGATCGGCAAACACGGTTTCTGGCTCAATCGGTCATCCTAGAGGAAGCCGGTTCGTCTGGGTTGATCCGCATCGCCATGGTGACGATCGTGGTGGTGATCTGCGCGTTTTTGGTATGGTCGGCGGTGACCAATGTGGATGAGGTCGCTATCGCGTCAGGCGAGGTCGTTCCGACAGGCCAGGTCCAGTCGATCCAACATCTGGAGGGCGGATTGATTGCCGAAATCCTGGTTTCAGAAGGCGAGATCGTCGAGAAAGAGCAAGTCCTGATCCGGCTTGACCCCTCTGCCGCGGCAGCTGAACTGAATCAGATGAAAGCCCGCCGTGCGGGTCTCGAATTGCAACGCGAACGGTTGCGCGCGCTGGGTACGGGGGATGAGCCCGATTTTTCTTTCGTTGGCCCTGAATACAGGCAGCTGATCGATGACCAGATGAGCATATATCAAAGTGCCATTGATGCCGCCGATAACCGTCGCAAGGTCGTGGTTGCACAAATCGAGCAACGCAAACAGGAAATGGCGCTGCTGGAAGAACGCGAAGATACCTTGTCGCGCACGTCGGACTTGCGGCTAGAAGAGTTTGAAATGCGTGAGGAACTATTCCGGCGCGGCTTGACCACCCGCATTTCATATCTGGATGCCAAGCGCGCTCTCAACGACACGCGCGGAGAGTTGGCAAACTTGATTGTGGAGCGTCAACAAACGCGCGAAAGCCTGCTGGAGCAGGAGACCCGCCTTGAAGAGATCGATACCGACGCCAGGGAGCAGGCGTTGGCGGAAATGGGTGCGGTGACGAACGAACTTGCGCAAGTCAACGAGACCTTGAGCCGGTTGTTTGACCGCGTGCGCCGGCTGGAGATCGTCGCGCCCGTGCGCGGCATCGTCAAAGGCCTGCAGATCCACACCGTCGGCGGGGTTGCACCGCCTGGCGCGGTCATTTTGGAGGTCGTACCACTGGACAAGGAACTGGTGGTTGAAACGCGCATCACCACACGTGATGTCGGCCATGTACGCGTCGGGCAACCGGTAACGCTGAAGGTCACGACCTTCGATTTCGCCCGCTACGGCGGTATTTCCGGCGAATTGCGAGACGTTTCCGCATCCACCTTCATCGACGAGGCCACGGGTGATCCGTATTACAAGGGAATCGTCGCCATGGACCGGGGATATGTCGGGTTCGATCCCGAAAAAAACCGGGTCATGCCCGGCATGACCGTGCAGGCGGATATCAAGACCGGTCGCAAGACATTGCTCGAGTATCTCATGAAACCGGTCGTCAGTTCGGTAAAAACAGCATTCCGCGAACGCTGACCCGGCTTGGTATATTTGCCGTTTGAGGCTGGTTCGCCTTATACTCTTGCGGGTAGTTCAACGGGGGAATAGGCGTGAAAACTGCACGACGTCATCTCTTCGGATGCATTGCGCTTTGCGTATTTGCAACCGGTTCACTTTCAATGTCATTCGCCACAGAGCCGCTCAATATCGGCACGGGGTCATCCACCGGTGTCTATTTTCCGACCGGTCGCGCCCTTTGCCATGTGTTCGGCGATTACGGGCGAAAGAAAGGCCGCAAGTACGCTTGTACGGCCCACCAGTCCTTGGGTTCCGTCGCAAATTTGCAAGCACTCGCCGGTGGCAAGATCAACCTCGGTATCGTCCAGTCGGACGCGCACTATCACGCCGTCAAGAGCATTCGGAAATTCAAAGGCAAGCCAATAACCGAACTACGCTCTCTGTTTTCCCTGCATGCCGAAACCTTCACCGTTGTCGCGCGCTCGGACGTCAGCGTCCACAAGCTCGACGATCTGCGCGGCAAGCGGATCAATGTCGGCAAAAAAGGGTCGGGACCACGTGAGACTTTCCTGGAACTGATGGCGACCTTGGGTTGGAAAGCATCCCATGTCGCCGGCTTTACCCAGTTCGGGGCCGACGAGCAGGTGAAGGCGCTGTGCGATGGACGCACCGATGTGATAACATTCGTCGTTGGCCATCCGGCCGACTTGATTCGTCGTGCCGCCCGCTCGTGTCGGACCAATCTGGTGAATATTTACGGGCCTGGGGTCAATAAGCTGTTGAAAAAATGGCCGTATTACCGCAACAGCCGGATTCCGGCTGGCTTGTACCGCGGCAGCAATTCCGACATTCGTTCGTTCGGACTCAGCGCAACCCTGGTAACCACCACCAAACTTGATGCTGAAACGGCGTACGACATTACTGCCGCGGTGTTTGGCAACTTGGGCAAGTTCCGCAGCATGCACCCGGCGCTCAAATATCTGAGCGCCACGGAAATGGTGAAGGATTCACTGAGCGCGCCTCTGCATGACGGGGCGAAACGATATTTCAAGGAAAACGGCCTGCGCTAGAGCGATCAATCCGGTATTGCGGCTGTCATCTCAGCGGCCAATTCAATAATTCGGACGGTTTCCGACCACAGCCCCATGGTACTGATCTCATTGAGCGGCACCCATTTGGCATTCATGGCGTCGCCTCCTGCCGATAGTGTCCCGTCGGCCACCCGTGCCGTTACATCGACGAGCGTGTAGTGGAATTGTATGGTCCCGTCGTCATCGGCACGGATGGAGTCGACAACATCCACCAGTCCCAACACCTCGATGTTCAGCCCAGTTTCCTCATAAGCTTCACGTATCGCCGCTTGATTGACGGTTTCTCCCAATTCCTGCGCGCCACCCGGCAAACTCCAACTGCCTTTCCTGGGCGGTTGACCACGCTGGATCATAACCACGCCTTCAGGGCCTAAAATAACGACGCCCACGCCGACGAATGGCCGATCCGGGTATTCTCTGGGCGACATAGCGGCGTTTCCTCTAAAAAGTCATGCGGAAGTTGCATTGTTGTGGATGCGGGTTGGGAATCCAAGTACCATGCCCGCAAGACGCGCGAACAAGACGCGGCGACTTTATGAACTCTTGGCAGCAGCAACTCGGACAAAGAGGAACTAGGGTACGATCATGGCGTCACAAGTTTTACAGAGACTAAGCTTCAAGCCGGGAGACAAAATCTTCAAGGAAGGAGATGAAGGCTCCATGGCATATGTCATCCAAGAAGGCGAAGTGGAAATCGTCAAGGAGATCGAAGGCGTTGAGCAAGTGCTGGGTACGGTGGGGCAGGGCGGTATATTTGGCGAAATGGCGCTGATTGACGCCAAGCCGCGCATGGCCGCTGCCCGTGCCGCCAAGGGGACCACCATCATTTGTGTCTCTCAGCAAATGTTCGATGAGAAAATGAAGAAATCAGACCCTTTCATAAGGGGGCTGCTGAATATCCTTGCTGATAACGTCCGCTCCCTGAGCAACAAATAGCAGGCGATAACACAGTATGGCGGATGAACAACAGACCACCACGGGGACATCTACGGGCGGTCACGCAACGAAACACCGAGCCTTGACCTTCGGGCAACGCATGCGCGCCTATCTGCTGGCCGGGATTTTGATTACCGCGCCGATCTCGATCACGCTTTATCTGGCCTGGATTTTTATCGGCTTCGTCGATTCCAAAGTCACGCCGCTGTTGCCGGCCAAATATAACCCCGAGACCTATCTGCCGTTTGCCTTGCCGGGCCTCGGGTTGATCATGCTGGTCTTGGGGTTGACACTCATCGGAGCATTGACGGCAGGTTTCCTGGGCCGCATATGGGTTCGCATCTCAGAACGCGTACTTTCCGGCATGCCCGTGATCCGCAACGTTTACGGCGCCGTCAAACAAATCCTGGAAACTGTGCTGGCGCAGCAATCCAATGCGTTCCGCGAGGCCGTGCTTGTTGAATACCCGCGCCGCGGTTTATGGGCGATCGCCTTTATCACCGGCCGTACGGAGGGCGAAGTGCAATCGGTTACGGAAGAAGAATGCATCAACATTTTCCTGCCCACCACGCCGAACCCTACCTCAGGGTTCCTACTGTTTGTGCCAAAAAAAGATCTCGTTCATCTGTCCATGAGTGTCGAAGAGGCCATCAAGATGGTCATTTCCGGCGGCATCGTTACGCCGCCCGATAACCGTCCCGACACCGAGAAGGCGCACACATACACCGCAGCGGCAGCCTATGAAGAGGTGGACATAGTCCGCGAAAAAGACGGCTCACCGATCCTGGTCGCGAAAGGGACCCGCCCCGGAGAGGTCCAAGACAAAGTTCGCGGTGAGATTGACCAAGAAAATTAGAGTCTCGGGGTAGTTCAAAGGCAGGCGCTTAGTCGCCCGCCATTTTTCGGAACCGTTTCATGTCGTCGCGATGCTCAAAATGAATGACCACGTCGTCGGCGGCGAAGTCACCCGCGCAGGTGCCGCTGGGATCGACTTTATATTTGTAGCCGCCGGCACAATTGGTATCCAGCCAATCGGTCAGGTTGTCCAAACTACCGGCGCATTTATAGCGGATATGGAACGGGTGGTCGCTTGAGGTCATCATGCAATACACGGTTTGTCAGGGGCCAAAATTATGCCCCAATGCGCAGAGTCCGTGTGTGTCCATCTGTTTCACAATGTTGCAGGGCGGTTGGTTTTTGACGTGGCTCAAGACAATCCGGGCGAGAAACACCATTATCCTGAGCGCAGATATCGGACGGCGGCGTCGCGTTCAAACAAATAGAGCAGATTGCGCACGGCTTGGCCGCGTTCACTCTCCAGTTCGGGGTCACGGTCGAGCAACAGGGCGGCATCATCGCGTGCCGCGACGAACAGCTCGGCATGGTTTTGCAGGTCCGCCAAAAGGAAATCCGGCATGCCGCTTTGGCGCGTACCCAGCAGTTCTCCGGCACCACGCAGTTCCAGATCTTTTTCCGCGATGACGAACCCATCATCCGTCTCGCACATAGTCTTCAGGCGCGCACGCGCGGTTTCCGTCGGCGGCGATGCGTAGAGCAGCAAACAGGTCGAAGGCTTATCTCCGCGCCCAATGCGGCCGCGCAGTTGATGCAATTGCGCCAAGCCAAAACGTTCCGCATGCTCGACCACCATTACGGTCGCGTTCGGCACATCGACCCCGACCTCGATTACCGTGGTCGCCACCAAGATGTCCAAGTCTTTGCCGGAAAATGCCGCCATGACTTTGTCCTTCGCCGTGCCTGACATTTTGCCGTGAACCACGCCGACGCGATCTCCGAACAGCTGCTGCAAATGCGCGTGGCGCTGTTCCACCGCAGCCACATCCAGAGTGTCGGATTCCTCGACCAAAGGACACACCCAATAGACTTTGTTCGCGTCTTGGATTGCGCGGCCAATGGCTGCGGTCACTTCGTTCAGGCGCTCAAGGCGCACGGCGCGGGTATCGATCGGTTGTCTGCCCGGCGGTTTCTCCATCAGGCGCGAAACATCCATATCACCATAGGCCGTCAACATCAGGGTGCGCGGAATGGGGGTCGCCGTCATCACCAAAACATCCACAGCATGGCCCTTAGATGCCAAGGTTAAGCGCTGGTGCACGCCGAAACGGTGCTGCTCGTCGATCACGGCTACAGCCAAGTTCTTGTAGTCCACGTCATCTTGAAACAACGCGTGCGTACCGACCGCCAGTTGCGCCGCGCCCGAGGACAGCGCGTCCAGAATGGCGGTACGGGATTTGCCGCGCTCACGACCCGTCAACACGACAATTCGCAATCCTGCCGCCTTGGCCAACGGTTCGATGGTCGCTAGGTGTTGGCGTGCCAAAATCTCCGTCGGCGCCATCAGCACCGCTTGCGCACCGGCCTCTACAGCGATCAGCATGGCCATTAAGGCGACGATGGTTTTGCCGCTGCCCACGTCGCCCTGCAACAGCCGCAGCATGCGTTTCTTGCTGGTCAGATCGGCGGCGATTTCTTCCAGGGCTTGCCGCTGTGCATTGGTGAGTTCGAACGGCAGCGTGTGACTGATGCGCGCACGAAGTGCGCCTGTGCCCTGTATTGGCCGTCCGCGCGCCTCGCGCATGTGCCGACGGATCAGGGCCAATGCTACCTGATTGGCGAACAGTTCATCATAGGCAAGACGCATGCGTGCCGAAGCCTCAGGCCCCAGTGCCATCTCGCTTTCCGGTGCGTGTGCAGCAAGAAGGGCTTGTTTCCAGGGCAGCCATTCATGTTTCGCCACAAAACCCGCGTCCGCCCATTCCGGCAGGTCTGGCGCAGCTTGCAGGGCGCCCGCAATGGCGCGTCCAAGCACCTTAAGCGTCAAACCCGTCGTCAGCGGATACACCGGCTCGACAGTTTTCATTTTCTCCAACTCGTCCAGGGACCCGATATGGTCTGGATGGCTCATCTGGATTTCCTGGCCGAAACGGTCGATCTGGCCACTTACCACGCGAAGTTCGCCCTCCGGCAGGGATTTGGTCAGATAGTCTTCGTGCGCATGGAAAAACACCAACGACATCTCACCCGTATCATCGGCACAGATGATCTTGTACGGCAGGCGCTTGTTCGGTGGTTTGCGATGCTGCAAAACGCGCACCGTGATGGTCGCGATCGCGCCCGTTTCCGCCTCTGCGATCTTCGGTGCATAGCGGCGGTCGATCAATCCGGAGGGCAGGTGCCACAACAGATTGACCAAATGCAGGCCGGCCAGTTTTTCAATCAACTTGCCAATACGCGGCCCGACGCCCTTGAGAGACGTGACGGGTTTAAACAACGAAAACAAAATCTCAGGCCGCATGGTGCTCACTTGTGCTGACAAACAGGATCAGAGCGCGTATATCGTAAGCGCCCCGCAACGGCTGGCAACGGAAATCCGAAAAAACCCATGGACGCACGACGTAAGAAACTCCTGTTCCGCAGCCAACATTGCGGCATGAAGGAAAATGATTTTCTGCTCGGTCGTTTTGCTGCCGCTCACGCAGCGACGCTCAGCGATGATGATTTGGCCGCGTTCGAAGCCCTGTTGCTGGAGGCCGACAACGACATCTACAACTGGGTTACCGTGAAAGAAGCACCGCCGCCCCACCTCGACACGCCGCTGCTGGCGGCGTTGATTGCCTTCAACAACCTCCCATGACCGCAAAACCGGCGAAACGGATCGAGCCACCACGCACCGGCGACACCACACTGTTTGCCGGCATCCCGTCCGGCAGCGAAGCCCTGGCGTTGGCACGATTGGCAGGGCAGGGTACGGATGTTTTGTTTATCGCGCGCGACGATATGGTCATGGCGCGCACCGCATCTTCGTTGGCGTTTTTCTCGCCCCAGATTGTCTGCCTGGAATTTCCCGCCTGGGATTGCCTGCCATATGACCGGGTCTCGCCATTGGGCGCCATCGTCGGCCAGCGCTTGCACTGCCTCGGGGAATTAGCGGGGGAATTGAGCGGCGCGAAAACCAAAGGCGGACGAATCGTTCTGGCCACGGTATCGGGCGTGTTACAGAAAATCCCGCCACAAACCTTGGTCGCCGCCACGCGCCAGCATTTGAAAATCGGCGCGCGCATCGATCCGACCGCACTTTCCAGAACGCTGGAACAGGCTGGGTATCGCCGCGCCGAAACGGTTATGGAGCAAGGTGAGTTCGCGGTGCGCGGCGGCATTTTCGACATTTTTCCGCCAGCCGCGCCTGCACCGCTTAGGCTCGATTTCTTCGGAGACGAGCTCGATACCATCCGTCGTTTCGACCCCTCGACACAACGCACGATCAGCCACGGTGATCAAACGCCTAGCGAGATCACGTTGGGTCCGGTCAGTGAAATCCTGCTTACTGAAGATGCGATTTCGCGATTTCGTTCGGGCTATCGGGCTCGGTTTGGGGTTTCAGGCGCCGATGACCCGCTGTACGAGGCCGTCTCCGCCGGCGAGCGGCTGATCGGCATGGAACACTGGCTGCCGTTGTTCCATGAAAATCTTGTGACGCTGTTCGACTATTTGCCGGGCGCCACCGTTGTCCTGGACCACGAAGTCGAGCAAGCGCTGGAAGCGCGCCACGAATTGATTGCCGAATACTTCCAAGCCCGCCAAGACGTCTCCGGCGCTGAAGGCGCGGGCGATGACAGCACGATTTACCGCCCAGTACCGCCCGATACGCTGTTCATAGATGAAAACCAGTGGTCAGCCACCCTTGCCGAACGGCCCGTAGCACAGCTGTCGCCGTTCGCGGCGCCCGAAGAGACGCCCGGAACGATTGATTTGGGCGGCCACAAAGGACGGGATTTCGCCGACATCCGCGTACAGCCCGACGCCAACGTTTACGATGCTGTCCGCACCCATACGGCGGATGAAATTAGTGCTGGCCGGCGGGTTTTGATCGCAGCCTTTACCGAGGGCTCGCGCGACCGGTTGAGCGGCTTGTTGACCGAGCATGGCGTTGAGGGTTTGGCCATGATCGAGGACGGGGGACATCTTGAAGGCCTGCCGGCGGGCGCCGTCGGCATCGCCGTATTGCCGTTGGAATCGGGTTACGCGGATGCCGGCTTGGCCGTGATATCCGAACAAGACATCCTGGGTGACCGCCTGACACGTCCGGGCCGCCGCCGGCTCAAGGCTGAAAATTTCATCGCCGAAGTCTCGAGCCTCAATGCCGGGGATTTGGTCGTGCATATGGATCACGGTATCGCAAGCTTTGACGGTCTGCAGACCATTGAAGTCACCGGCGCGCCGCATGATTGTTTGAGATTGATCTACGCCGGCGAGGATAAACTGTTCGTACCGGTGG
The DNA here is from genome assembly GCA_016845145.1 of Rhodospirillaceae bacterium. Lineage (GTDB taxonomy): Bacteria > Pseudomonadota > Alphaproteobacteria > Rhodospirillales > Casp-alpha2 > TMED8. The sequence goes on from JAERTE010000023.1 coordinate 12,381, forward strand.
AAAACATCGAAGTACTGTCGCGCTATGGCTCTGAGGACGCCGGCGTTCAGCTCGACCGCCTGGGCGGTGCCGCCTGGCAAGCACGGCGTGCCAAGCTGAAGGAACGTGTGCGTGAAATGGCGGCAGAGCTGATTCGTATCGCCGCGGCGCGGTCGTTGAAGAAAGCCGAACCCATTCCGATACCGCCCGGCGTCTTTGACGAGTTTTGCGCGCGCTTCCCCTTCAACGAAACCGAAGACCAGCAGCGTGCTATCTCAGACGTGTTGGGCGACTTGGCCAACGGCCGCCCAACAGACCGGCTCGTCTGCGGCGACGTCGGGTTCGGTAAAACCGAAGTCGCCTTACGCGCTGCCTTTGCGGTCGCCTATGGTGGCAAACAGGTTGCCATCGTGGCACCAACGACACTGCTTTGCCGCCAGCACTTCAATGTCTTCACCGAACGTTTCAAGGGGTTCCCCATGCGGGTCGCGCAACTGTCGCGTCTGGTGACGGCAAAACAATCGAAAGAAACCAAGGATGCCCTGGAGCAAGGCCAGGTGGATATCGTCATCGGCACGCACGCGCTCTTGGCCAAGGACGTAAAGTTCCGCGATCTCGGCATGCTGGTGGTCGATGAGGAACAGCACTTCGGTGTCGCCCACAAGGAACGCCTAAAGAAGTTCCGCGCCGGCGTGCATGTGCTGACGCTGTCCGCAACGCCGATCCCGCGCACCTTGCAGCAAGCGCTCACCGGTATCCGCGACATGAGCCTGATCGCCACGCCGCCGGTGGACCGGCTGGCGGTGCGTACGTTTGTGCTGCCGTTCGACCCGGTGGTGATCCGCGAAGCGCTGATGCGAGAGAAGTTCCGGGGCGGGCAAAGCTTCTATGTGTGCCCGCGCATCGCCGATATCGCGCGCGTCGAACAGCGCCTGCGCGAGCTTGTACCTGACCTGCGATTGGGCATCGCACACGGCCAAATGCCCATCAAGGATTTGGAAGACACCATCTCAGCCTTCTACGAGGGAAAGTTCGATGTATTGCTGAGCACCAACATTGTCGAGTCCGGTTTGGATTTACCCAGCGTCAACACCATCATCATCCACCGTGCCGACATGTTCGGCTTGGCGCAACTGTATCAATTGCGGGGCAGGGTGGGGCGTTCGAAAATCCGCGCCTACGCCTACCTGACACTCCCGCCGAAGCAAAAGATAACGGCCACCGCACAGCGCCGCCTTGAGGTCATGCAGACCCTCGACAGCCTGGGCGCCGGGTTTTCACTGGCCAGTCATGATTTGGATATCCGCGGCGCCGGTAACCTGTTGGGGGACGAACAATCTGGCCATATCCGCGAAGTCGGCGTCGAGTTGTACCAACAAATGCTGGAAGAAGCGGTTGCCGAGGCACGCGGTCTGGAAGACGGTCACGCGGGCGATACGGAATGGAGCCCGCAAATATCGTTGGGCCTGGAAGTGCTGATCCCCGACCACTACGTGGCCGATTTGGCCGTGCGTATGAACCTCTACCGCCGCTTGGCGAGCCTGACCACCCGTGAAGAAATTGATGCGTTCGCGGCCGAATTGATCGACCGCTTCGGTCCGTTGCCGGATGCAGCGGAGAATTTGTTGCAGGTCGTGGCGTTGAAAGCACTTTGCCGCCAAGCCGGTGTCGACAAGGTGGACGCGGGGCCGAAAGGCGCAGTGATTGGTTTCCGGGCCGACCATTTCGCCAATCCGGCAGGGCTCGTGGGCTGGCTAACGTCGCATCAAGGCACGGCCAAATTGCGCCCCGACCACAAGCTGGTGTTCATGCGCAAATGGGACACGCCGCACGACCGCCTGGAAGGCGCGCGTTACTTAGTGGGCGAACTGGTGAAAGTCGCTACCGAATAGGCGGCCTGACGATAAAGGGCGATTCCGCCAACGGCTGGCCCGGCGGCTCCATCCTGAAAATCTGCCGCAGATGCACTTCGTCGGGGCCGTCCCCGATACGGAACGCACGCGCCCAGGCGAACGCATCGGCGATTGGTGTGTCGGGGCTGCCACCCATGGCGCCGAAAAACTGGATAGCGCGCTCGGCAATCTGTTGATAAACGCGCGCCACATGCACTTTAATCAGTGAAATTTCCCGCCTGGCCCCAGCTTCTCCTTGGGTATCAAGCAACCAGGCGGTCTTATGCACCGTCAGACGCGCGGTCTCGATCTCGATGCGCGACAAGGCAATATCTTGCTGAATGGCGTCATATTCAATGACACGCTTACCAAAGGTTTGGCGCTCGGCAGCGCGGGCCTTCATCAAATCCAACAAGGTTTCGCAATGCCCGATGGCACGCATGCAATGATGCACCCGTGCCGGCGCCAAACGCACCTGGCCGACCCTAAAACCTTCTCCGTAGGCACCCAGCAGGTTCTCTACCGGCACCCGCACGTCCTCGAACAGAATCTCCGCCGGCGGCGCGCCAAACTCGGAAAAGCCCATGAATTCCAGATTGCGCACGACGGTGACACCGGGCGCATCCATGGGCACGATCACCGCACTGTGGCGTCCGGTGCGGTCGGAGGGCACTCCGTCGGGGCCGCCGTCGTCATGTCCATCGTCGTTTAGGCCCAGCAATATCACGTAGCGGCAATCAGGATGCCCCGCGCCCGTGCAGTACCATTTGTGGCCATTGATAATGAAGTCGTTGCCGTCACGCCGGATGCGGGTTGCAATATTGGTGGCGTCGGACGAGGCCACGTCGGGTTCCGTCATGGCGAAACCCGATCGACATTCGGCCTCCAACAAAGGCTTGAGCCATTGTTCGCGTTGCGCAGGCGTGGTGTAGGCTTGCAGGGCAAAAACATTGGGAACGTCAGGCGGCTGACAGTTGAATACCCTGGACGACCACACAACCCGCCCCATCAACTCCGCCAGCGGCGCATATTCCAGGTGCGACAGGCGCGTACCGGGATCATCATCGTGCAAATCCGGCACCGCCATGTTCCAAAGCCCCTGGCGGCGTGCTTCGTCCTGCAATTCGGCCAAGAACGGCGGATCGAGCTCGCCGTTGCCTTTCACAGCCAGATGCCACTCGCGATTGCGCGGCAGAATGTGGGTATCGAAAAACACCTGCAACTGTTCAAGATAACGCAAGCCGCGCTCAGGTAAGTTGAAGTCCATAATATTCAGTCCTTCTAGTGCACCACGCCAGCCGGCGTGTCGGGAACGAAAACCTGCGGGTCGCCAACCTGCAAGTCCAGGTCCCATTCAGCCTTGTGTGCCGAGGTGATCATCATGTGGCAAAGTGCGTGCAGCAATTGTTTGTTGAGTCCGAACTGGACGGACATATTGTCCGCCGTTTTCAAGGCCAATACCGTATTTTCTCCGTCAACCGGCTTTACCTGACCACCGGTGATGAGCAGCGGCCCGGTATTGGATGTCAGGTTGACGTTGTCCTTGGCATGGGATTGCGTGAAATCGCTCGATTGCACGGCTTCTTGATGATCCATGGCTTTCACAGCGTCACGCACGTCGGGCAGTAAATCCTTGCCCAGTTCCGGGTTGCCGTCGAGGGTTTGCATGAGTGCGCCCCACAGAACCTTAACGAAGCGCCGGGTCAGCCAGAGCTGGTACTCGGTGCCATCAGCCGTACCGATGCGCAGCAACATGCGGTCCTGAACAGGATCGTAGGTAAGCGTCAATTGATGCAGCGGCGCCGACATAACCCCATGATCGCCCGTAAAGGCCTTTAAGGAAAGACCGCCACCGAAAAGCAGTTAGGCCGCGTCACCTGTCACCAACGCAGCATCGAGCATGCGTGCCAGGACCTGCGGTTCCTGTGCGCCGGCAATCACCATGCGGCCATTGAATACAAACGCCGGCACACCGTTAACGCCCATGCGGTGGGCGCGGGTATTTTCGTCGTATACGGCCTCGGTGTTGGTATTGCCGTCGAGATAGGCATCGATTGCAGCTGGGTCCAAGCCGACGTTTTCGGCAATCTCGAGCAACACGTCGCGCGCACCGATATCTCTGCCGAACAGAAAATACTCCACGAACAAACGCTCAACCACGGCATCGGCCAAACCTTCACGCACCGCGAACATGACCAGACGATGGGAATCAACGGAATTGGGCGTACGGTGAATGCGTTCAAACGCGAAATCGATGTCCACCGATTGACCGGTTTCGGCAATGGTGCCGTAGATACGCCGCACCCGCGCCTCTGAGCCAAATTTACGGATCAGGTAAGCAGTGCGGTCGATGCCTTCCGGCGGCATTTCACGGTTCAGCAAAAACGGCCGCCACTGATAATTGACCGAGATATCAGGCCGCAGCGCGAGTGCTTTTTCCATGCGCCGCTTGCCGATAAAACACCAGGGGCAAATGGTGTCGTAGATGACCTGAATGTCCATCATAGCTCTCGCAACGACTCAGTCCACATAACGACCGAAGCGAACCGCGGAGTGGCCTCTGGCTTTCAATCGGTTCGGCATGATCAGGACGCAATTGTCATAGGGCGTGCCAACCTCCTTGTCGCCGTCCCAGCCCAGCACCGTGCCGGCTTTCTCGATCACTTCAAATCCGGTGTAGACATCTTTCCAGGTGAAGGGTTGCTCTGCGGTGATGGTGTAGGGGCCGGAGACCTCAATGATCTTCTGTTCGGGCTGTGCGGAATCGCGCATGTTCGCCGCCACAAAGTCGCCGTCAACAACGCCGGCGCTTTCCAGGAACCGCAACGTGACATCGTGCGCGACCTGTTCAGAGCGCTTCTCCCAATGCTGCCCGCATTCCACCAACAATGCATTCTTCGGTGACGCGGGGTCGCCGAACCCACCGTAATCACGCATGCGCTTACCAGCCGCATGGCCTTCGTCGCAGACCACGTATTCAGGGATTGATACCGTTTTCGCCAGTTCCCGGCCTTTCTCCAGCGGACCCGACAACATCAGCGGCTCGCAGAACGTGGTCATGGAATGGATATCCAGCAGCAAATCCACCTCGTCGATAATCGGGCGGAGTTCGCGCGCGCGCTCGGTTTCAACGGTGTTTCGATCGCCTTCCAACGTAGAGACATCCCACACCCGGTTTATGTCTTCATCCACGAACCGCGACGCCAACGGATTGTTCTCATCAAACGACTGGTAAGCCCGCCAATTGGAGAACCCCAGCGACAACTTGCCCTGTCTGGGCTGCACGCCTTGCTTGAACAGCCAGTCCACGGCGATGGCGCCGCAAAGCTCATTGCCGTGCGTAACCGCCATGACCATCACGTGCGGGCCGGGCTGGCCACTGTCGAATGTTGTCACGTATGGAATGCCGGTATTGCCCTCGGCGTAAGGCGAAATATCGACGGGATGGATTTCAACGGCGTAAGTCTGGTCGGTCATGAGGTTTCGTTGTCCTGTTATTTAAATCTATATGAGGATCGGTGATTTCGCCTCACGCGGCAAGGTGCGCCGCCGGCTGAGCCATCATTTTCATCAAATCGTGGATATCGGCGCGCGCCGTCAAATCGTTCACTCCGTCGTACAATCGGCGGGTAACGTCTTCGCCCAATATCGGCACACAGCAGTCCTCGAATTTACGCCAGCGGTCCTCATCTGTGAACGGATCGCCGAGCGTGCCGCGTGGCGTTGTCCGCGAAATGCTCAACACCTCACCAGATTTCAGCGTCACCTTCAGTTCGTGCGGATATTCGCCGTCTGGGTTGAGCTCGGCTTCCGGTGGCGTGGCGCTCATGGTGGTCAGCGGCATCAGCGCGCGGACTTGCGGGCGCTGGACGGCTTCGGGCGTAAAGTCACGCAGGCTCAGAAATCCGCTGTCGAGCGCCACGGCCATGCAATATTGCATGGAAAACCGTGCTTCCATCTCGTCTTGCGGATTGTCAAAGCAGAGATTGAGAATGTTGGTGGAGTTGACCCGCGTGTGCATGCTTTCCACATCTTCGGGCTTGAGGCCATGACGGGCTCTCAGATCAATCAGGTTGTCTACGCTTTTGTGGGTGGAGCCACAGCACGGATGACACTTGGGCGCCAGACCGACCGCTTCAATGACATGGGTTCCAGCGCCTTGGGAGTCACCGAGCGGAAATCGCTCGAAATCCCAGCCCGGCGGCGCCTCGCCACCGAACAGATTGAGGAAACCGTAGTTATTCTCCAGCACTTCGGCCCGACCGGTAACGCCGTCGCGGGCAAAACTGGCAGCGACAATGCCATTTTGCGCCGCCATGCCGGCCTGCATAGGTTTGGCGTGAGATCCGAATTGACCTTTCAACCCGGCTGCCATGCTGACGCCGAGGCTCATGGCGTGAGTCATACGCGCCGCGTCCAAGCCCAACAACCTCCCGCAAGCCGCCGCCGTGCCGATACAACCGACCGTCGCGGTCGCATGCCATCCCTTGAGGTAGTGCGAACGGTTGACGCCACGCCCGAGCGCCGCGTGACACTCCAATCCCACCAAATAGGCGTCGACGATTTCAGCGCCCGAGGCACCAATTTCTTCACCAAGCGCCAGCAACGCCGGCACCAGTACTGCTGATGCATGGGTTAGAGCGGCCAAAAAATTGTCGTCAAAGTCTTGCGCATGCGCCGCAGCTCCGTTGGCGTAAGCCACGAACGGTGCCGACCCGGTTGTTCCACCGCCACCCACGAATGTCGCCGGGCCACCCGCAGCACACCAGGCGGATGTTGTTTTCAAGACACCACGCGCGGCCTCATCGCCGGCCCCGGAAACCATGCAAGCCACGGTATCAGAAATGGCGTGCAGGGCAGGGCCGATACAACTCTCCGGCCAATGGGAAGGGGCATCCGCAGCCCAATGAGCAATGATTTCCAATGAAGTGTGGGAAGACGCCACGCGCTGGCCCTCCATTAATCCTGATGACGAAATGATCCGCATAAACTTTGCCCGACCCGGGCCATCGAGTCCAATGTTGTTCACGCAAGCATCATGCACGGGTTGCATTAAGGCGGTTTGCCAGCCACGCTAGCTTTGGATTGTCACGAAAATGATTAACTTGAGGCCTGCAATCGTATGGAACTGGATTGGCTGGAAGATTTCATCGTCCTTGCCCGGACCCGGCATTTCTCCCAATCGGCGCAAGAACGCAACGTAAGCCAACCAGCGTTCAGTCGCCGCATTCAGGCGTTGGAGAGATGGCTTGGCACAAACCTGATCAACAGAGGCACAACACCGATCACACTTACGGAGGAGGGGGAACGCTTCCGCGAAACCGCCATTGGCGTGCTGCGCGATATCTATCGCGACCGAGACGCATTTCGCCGTGATCTCTCGAAAATGCACGCCGATGTTTGGATTTCCGGCTCAACATCGGTGCTGATTCATTTGGTGCCCGATTGGCTGGACGACATGTTCGCTAAAATCGGGCCGTTCAAGACCAATGTCGGCACCTATGGCTTCCACAATACCGGAAAGCCGTCGGACATGGTGCAACGGCTGCGACAGGGAGAAATAGACCTGACTTTCACCTATGCGCACCCTGACATGCCGTGGATATTGGACACCGGCAATTTTGATTGGAAAGTCGTCACCACGACGTCGTTCAAGCCCTATTCTCCGGTGAACCACGATGGCCAACCGTTGTTCTCGTTCCCTGGGACGGAAGCTAATCCTCTGCCCTGGCTTGCCTATGCCACGGATTCCGTATTGGCCCGAGCCGAAGGGCTGGCTCTGCAACACGCCAACGATTCCGTACTGTTCTTTCAGATCGCTCACCAGAGCATGGGTGTTGACCTGTTGAAACGATTGGCGTTGAACCGCAAGGGGTTTGGCTGGTTTCCCGCATTTTCAATAAGAGAGGAGTTGGCGGATGGACGCTTGGTTCCGATCGGAACCGATGCCCATGTCATTGATTTGGAAATCCGTCTCTACCGGGCAAAAGGCCGCCACCAGCCGGTTGTCGAGAAAATATGGGGAGCCATCGAAAATCAAAGTCAGTGATGCAAATTTTGCATAATCAATGTGAAAACGGTATTTGACCCATAAGCCTGCTTATTGACAAGCTATCCTCCGCGGGAGGGTTCGATCAGTGGCAACAGCTTTATTAGAACGATTTTTGTTGCCGGGTCGCGCCGGTTCATGCACGATTTCATCCAATGGGCCAGAAAATCTTTGAAATCTGGTTCAACACAGTTCCATGGGAGGAATATTCAAATGCACATGAGAAAAACCTTTACGCTCGCCGTATCTGCGGCAGCATTGATGTTGGCGTCGGGCGTGCAAGCTCAAACGCTGACCATTGGGCTCGGCACGGAGCCGACCTCCATCGACCCGCACTTCCACAACCTGGGCCCCAACAACCAGATCGCGCAGCACTTTTTCTCGCGCCTGATCGAGCAAGACCACAAGCAGAACCTGTCCCCGGGTCTGGCGGAATCCTGGAAACCGCTGAATGACCTGACATGGGAATTCAAGCTGCGTAAGGGCGTGAAATTTCATGATGGTTCAGCATTCGACGCTGACGATGTGATCTTTTCCATGCATCGCGCCGGCAATCACCCGAATGCACGTTCCAGCTTCGGTCTCTACACCAAAGGCAAGACTGTCAAAAAGATCGACAGCCACACCATTCACATCTCCACGGAAAAGCCCTATCCGTTGATGGCCGTCGATGTATCGAACGTCCACATTGTTTCCGCGAACGAGAAAGACAAGTGGGAAGGCGAGTACAACAACGGCAACTCCGCTCACGGCACAGGCCCCTACAAGGTGGTCAAGTGGGTCAAGGGCGAAGTGCTTGAGATGGCACGCAACGACAGCTACTTCGGCAAAAAGCCGCATTGGGCCAAGATCCTCATCAAGCCGATCAAATCCGCACCTTCACGTCTAGCTGCCTTGTTGGCCGGAGACGTGGACTTCATCGATCAGGTGCCGACGGTCGATATCGCGCGCCTCAAGAAAGAACCCAAAGTTCAGCTGAGCCAGGGTGTTTCCAACCGCGTGATTTACTTGCACCTGGACCAGTACCGCGACAATCCGCAGTACGTCAAAACCCACGACGGCAAGCCGGTAACCAAAAACCCCATGAAAGACGTGCGCGTGCGTAAAGCACTTTCAATGGCGATCAATCGCGATGCCATTGTCGAGCGTGTCATGGAAGGTGTCGCCATTCCGGCCGGTCAGTTGTTGCCCGATGGTTTCTTCGGTCGCTCAAGCAAGCTAAAAGTCGAAAAATACGACCCAGCCGGCGCCAAGAAACTGCTGGCCGAAGCGGGTTATCCGAACGGCTTCCAGGTCACGTTGCACGGTCCCAACAACCGCTACATCAACGACGCCAAAATCGTTGAGGCGATTGCCCAGATGCTGACCCGCATCGGTGTCAAAACCACACCCGACACCATGCCGAAAAGCGTTTTCTTCAAGCGCGGCAAAAACCGTGGCCCCGAAAAACCCCAGGAATTTAACTTCCTTTTGGTCGGCTGGGGTTCCGGCACGGGTGAGCCTTCGTCACCGTTGCGCTCGCTGTTGGGCACCTACAACAAGCCCAAGGGCTGGGGATCGTCCAACCGCGGTCTGCACTCCAACGCGATGATGGACAAAATATTGGATGAAGCACTGGCGACTGTCGACGACGCCAAACGTGCGGCTTTGCTCGCCAAAGCCACCGAAATCGGTGTTGGCGAAGATCAGGGCATCATCCCGCTGCATTACCAGGTCAACACCTGGGCCGCGAAAAAGGGTCTGACTTATAAGGCTCGCACGGATGAGCGGACCGTCGCCTACGACGTTACGCCGAACTAAGTCCGTACCAATGTCAGCCGGGCGGTGCAGTATCGCTGCGCCGCCCGGGTGCACTTCTTTCTTTTAGGGCTCGGTTACAGCCATGACCGTATTCATTATCCGCCGCCTGATGCAGAGCGTGCTCGTCGTGTTCGTCATGTCGTTCCTGGTGTTCAGCGGCGTCAATCTGGTCGGTGACCCCGTTGAGATGATGGTCAACGATGAGGCCGATCAGGCTGAACGCGAACGCGTCATCAAGGCCATGGGCCTGGATAAACCGTGGTACGTCCAATACGGCCTGTTTGTCAGCAAGGCCGTACAGGGTGAATTAGGCAAATCCTTCACCTACGGCGAGGAATCGCTGGGTATCATCGTGCAACGCATGCCGGCCACGTTTGAGTTGGCCCTGGCGGCGCTGTTGATGGCGATCATCATTGGTATCCCCTTCGGCGTGTTTGCCGGGCTCAGACCCGAGGCGCGAACGTCCAGGGTGATAATGGCGGGGTCCATACTCGGATTCTCTCTACCGACCTTCTGGGTTGGGCTGATGTTTATTATGGTGTTTGCCGTGATGCTGGGTTGGCTGCCCAGCACGGGACGCGGAGATACCGTGGATGTTGCGGGTATTCCCGTCAGCTTCCTGACCATGGATGGCCTGTCACATCTGTTTCTACCCGCGCTCAATTTGGCGTTATTCAAGATTTCACTGGTCATACGTCTGGCCCGCGCCGGCACCCGCGAAGTGGTGCACCAAGATTACATCAAATTCGCCCGCGCCAAGGGCTTGAGCACGAAACGCGTGATTTTCGTACATCTCATGAAAAATATCATGATCCCGGTGGTCACCGTACTCGGCCTGGAATTTGGCGGCTTGATCGCATTTTCCGTGGTTACGGAGACCGTGTTCGCCTGGCCCGGCATGGGCAAGCTGATCATTGATTCCATTCAAGGCCTGGACCGGCCGGTAATCGTCGCCTACCTGATGATTATCGTTCTGGTCTTTGTCATCATCAACCTGGTGGTCGATGTGTTGTATTCGATCCTCGATCCCCGGGTACGGTTGCAGGACGTCAAGGCATGAGCACCACCGCTGAACAGACAAATCCGGAAACGGTGGAAGCTGCGCCCGAAAACGGAAACGCCGTCGAGACGCCGTTTCAGCGTTTCGTTGCCGGCTTCTTCGCCAGCAAGGTCGCCATAGGGGCGTTCATCGTTTTATCCGTATTGGTTTTCATTGCGCTTTTCGCGCCCCTCATCTCACCCACAAATCCCTATGATTTGGCGACGGTGAGTGTGCTGGATTCCAAGTTACCACCGGGCGCCGAGAGCATGGACGGCGTGAAGTTCCTGCTCGGCACTGACGGTGCGGGCCGCGATTTGGTCAGCGCCATGATCTATGGGCTTCGGATATCGCTAAGCGTTGGCGTGATGAGCGGTTTGGTCGCCATGATCATCGGTGCTGCCGTTGGCCTCGTGGCTGCCTATTTCGGCGGACGCACGGAAAACATCATTATGCGCATCGTCGACATTCAGCTGTCGTTCCCGGCGATTTTGGTGGCGCTGATCTTGCTGGCGGTGCTGGGGAAAGGTGTCGATAAGATCATTATTGCGCTGATTATCGTGCAATGGGCCTATTATGCGCGCACCGTGCGCGGCTCGGCCCTGGTCGAGCGCAATAAGGAGTATATCGAGGCTGCGACATGCCTGGCCATCGGCCACCGGCGCATTTTATTCCGACACTTGCTGCCCAATTGTCTGCCGCCCTTGATTGTTGTCGGCACGTTGCAGACAGCGCACGCCATCTCGCTGGAAGCAACGTTGAGTTTTCTGGGCGTTGGTCTGCCGGTGAGCGAACCATCGCTGGGTCTTTTGATCTCCAATGGCTTCGACTACATGCTGAGCGGCAAGTACTGGATCAGTTTCTTCCCCGGCGTGGCGTTGTTGATCACCATCATCTCCATCAATCTGGTGGGCGATCAGTTGCGTGATGTGCTGAACCCCAGGTTGGAACGGTGAGGTTGGAACGATGAGCGGTGATACACCGACGCTGTCGGTCCAAGATCTGGAAACGCATTTTTTCACGCGCCAAGGTGTTGCCAAGGCCGTCGACAACGTCTCGTTCGATGTCGGCAAGGGCGAGATCATGGGATTGGTGGGCGAGTCCGGGTCAGGTAAATCGGTCACCGGGTTTTCCATTATCGGTCTGGTCGATCCGCCGGGTGAGGTTGTTGGCGGCAAGGTTATGTTCAATGGCAGCGACTTGGTCGGTCTGCCGGAAGAGCAAATGCAGCAGCTCCGCGGCAACCGCATTGCGATGATTTTTCAAGATCCGATGATGACGCTCAATCCGGTGCTGCGCATCGATACGCAAATGATCGAGACTTTGGTCACGCACGACAAATCCATCAGCAAAGACGAAGCCCGTCAGCGCTCCCGAGACGCACTGGGGCAGGTGGGTATCCCGTCACCGGACGAGCGCTTGAAAGCTTATCCGCATCAGTTCTCTGGCGGCATGCGCCAGCGCGTCGCCATCGCCATTGCGCTTTTGAACAAGCCCGATCTGATTATCGCCGACGAACCGACGACGGCATTGGATGTGACGATCCAGGGGCAGATTTTGTTTGAAGCGCAAAAGCTCTGCCGCGAAACCGGCACGGCGCTGATTTGGATCACGCACGACTTGGCAGTTGTCGCCGGATTGGCTGACAAGATTTGCGTTATGTATGCAGGCCGCATTGTCGAGCAAGGTGCCATTGATGACGTGCTCGATCACGCCGTCCATCCATATACAGTTGGATTGTTGGGCTCGGTGCCCGGACACAACACGCGCGGCCACCGGCTTTATCAGATACCAGGCATGACGCCGTCGCTGTTAAATCTGCCCAAGGGCTGTGCATTTCAGGCTCGTTGTCCGAAGGCCGACGGCACCTGCGAGGCCGAACCCGGCATCGATGAGCCTGTACCAGGCCGTCAGGTGCGCTGCTTCCATCCGCAAATGGAAGCTGCTGCCACGGGCGGGCAGGAGGGAACGCCGTCATGACCGCCATGCTGGAAATGAAGGGCATCTCCAAGCGTTTCGTCAAACATTTGGATTTGGCTGGCAAGATTGCGCAAAAATTGGGTTCCAACATCCGCGAGGAAGTGGTGCATGCCGTCGATGGCGTGAATCTAACGATTACCAAAGGCGAAGTGCTTGGACTGGTTGGGGAATCAGGCTGCGGCAAATCGACGCTGGGACGTATGGTTGCCGGCATCCTTGAGCCGTCCGAAGGGGAAATCCACTACAAGGGCAGCCACGTTTCCGCCATGGAAAAGCAGGAAGGCAAGGAAACAGCGCTTGCCATCCAAATGATCTTCCAAGACCCCTTTGCCTCGCTCAATCCGCGTATGCGGGTCGAAGACATCATCGGTGAAGCCCCGGTGTTGCACGGCATCGTCAAAGCATCTGAAAAGCCTGCTTACGTGCGCGAAGTGATGGAGCGCGTCGGTCTCGATCCCGAATACGCGCGCCGTTATCCGCATCAGTTCTCCGGCGGACAACGCCAGCGATTAGGCATTGCCCGCGCCTTGGCGGTGAACCCGGATTTCCTGGTGTGCGACGAGGCGATTGCCGCCTTGGACGTCTCCATCCAGGCCCAGGTCATCAACCTGTTCATGGATCTGCGCAAAGACCTGGATTTGACGTATCTGTTTATCAGCCATGATCTGTCGGTCGTTGAGCACATCTCCGACAGGGTGGTGATCATGTATCTGGGCCGCGTGGTCGAGACGGCGGCGACGGATGAATTGTTCGAAGCGCCCAATCATCCCTATACCCAGGCGCTGCTGAACGAGGTGCCGCGCGTCGAGAGCCGAGGCATCGATTATCAGCCGGTTTCCGGTGAAATTCCATCACCCTTGGATCCGCCGCCGGGCTGCCATTTCCATCCGCGCTGTCCGCACGCGACAGACCGGTGCAGGGCGGAAATCCCGGTGTTGCGGGAAATAGCACCGGGCCGTACAGCGGCATGCCACCTGAATGATCAATCCTAGTTCTTCCGAATCCGAGCCCGTCACTGTCGTCCAACCACGCGCCAATACCGTACCGGCGTTGTTCGACAGCCCACACAGCGGCTCCACCTACCCCGAAGACTTCGATGCCGTTGTCGAGCATCAAGTATTGCGCCGCATGGAAGACGCCTTCGTCGACGAGTTGTTCGCAGCCGCGCCCGATTTCGGCGCCACCTTGATTGCAGCACGGTTTCCGCGCGGCTACCTGGACCCGAACCGAAGTGATCTCGATATCGACCCTGATGCTTTCGAAGGTTGGGAGGGTCCGGCGGAACCGACCGAAAAGAGCGAAGTCGGCAAGGGCTTGGTCTGGACCAGCCTGCACGGCCTCAAGCCATTATATGACCGCAAACTTTCGGGCGCGGAGGTGAAAGCACGCATCGACACCTATTGGCGGCCCTATCATGGTGCCGTCGCCCAAGCCTATGACGACCTGCATGCGGCGTTTGGCCGTGTCTATCATGTGGATTGCCATTCCATGCGCGCCGTGGGCAACAAATTTGATGCCGATGGTGTCACTGTGCGCCCGGATTTTGTCATTTCCGACCACGTCGGGAAATCTTGTTCACCGGCATTCCTGGAACTGGTGGTCGAACACTTGCGCGGCCTCGACTACGATGTCGCTGTCAATTTCCCGATGAAAGGCGCCGAGCTGACGTACCGCTACGCCGACCCGGCCAATGGTCGCCATGCCTTGCAGATCGAGATCAACCGCCGCCTTTATATGGACGAGGCCGCAATCCAGAAGAACGAGAATTTCGACATGCTGCAAGCTGATCTCACAGGCCTTTCCAAGGCTGTTTGCACGTTCGCCGCCGCTCAATGAGCGTCAGCGACACCGTTCGCCGCGTCACCGCTGAAGGCGACGCCTTTTCCATCGGTATGGCGCTTGGCGAAGCCGCCGCGCAAAATATCCGTGAACGCGTATTCATCACCGAGGAATTTCAGGCTCTGAAGGTACGCTGGCTGGGCTCTGACTACCTACAACATTTGGAAGACGCCGCGCGCGCCGCTTATCCGCGTTACCTACAGGAAATCGAGGGCATTGCCGCCGGAGCCAATCAGAACTTCGAGACCATGTTTTTGTGGAACTGCCGGGGCGACCTGCGGTTGCCTGACGGCGTTTCACCCGAAACTCTGCTGCGCGCAGCATCCGGCTGCACATCTGTCATGGTGCCGGCAACGGATACCACACCCGCCATTATCGCCCACAATGAAGACGGCGCGGCGGAATTTCTGGGTCACTGTTTCTGGGTCGACGTCACACCCGACGACGGCCCGGCATTTCAAAGCTTCATGTACCCGGGCATGCTGCCCGGCCATACTTTTGGGGTGAACGCAAATGGATTGGTGCAGACCATCAACAACATCCGCGTTCATGACCTCAAACCCGGTATCCCACGCCATATCATCACGCGCGCCGTGCTTGGGTCGGAAAACCTGGGCGCAGCACTGGATATTCTTGGCCGCACCGACCGCGCCAGCGGTTTCCATCACAACCTGGGCCAATGCGACCGAGACAAAACCGGCAGCCAACGCCTCGTGTCCGTAGAGGCTCCGGCGTCGGGTTGCCATGTGAAGGAAATCACCGCCCCTTCAGCCCATGCCAATCATTTGGTGGCTGATCTGTTTGCCGAGACGGCGCAGGAAATCACTGGATCGTCGCGCGACCGCCAAGATTGCGCGGAAAAGATGGCAGAGGAGGGGGCGTCGCCCGAAGCCATCTTGTTCGAGCGCGAAACCCCGGTTTATCGCGCCAACGATGCCGGAGACGATTATTCCCAGACGCTAAGCACGGCGGTTTTCAAGGTGCATAAAGATCGTGTCGATTGGTGCGTCCATGCTTCGCCCGAAGCCTTGGCTGCGCTGCAAGGCTCTGTCTATCTCTGAACGGACGCCCCGTCGCCGGCCCGAAATACGGCGAAGCATATCGCCAAAGAAACCATAAACGACATTTGCCACCACGCCGACCAGTAGGAAAAGCTGAAAAGCCCCGAAACCCAATAGCCCGCCATAATTGCGATGGTCGCAAGCAGGGCCGACGCATGTGTCTTGCGGTACTGCAGAGCGATTCGCACTGACAAGACAATGATTGTGATCAAAAGGGCGCCAAACCCGAAAAAACCCGTTTCCGCAAAAACTTCGATCGCCCAGTTGTGAGGGTGGGCAGGGATGACATGCAGGCCATGCGTCCCTTCAATGACTCGGTCAGCGCCAGCCATCAGATTGATGCTATTGGCACCGAGGCCGAACCAAGGCGATTGCATGGCGAAGTTCCATGTCGTCGACCATATGATCTGACGTTGGAAATCAATAAGCCAGACAGGAAAAATCCAATCGTCTCTTGTGCCATCGCCTGCAGGAAGTGCTCCTCTGGTCAGGTACAGCCACACCACGACACCGATGATTGACGTCAAGATTGCACCCAATACCAATAGTGCGTTTTTCTTCGAATGCGACCTCAGGACAATCACCAATCCAATGGCCGCAAACGACGCAATAAGCCCGGCCACCGCCGATCTATTGTAATTAATCCACATCAGCATCAGATAGCCCGCGGAAATCAGTCCCGCTGTGCCAAGCCATCGGCGGCCAAGTCGATACCCTGCTAACAATACAATCGGTATGATGAACACAA
Source organism: Rhodospirillaceae bacterium (assembly GCA_016845145.1). Taxonomy (GTDB): domain Bacteria; phylum Pseudomonadota; class Alphaproteobacteria; order Rhodospirillales; family Casp-alpha2; genus TMED8. The sequence goes on from JAERTE010000023.1 coordinate 28,768, forward strand.
CCAGCGAGGAGAAGCTTTTTAATCTCGTGCCCAAAGGATCTGAATGCCAACCTTTTAATGTCAGTCCCCAATACAGCTCCGGCCAAATGAGAATGGATATCAACGCCCAAATCACGCTGGCAGCTGCACCTATGACAAATGTGCGGAGAGCAGTATCCATGAGACGTGGATTCATCTCGAAGCTGCGGCAAAACAGCGCTGCCATTCCGACAAGCAGCAACGAACGGAAAACCGCAATAAAAGAACGGAGTGGAAAGTCCGAAATCAAGACATTGGGCAACCAGACGAGAAAAACGATCAGGACAAGGATACCAAGTGAGGACCGCGCAAAATCACGGAGAATCCGAACAATCTCTCTCCAAGGACACCAAAACAGAAGGAATATCATCGCTAAGGTAACGACCACACCAAACGCCGCGCGCCCAAGCGCCAAGGATGGCAGTGCCGCCCCCACCAAAATTGCGAATGCATCGCTTGCACGTCCGGAAGTGCGCGTTTCAATGGTCATATCGGAACCTCGGACAAAGGCCCCGGATACCCACGGCCACACAAATTGGCGGAGAGGGGGTCCGCCAACAAGCCCATAAATAAAGGGCTAAACAGACAAACTTCCAATCTACCTACAACACAAACCACAAATGATTTGTTGATGCGCGGCTATATTACCCGTTCTTTTGGCTCCGAAAAGACCTGATGCGCATTAGGTCCATATTCTTGGGCGGGCAGGGGATATTCACCCCACAAGTATAAGGCCACGCTGGGGTTATTGGGCGAGTGCCGAAAGGGTCGTTGGGACACGCAACACTCTGATGTATCCTGCCTATACGAAATCAAACAATTCGAAAGGCAGGAAGATCAAATGGAAAGCGAGCTCAAATATGACCCAAGTGTAGTGATGGCAGCGTGCATTCAAGCAGCGGCCCGTGTGCTAGTGGCAAAAAACCCGGACAAAGCTGACGACCCGGAGACCATAGCTCGATTGGCGGCCCAAATCCGCGACGAGGCTCTGCTTCAAATGTAGCTAATGCAATATCTACGACACAAAAGGGATACACCCAAATGAGCGATGACCTATCAAGATATCCTGAAGAGAAACGCTTTATAGCGGATCGCCGCATAAAAGCGCGAGATGCAGGAGAACGTCGTCAGATGGCACATGGCGTTCAGTTTACGTTTTCCGGCTCGCTAGAAGCCGTTGAGGATTGGTTGGAGGACAACTGCGATGGAGATTTTCGCATTGTGATTGTCGGCATGACGGACGACCTAAAGAGAAAAACTATCGAGCTTATGTTCGCCAATGCAGACGACCGTGAACGATTTAAAGCCAGCGCCGATCAATTTTAGCGCTGTCGCCGCCTGCCGGTGCCGTGGGTGAGTGCCGTTAGTGCCAAAAGGGCAAAAAGGTCCGAGGGTGCGCAAATTTGCGTATGCTGATTTCGGCGGTTGCAATATTTTGTGACCGTCAAGAGCATGACTGCCAGATACGCAGATTTGCGGGACTTCTGGCCATAGTGGTATTGTTGCGGCATGAAACGCGACCTGGCCCTTATCCGGACAATCATGCTCAAGATCGAGGAATCAGACGGCGAGCTTGCCAGCGATTCCGTCGAGGTATCCGGTTTTGAGCGTAACGTGCTCAACTATCATATGCGGCTTATGTCTGAGGCCGGCTTCGTTGATGGTATCGACGCGACATCCTCTAGTGGTTACGCGCTTCTAAATGTCCGACTTACTTGGTCTGGTCACGATTTCTTGGATTCAGTCCGGGATGACAGTATTTGGGAAAGCGTTCAAAAACGCCTGATACCTGTAGGTGGCGCGGCAACCCTTGAAACCGTAAAGGCTCTTGCTGTCGAATTAACGAAAACGGCAATTGGTATCGAATGACAAGCACCCCGCCAGACGAAAAAGACCCATATCAAACTGAAAGATGGGAAGCGCAGCTTGAGCACTGGAAGGTCATGCGGGCATTGTCCCTTGAGGCCGCCAATCGAGGAGTTGGGTTGGGCCTTGCGTGTATAAAAGCATCAATCGCTATCAATGGTGCCGCAGCCGCTTCGTTACTCGCATTTATCGCGCACCTCTGGACGGACGACCAAAACCACACGGAGACCATCGAGTTAGTCGTCTCGAATATGCGCCTTTTCATTATCGGGATGATTACGGGGGTTGCGGCAGCCGGCGCTGGCTATTTTTCCGAAGGGTTTTTGAGTGCCCATTATGATGGTATTGACCCCAATGGTTTAGAGGAAAAAACTACGGTCTGGCCTTGGCGTATTGCGGTGTCAACCGGCTGGTTTGCAATCAGCTTAGTGGCTGTTTCGGTTGGTGCCTTTGCTATCGGCGCGATTTCCACGGGAGATGAACTATTGAAATTATCGAGTCGCCCGCTGTCGGTTGAGACTCAGGTACTCGAAAACAAGTAAACACGGCCTCTACCCCAACTCTGCCAGCACAGACAACGCCGTCAGCACCACAAGAAGGACAGCGAGGCGGGTTCCCGACCAACCTTGCTATTCAATGGGGTTGAAATATCATTGAGCCGACAAGCTTGGTAGGCGATCCATATCGTTTGAATTCCCGGGGCGGCAATGATCATACAAAACAGCAAGGAAGCCAGAGAGCATCCGGTCATTAAGGAGTTTGTTCAGCTTGTCAGAGAAACTGTTGGCGACGGCGTCATAGATTTTAGCCACCTTCAGGCTTACCCATTTATGAAATTCTGGCCAAACTTCTCCTTGGTCGAATATCTGGAGAACGAGGATGATTTCCGATCCATCATGTGTGGGTCCGCGCTCGCCGATGCGTTTGGTCGTGACCAGACGGGCAAGAAAATCTCGGAGTTGGAGTTTGGCGAGATCAAGGACGGCATGAGACAACTTCATTTCGACGCGCTGCAGGGAGAAATAGTGTACGCGAGCTGCACATTCGCTTTTCAGAACCGCGAGCACAGAAAATGGCATCAGGTCAAAATGCAAATGACGCATAGTGGCCGAACCAACGAAACCGTTGCTGTTATAGTCTTTGAATGAACCTCAAGCGTAGAGCGCCGCCAGCACCACCAGCAAGACCATTAGCCGCGTCACGCCGCCAACTCACTGCGTTGAGATGGGACCATCAGTTTCCGAATAGCGTCGGCTGCTGCCGGATCAGCCCCACGACCGCCTTGCTGTCGCTTCAATTCAGCCAGCATTCGCGATGTCGTCATTTTCTCGGAATTACCGCCCATGGCTTCGAAGGCCGCCGAGTAGATCGCATCAATTTCTTGAAGGCTGGAAACCATGTGCCCCACCAGCTCTAGGACTTCGTTTTGCATTTGGGGCCAATCGGCAACATCGGTGCCAATGCGATAAATGGTTTCTGCCGCCGCATCGCCCCTCATAATGGGATACTCTAGCTCGCGTATGAGTGTCTTGATTGCCTCTTGGTTCATTGCTCCCTCCAGTCAATTCGGTGTGGCCGGAAGCGGGTTACCCGCGCCCGTGAGAACGGCAACGGCGGATACCGTGTCGTGCTGCCCGTCGCTGCCCTCAATGCGGAATAGATCAACGCCATGACGCCAGACGAGCCGACCGGCAATAACCCGCGCCATGCCGGTAAACATTTCCTCTAGGTCGTCGCGGATCGCCTGACGTTGGGAAAGCTCACGGGCGCGTTTGATCGCGTGGGTGTTTTGAATGGCTCTATGCATTTACCGCCTCCGCCTATACGTTCCAGAAATGACGCCCTGCAAACGGTCGCCAAACTCTCGGACAACCAATGTGGTGCCATAGCGCCCCTCGTACTCGGCCATTTCATCAGCCAGAGCCTTTACATCGTCGGCGTTGATGGCCCGAACCGACGCGCCAATGGCGACCGTAGCGCCGGCACCGATGGCAGCAGCCATGCCAGTGGATTTGAGAAAGTCGCGTCTGGTTTTCATCCTGCTTGCCTCATTTTCTCGGGGCGGTAATCGACCACGCGCCCCATGGAAACCAGGAGGTCACCAACAGCGCGCCAGTCTTCATCTGTCGGCGGTAGCGGCGGCATGGCGTCCAGGTCCGCATCAACGAAATCCCGAACGATGCCGCGCTGACCATTGGGCTGGATAACCACCTTCGGATCAAAGCCGGCAACGATGGACAGCGTGACGTAGGTTGCTGCGCTGAACTCGGTCATGATCAAAGCCCCCCGCCGTTTACGTTTGAATTCGCAAATCGCCAGGAGCGTTCCGCTACCGGCTTGCCGCCGCGTGCTTCCTTGGCTGCCAGGATTTCGGCTATCACCGTTTCCGCTGCCTTCGCGTTGTCGGCGTGCCACTGTTCGGGGTTTTCTTTCAGGGCTTCGATGATCTGCATGATGCTCTCCCATTGCCTGAACTCTACAATTCATTTATACTTCATTAACCACCCCAAGTCTATAATTGATTTATATAGTTGGCTCTAAATGACAGGTTTCTCCCCACAGCAATGCAAGGCCGCGCGGTCTTTGCTCGGGCTTCATCAAGAAGAGCTTTGCAAGCTCGCCGACGTAACCATCAAGACGCTGTCAGACTTTGAGAGCGGCAAAACCAGCCCCTACACCAGCACCCTAGACAAGCTCAGGGACGCGCTGGAGAAGGCCGGTGTGGTGTTCGTGGACCCTAACGGGTTGGGGCCGGGGGTGAGGCTCAAGGAGAGAGGTGGCTAATGCCTGAATCCAAGCAAGATAGTGGCGCTAAAATCGACATCGCTGAACTGTACAAAATCACAGTTGAAGAAGAGCACAGGGAACTTGAAACGCACCATAAACGAGTGAGTTTCTTTGCAAGCATGATTTCCGCTTTAGTAGTTGCAACCTTCGTCGGCGTTCGATTCGCCGAACAATGGTTTGAACTTTTCATTCTATCCGCGCTCCCTGCGCTAATTATCGCGCTGTGCTACGTTGGAGAGGGGGTGTCTAAACAATTTTATGAACGATTCCTTGCTGCAGTTACAATGCGTGCAAAAATCGAGCAATATTTAGGGCTAACTGCCGAGCGCCATCTCGAGTATCCAAGTAATTCACCAACAATTACGTATTGGCTTGAAGAGCCTTTTGTCCCCGTACGAAACCTTCAGTCAAGGTCTGAGGGGTTTGATTACCTTGAATCCATTAATTGGTCTAAAGACAGATTGTTCGGCGGTTATCACGGGTCGGCAAAAAAGCTCTTTGATTGGATTCGATATGCCGCGTTGGGGCTTGTTGTTATTCTTTTATTGCTCTCGCTGTTAAAACTTATCGAGCTTATCTAACGAAAACCTAATCCGCTCCGAACTCACTCCCGCACAAGAGGCCGAACACCTCAAGCGCCGCAAGGAATTGTGGGAGGCGCGGAGGGTGTTGCTTAGCCGTCAGATTTTTTTCGCTTGGGGCTGCCGTCGAAGTTTATGATATCCCTAAAGCGCTTGGTCTGATCCGGATTGTGGAACCCCTCTGCTTCCAATACTCCCAATTCGGTTTTCAGCAACATTTCCAGGCTGTACAGCTCCGCGACCAGTTTACCTGTCTTGTTTTTGGAGAGCTTCTCCGATTGCTCTATCTTATCGTCCAAGTCCTGGAATACGATCCTCGCTCGCCGCATCTTCTCCATCCCCAAAGGGCTTATGAACAGGGCATTTTCTATCTCCCATTCATCGAACACCTGAATTAGGTTTGTGAGGTCGTTTTTGTCGAGACCATCAGTCCATCGTTTCTTGGTGATCTGAACAAAAGCGCTATGGAGCGTCGGATATACCTCCATCCTTTTTTGAAACAGTAACTCAGTGGCTTTGCGTTTGTATTCAAAATCCAACTTGTGGACTGCTGCCCGGACCTGCAAACGGGCGACCAAAAGAGCCACTACTCCTGAAACAAACACGCTAGCTATCGGAATATATAATTCCATACCCCATACCCCCTTTTTGTTTTCAAATGCCCTGTTTGCGCGAGAAAGCCTACTGCCCCGTAACGAACTTATTCTCTCGTCCCATCTCTTTGGCAATCTTCTCGTGTCGTAGTTTCTCGATCTTTCCAACCGGATCGGCGGCGCTCCATTGCTTCATCAATGCAACGTAATCCGGGGCCATTTTCAATCCGTATTGGTCGATCATGTAAAGCCATACTCTGGCGATATCACCACGAACTGATTTCATTGGCTCCGCTTTCGAACCTGTCACCTCGAAGTCACAGGCTCCATATTCCCGATCCTCACCAGCGATGATGCCATAGAGCTTATTGCTACGGTCGCCGTTCAACTCCCCAACAGCCGGAACCAAATTGAACAGGTCGCCTTCGGCCTCATCGTAACCAGGAATGGTGCGGCATTCCTCGCGCTTCTTGTCCCGGCAATTGAAGCCGGTCGCTATCCAGTCAGCAGGAACGATGTGCTCCCACTCGATACGCAAAGGCCGGGCGTTGACCTTGCCCTTCGAAGTGATCGGCTCTTGAGCTTGATACCCGCACGCAAACCCGACTACCCAAAGGTTACCTCTGCGGATTTTCTTTTCTTCCGCCGTGGCCTCTCGGTAGGGGCAGTGACAATAGAAACTGGCCGGGCCGATATCCCACCAGAGCTTGGCAGCAGCCTTCTTGCCGGCGCCAAAGTCCTTCGGAGGTTCTGCGAGAGCCGGTGCGGCCAGCAACCCAACCAACACAAGAGCGATTGCCTGAACGGCCTGTTTCATCCTGCTTCCTTTGTTCCTTAGCTTGTCAGTAAACCACCTAAACTGATCCACCCCATATCTGGCAACTCCGAAAAAGGGTATAGTCCATAGATGGACATCCGCGATTTCCTAAATAGCTTGCTATGTTGGATCGGTCTCCATGACTACCACGTCATTGAAGCAACTTTTGGCTTTGGTGGTGGCGGCGGTGTCGAAAAGGATCAGTGCAGTCATTGTGGCAAGATTCGCACGCGCCAGGTGTCCTCGTAACAATCACCACGTCGCGGCCACCACCTGGACCGATCCGCCCTTGCCCCCACACTCGGAACACCGCGCCCGCTTGCCTATCTCGGGCAGCTCCATCTTCGGGCCGTAGCGATCCACCAGCCTGTCAACGTCCAGGTCACGACAGCGGGAACACGAATCGCAGAAGACGCGGAGGCCGTTGTCGTTTTCGACTAGGCAGGAAACAGTGGCGGGGGCATTCACCAGCTCAATCGATTTCTTTTCGGATAACCAGAAAATTCCATTAAATCTTGCTCCCAATTTCTAATAATAGTTAACAACGGCCTCCTGTACTCAATATCAGATATTAAATTGTCATCCCAAGTAAGGCCGTAGATGATATTTCTGATTTCATCGATTTTCTCGTGAATCGGAAAAACCAGGGAGTAATTGAAATCTAACGATTCTGACCCACTTTCAAATAGTTCCTCGTGCGAATAATCAGGGACTTTCTTTTTGATTTCTTCGTCAATTTCAGACATCACCAGTTTATCGACTGACTCTGAGAGGTTCTTCAACCTAAATAGCAATCGACGGCTGATGCCTTCATTTTCTGTTCGATCGTTTCTTAATTCCCCTTCAATTTTTTTTGAAAGAGAGTGAATTTTCTTCACGTGGCTATCGATTTCCGCAAGCCCAGGTTGATTGTCTGGGCGTTCCATTTCTGCACGAACGGTGACATATACAGATAGTAGTACGGAGATTCCTGAAAGAGAGAGACCAAATTGGGTCAGTTTATCTTGAAACGCATTTGTGCGTGCTTGTATATCGGCCTGAATGGTTTCAGATTCTAAGAAACTCTTTAGCTCGTCATAACTCGGTTTCTTCAAAATTTGTCTAATTCTCAAAAACTTGTCAGCGGTTTTCTCAGAAAACTCGGTGCCAATCTCGTTTGTCTCAACTTCTAAATACTCAGAAAAATGCTCTATATATCGACGTATTGTTTGATCGCTAACACCTAATCTTCTTGCGAGGTCTTCCAAGGAAATGTTGTTCGGCATGTCTGCACCCTCTCCGGCTCAAATTCATTTGTCGCTCAGCACTCGCATAGCGGACCACACCGCCAATGTTAGTGCAATCAGTTGTATTCTGTAGCCGTGGCGCTAGTCGCACTTGGAAGTGAGCATTCTCGCCGAGTTGATTAAGGCGTCAAATTTCACTTGTTGCAGAGAAAGTGTCTTGGTCGCCCCGTGGTAAAAATAATACTCAGCGCTACGCCCAGGATACATGACCATCAGTAATTCGCCACAATCCGCGCGTCTAAACATGGCCAAATACAAAGTATTTTAGCGCTGCCATTGGCTTGCTTTGCGCTCGGGGTAAGCTTCGCGGGCCTATCTATGATTGGTGCGATGTATAAAATCTTGGAGGAATTCCCCTCTGCATCTGGCCCAGATCGAGGCTTTAGATGGATGCCGGGCGTGTTCAGAAAAACCGGCGACCTTTTCCTGTTCGGTAGCTTGGCATGGTTTATTTTGGGGGCCTTCTCGGGAGTGCTGATTATTGCCCTCGCCTGAGACAGATGATTATTCGAGGCCACCCACCTAAGAGGGCCTATTTGATTGATGTTTCTGTATGGATGATTACCCCCACCCCCATGGAGATATAGAAGGGGTGTACGATGGTGCACTTGATAGGGTATTTGGGTTCGGCGGATTTCTGCGGTTTTCATTATGCCGATTTCTCCGCTTTACCGCCCTCAAGTGCACGAAGGTGTACTTGATCAAGTGCACGATGGTGTACCGACGTTCTGTTTTTTGAGCGCCGGACGCTGGCTTGATCGTCACGCCATACCTTGATGGCTTCCGCTGTTTTTCCCTTCCATTCATTGGTTGCTGGGTTGCCGTTCCGATCCGCGTAGAACGTCAGGCGGTATTGGCTGCACTCAGTCTTGCCTCCGAAGTACCCGCCGCGCTCGGTCTGCACGAGGCCCAAAAATTCAGCCTCGGCAATTGCAGCCCTGATATGCCGCCGACCGATGCCCCATTCATGAAGCTGGTTATAGGTGGCCATCAGCGCGCCGTTTTCACGCCCGGCATGGTTCATCAACTCCACAAGCAGGAAGTCAATAAACCGCACGCAATTGATGCTGCGAAGCCGCCAAGCGGGACAGACGATTAATTCCCTCGTCAGCCACCGCCAAGGCTCACCCTGGGGAGGCGAGTTAAGCCGCTTGTCACGGCCCGTCAGTTCCCCAGAGCTTCGCCCTTTGGTGTTTATGTTTGCCGAATGCCACCATCTAAGCCGCCTCGTCGAGATACCGGGCCTCAAGAGTGTTCAGCGCCGATACGAGTTCCGGCAATTGATAGGCAGACAGGTTCACGCCCTTTTTCGTAGCGTGCCATTCACCGTCATCGGCCATGAAGTAGGTTCGAATATCCAGACGCGGCATGCCTTGGAACTCGCTCACCGAGACCTGAACCCGCTCGTTGTCGTTCTTGGAAATGATGATCGGGTCCATCTATGCGGCCTCCCGGCCATCTACGAGGCGCACGCGGTCTCTAAGGAAATATCGGGCATGACGACCGGCGCCCATACCCTCAACCTCGTGTTCTTCAAGCTGAGTTTCGATGTGGAGACGGTAGCGCTCGTCCTTCCGCAGGATATCGACATAATGCGAAAGCCTGAGAGCCCATGAGGAAATCTCCAGCGCGGTAACGCCTTTGTCGCCGGCCTCGATAAGAGCTTTGAGCGTTTGCCCGTAGCGGCCCGTTGCTTCAATTTCGCGATGGTCGAAAAGCGTTAAGCCCTCGACGACCGCGCGCACAATCAATTTGCTCATGACCGCACCTCTGCAATCACAAAGCCCGCTTGCTCCGCTTTGAAACGATTAATCACCGGCGCACCATCGTTACAGGCCAGCTTGCCATTGACGATCAACAGGCCCGGCCAATGTTTCGCCAAAATCGGGTATTTGTCGGCATCAAGGGCGGTAGCCTTGGCCGCATGGTAATTCCGCCATGCCTTAGACGGCACGGAGCATTTCTTGTTGAATTTTCGAGGGGGGGTAAGTACGTTCATCTGGATACGTCCTTTCAGTATCACTGCAAAGAATCAGGAAGCCCGGCGCCGCAAACGCCGGGTTTTCGCTTCCTAGGCCGCGCAAGCGGCTTCGTTCTTCTTCGGTTTCGGGGGAGTTTTCGCGCCATTCTCAATGACGTAACGGATCGACGCTGAACGGATCAGGCGTTTGTTCCCGATTTTCACGGACTCAAGCGTTCCGTTTTTGAGAAGGGCGAATATGGTGGTTTCACCGATGCCCAACCGGCGCATAGCCTCGCGGACTGGCACTAATTCGGGTTCAGGGAGATGAGTAGTGGTTTTCATATGATACTCCATCGTTTTGCCGGTCGCGCTCTGCTTGCGGCGGGTTGCGTGAAGCGGCGTGGTGCCGCGAACTACGATGGAGATTGATGAGGAAATGTATCTGGCGCTACGTTGACAGGGTGTCACCAACGCACAATAGAGGGGTGACACCCCTCTATATTTATTTGATATTTCAATAAGTTAAGGGGCGTCACCCTTTGCCGGGAAATTAGCCCTTAAAGTATCCACCTTTCTTGGCATCTGGGCTGCGTAACAGCGTAGCCATGGCGTCGATCATTCGATTTGATTTGCCATCCAAGTCAGCAGGCCAGTGTTCGTCAAGCCAGTCAGCGATGCTGTCTTTTGTCATCATCTGCGATGGTAGGTTTAATTCGCTTGCCGCAAAAATCATGAACGAAAGATAGGGCGGCAGGTCCTCTGCATCGGCTACACCAGCTTTCGATTGAGATTCCGTTTTCCGCAGTACGCGCCCCTCGATCATCGCGGCCAGAACGTCCCGATGAACAATCACCGTCCCGGCACTACAGTTGCCCGTATCGTGCCAACCGACGCCTTTAGACCTGATGAAAATGTCACCTGCACGCTCTCCCCCAAAATCATGCGCATGGTGTGACAATACCCGCCCCATATCGTCAATCACTTCCGCACAATAACGCGGTTCCGAATCCTGGGGCGCGTAAAGCAGGTCCCGCATGATATCGGTGCCTGCAACCCCATATGCCGGGCCTTGCCGTCGAGCATGAATCGGAAAATCCAGGACTTCGCGCCGTTAACACTAATTTGGAGATATAGCCCGCCACCGTCCGCATATCTCCCGGGGTCCTTTTTCGAGGACACGAAAGCCGCTGACAGTTTGTTAATTTGGCGGGGCATGTTGGCGGAGACTAAATCCTATCTACGTCTGTACCTACAAATTAACACTGGCTACCTACAAAGTCCAGCGAAGGACGGCGAAGGGAACACCATCCTACAAATCAATCTGGATAAGGGTTTCGTGAATTATGGCGAAGGGGCGCGAAGGGGGCTCTGGCGGAGAGGGGGGGATTCGAACCCCCGG
>JAERTE010000024.1 GCA_016845145.1 Rhodospirillaceae bacterium
GAATACACGGATCAATGCAGCCCGAAAGGCCTTGGATGATAACGGTAAGGATCAAGCGGTAATCCGAACGCTGCCAAGACGAGGATTTCGCTTTGTTGCTGAAGTCGATAGCAACGATGATCTTCAGTCAAACCAGGTAGGTAAAAATCACAGAATAGACCAGACGGTTCGGTTTTGTTCCACGTCCCACGGTGTGCAAATCGCCTATGCAACGGCGGGGGAAGGCTCCCCAATTGTCAAAGCCGGTAACTGGCTCAATCATCTTGAATACGATTGGGACAGTCCTATCTGGGGACCACTGCTAAATGCGTTAGCCGAGAAACATCAAATGGTTCGCTACGATGCCCGAGGCAACGGCCTTTCCGATTGGGACGTCGAAGATCTTTCATTCGAGGCTTTCGTGCGCGACATGGAAACGGTCGTCGACACCTTGGCACTAAAACGAACGGACTTATTGGGAATTTCCCAGGGGTGTGCCGTGTCGATTGCCTATGCAGCCCGACACCCGGAAAAAGTATCGCGCCTGATCCTGTATGGAGGGTACGCATGCGGCCTAGAAAATCGAGGCAATCCGAAAGAGATCGAACAGGGAAGAGCCCTCAGAACGATTATCAAGACAGGTTGGGGAAGCGACAACCCGGCCTTTCGGCAGATTTTCACCACAAATATGATACCCGCCGGCTCGCCTCAGCAAATAGAATGGCTGAATGATTTCCAACGTCTAACGACAACGGCTGAAAACGCCGCTCGACTAAAGAAGACCATCGACTTTATCGACGTTGAAAATTTATTGCCTGAAATCAAAGCCCCCACGCTCGTCCTTCACTGTCGCGACGATCGAGTCGTGCCGTTCGAACAAGGTCGAAAATTGGCTGCCATGATCCCCAATGCCCGGTTCATCGCGCTGGACGGCAAAAATCACGTCCCCCTGGAGGGTGATCCCGTCTACGAACGCATCATCGAAGAAATAATGACGTTTATAGAGACGCCTCTTTAGGCCGCTTCGGCCTTTTTGCCGTTAATCATCAGTGCGCCGTCTCCTGCCGAAACCGCAACCTGTTCACCGTCCTTGATGACGCCTTCCAGGATCAGTCCGGCCAGGGAGTTCTGCAGGCTTCGCTGGATGACCCTTTTCAGGGGCCTGGCCCCGTAAACGGGATCATATCCGGCATCGGCCAACCAGGCTCGGGCGGCGGTGTCCAATTCAAGGGTGATGCCCCTGTCGTCCAGTAGTTTCTCCAGATCGGCCAACTGAATATCGACAATGGCATCCATGTGGCCACGGAACAGGCGATGGAACAGGATAACTTCATCCAGACGGTTGAGGAACTCAGGCCGGAACGAATCGCGGACGACATCCATCACCAGGGAGCGGACTTCTTCGCTGTCATGGCCTTCTTCCTGGGTCGCCAGAATGTCGCCACCCAGATTGGATGTCAGTACGATCATGGTGTTGGTAAAATCAACGGTACGGCCCTGGCCATCGGTCAGGCGACCATCGTCCAGCACCTGCAGCAACACGTTGAAGACATCCGGATGGGCTTTTTCGACCTCGTCGAACAGCACCACCTGATAGGGCCTGCGGCGCACCGCCTCAGTCAACGCCCCGCCTTCGTCATATCCAACATAACCCGGCGGAGCGCCAATCAAGCGCGCGACGGCATGCTTTTCCATATATTCGGACATATCGATGCGCAACAAAGCGTGCTCATCGTCAAACAAAAATTCCGCCAAGGCCTTGGTCAGTTCCGTTTTACCGACGCCTGTGGGCCCCAGGAACAGGAAAGATCCAATCGGACGGCTTGCGTCCTGCAAACCGGCGCGCGCCCTTCTGACGGCGTTTGAAACGGCGGACAAGGCTTCTTCCTGGCCGATCACCCGCTGGCGCAGGCTTTCTTCCATGCTGAGCAACTTGTCGCGTTCACCCTGCAACATTTTATCGACTGGAATTCCTGTCCAGCGCGAGACAATGGCAGCTACGTGTTCGCTGGTGACAGATTCTTCCAGCATCTTGTTGTTTTCGGCTTTTTCAGCATCCGCCAGCTGCGATTCAAGGCGGGGGATCAGATCGTATTGCAGTTCGCCCGCTTTTTCATGCTCTCCTTCACGAAGGGCACGGTCGTAGGCAAGGCGTGCTTTTTCCAGTTGCTCCATCAGCTTGTTGGCATCAGCCAAAGCCGTTTTTTCGGACATCCATTCCTTCGTCAACGTAGCCGAACGGGCCTCAAGATCGATCAGTTCATCTTCAAGCTTGCCCAGACGGTCCTTCGAGGCATCGTCGTTTTCCTTCTTCAGGGCTTCGCGCCCAATCTTCAACTGAATGATACGACGATCCAGCTCATCGATGTCTTCAGGTTTGGAATCGACTTCCATGCGCAAGCGCGATGCGGCCTCGTCAACTAGATCAATGGCCTTGTCCGGCAGGAACCGGTCCGAAATATAACGGTTCGATAATGTCGCCGCTGAAACCAGCGCGCCATCGGCTATGCGAACACCATGGTGAAGCTCGTACTTTTCCTTGATGCCGCGCAAGATGGACACCGTGTCTTCGACGGTCGGCTCGGATACGAAGACGGGCTGGAAACGCCTGGCAAGAGCCGCATCCTTTTCCACGTACTTGCGGTATTCATTAAGGGTTGTCGCCCCGACACAATGCAGGTCGCCACGCGCTAAAGCGGGCTTGATCAGGTTGGAGGCGTCCATGGAACCTTCAGAAGCTCCAGCCCCAACAAGGGTATGCATTTCGTCAATAAACAAGACCACTTCACCGGCCGCCGCGGTGACCTCGTTCAATACCGCCTTCAGGCGTTCTTCGAATTCACCGCGGAACTTGGCCCCGGCTACAAGGGCGCCAAGGTCCAGAACCATTAGTTTTTTATCTTTCAGGTTTTCCGGCACATCTCCATTAATAATGCGCTGGGCCAGCCCTTCGACAATGGCCGTCTTTCCAACGCCAGGCTCGCCAATCAGTACCGGGTTGTTCTTGGTGCGACGCGACAGCACTTGAATGGTACGGCGGATTTCCTCGTCGCGGCCGATAACCGGATCAATTTTTCCTTCGGCGGCGGCTGCCGTCAAATCGCGAGCATATTTTTTCAAGGCGTCATAAGTGTCTTCGGCGGTGGCGCTGTCGGCGGTGCGCCCCTTGCGTACGTCTTCAATCGCCTTATTCAGATTCTGGGCTGTTACGCCGGCATCGCCTAAGGATTTAGCCGCAGTTGTTCCGCTTGCCAGGACAAGAGCCAGCAGCAGGCGCTCGGCGGTGACAAAACTGTCGCCAGCTTTCTCGGCGATTTGTTCGGCTTGTTCCAAAAGTTTGCCCGTTTCCTGGGACAGATAAACCTGCCCAGCTCCCGCACCCTGTACCTTGGGCAACTTGCCGAGGTCGACCTCAACGGATTTCAATGCCTTGGCCGCATCGCCACCGGCGGCGGCGATCAGATTAGCAGCCAGCCCTTCCTTGTCGTCCAGAAGGACTTTCAAAATATGTAAGGGCGTCAACTGTTGATGATTTGAACGCGATGCCAGAGTCTGCGCCGACTGAATAAAGCCGCGAGAACGTTCCGTATACTTTTCGAATTCCATTAAGCCGAAACCTTTCTTTCTGACGATGCCCCAAGTCCCTGCAGCAGGCAACAACGGAACATCTCATATTGGGTTTGCTCTGGTTAATATGGCCTAAATAATATCCATTACAAGGGCATGGATATTTTATTCGAAAATGCTAACATACTTGACAATTCAATAGGTTATGTCGATTGTTGGCTCATGAACGCGGAAATAACAAAAATATGCCGATATCCGGTAAAAGGCCTGAGTCCGGAAATTTTATCTCAAGCAAGTGTCGATGCCGGAGGCGCCATACCCGGTGACAGGCGCTTTGCATTGGCCTTGGGCTCCACCTTGTTTGATGCGGCCAGTCCGCACTGGCTGCCAAAAACAAGTTTTCTGGCATTAATGAAAAACGAAAAATTGGCTGCCCTTGAAACCATCTTTGATGATGAAAGCGACATGTGTAAGATTCTTCGCGGCGGCAAGCAAGTATCCCAGGGCAAACTTTCCGACCCGGTGGGGCGCGCGTTGATAGAGGATTTTTTGGCCGCCTATATGGGAGAAGAAGCCCGAGGCAAACCGCGCCTTGTCGAATCCACCGGCGAGACTATTTTTACCGATCATAAAAGGAAACTTCTATCAGTCGTCAATCTTGCTTCGGTGCGCGATCTTGAAAGGGTCGTCGGCAATCAAATTGACCCTTTTCGCTTTCGCGC
>JAERTE010000025.1 GCA_016845145.1 Rhodospirillaceae bacterium
GCCATCATGGCGGTCACGAAATCGGCGTAGGCGATCTTCCACGCGCCGCCATGAGCGCCGCCGTGGCCCTTGTTGATCTTCTTGATGATGATCGTTTGTCCGCCGGCTTCGTCAGCCATGATCCTCTATCCGACCTAAATCAGCTACCCGACAGCGGGCAGATTCTGGGTCATTTCCTCGACTTCGGCGAATGTCGGCCGGTTGTTCGAGGAAAGACATTTGCGGGCGAATTCCACCGATACCTGCGGTGCGTACCCTTGCATATGGCCCATCAAGCCAACTTTGATGCACAGCATGTAATGCGAATCGGCATCATAGGTGGCTTGCAGGTTGGCGGCGATCGGCGCCAAAAGGCCGTAAGACATCAAAATCCCGCTAAACGTACCCACCAAGGCGGCGGCGATCAGGCCACCCAATACCTCCGGCGGCTCGGTAATGGAGCTCATGGTGACGATAACACCGAGCACGGCGGCCACAATGCCGAGTGCCGGTACCGCATCTGCGAAAACCTGGTAGGCATTGGAAATTGCATGCAGTTCGGCGTGATGGTTATCAAGCTCTTGGTCCATGACCGCTTCGATCTCATGCGGCGTGCCGGCGCCCAGCGTCAGCAGCCGCAGATAATCGCAAAAGAACTCGACCGCGTGATGGTCATGTTGGAATTTCGGAAAATGGCCGAACAGCGCGCTGTCATGCGGGTTCTCAACATGACTTTCGAGCGCCAGGTCGCCTTTCGATTTCGCCAGCTTGAACGTCGCGTACAATACGCCCAATAACTCGACATAAGCGTCCTTGTTGTAGCTGGGGCCTTTGACCAACGTCCCCATGGCGCCACCGGCACCCTTTAGAACCGGCATTGGGTTCGCCACGATAAAGGCGCCGATACCGGCGCCAATGATGATGACAAATTCGATGGGTTGCCAAAGAATCCCCAGGTCCCCGTGAACGGAATACCCCCCGAACACACAACCGAACACAATGACTAAGCCGATGATTGCAAACATATTATTTCGTTATCTATCCGTCTGTCGTGACATCAACCTGACATCTCGCCGAGCACTCGCAGACTCTGGCGTTTTTTGCTTGAGACTTCAAGGATTACTGGCCTTTTCCCCATCCAACATACTGTTTAGCGCATTTTTGCCGTTTACGGAATCCCTCTTATACCGCACGATCCCGCACAATTACCCGAATCGGTGATACGGAAATACGGGAATCCAACACGATGAGCGGCCCGACCGACGAAAATAGGCCTCTACAGTCAACCCGCGCGCCGGTGCTGACGGCTTTAGCCGCACAGGCTGTGGCATTCATCATTGGTTTCGGATTGGCGATGGTGGCACGTCGGAGTGGCCTTCCAGGTGTTGATTTGCCGCTGATTTTGGCAGGGCAGGGTATCATTGCCGCTGTATTGGGATTGAAATGGGGGTTGCCCCGATGGTGGGTTCCCTTGCAATTGGTGCTGCCTGGTGCCGCCGGCGCGGCTCTGATGCTGGGTCTGCCGTCTTGGGTGTTTTTGGCGATATTTGCGGTTTTGGCCTTGGTGTTTTGGAATGCATCAGACCAACGGGTGCCATTGTATTTGAGCAATCGGAAAACCTGGGCCGCATTGGCGCAATTGATGCCCGCCGACGACAGCCGTTTCATCGATATCGGTTGCGGGATCGGCGGCACGTTGACGTCTCTGGCAAAGGCAAAGCCGAATGCCGCCATTACCGGAATCGAGTCCGCACCATTACCTTTTGCCCTGGCATGGATGCGGGTCAAAATATCCGGGCTGAAGAATATCGAACTGATTTACGGTGATTTCTGGAAACTCGACCTCAAGGCCTATGATGTCGTTTACGCATTTTTATCGCCGGCACCAATGCCCGCCCTGCATGAAAAGGCACGGGCGGAAATGAAATCCGGTTCACGCTTGATCAGCAATTCTTTCACGGTGCCCGAGAACCCACCCAACGAAACCCACACGCTCGACGACCGTCGTGGCACGCAATTGCTGGTATGGCGTATATAGAGGAAAACACTCGGAAACATTGCGTCCCCACAATCTAAGTCCGATAATCGTAACCGAGCACTGGCACGATATTGGGGAATCGGTCGTTTACATATGTTCAACCTGGCTTTGATCGGCGAGAAAGTATTTCGGGACGGTTCCGACCCGATGCTGATTGAAGATCTGGACGGCATTGTGGTCGAGATGAACCGAGAAGCCGAACGCGCCTACGGGTGGTCTCGGGGCGACCTGATCGGCAAGCCCATTACCACCATTGTTCCTCCCAACCGCCACGACCAAGCGCGGGAATTGCTGGCGCGCTGTATAGCCGGCGAGGACGTGCGCAATATCGAAGGCCTGCGCATTACCAAACAAGGTTTGGTCATACCGGTGCTGGTGACGCTGTCATTGCTCAAGGATGAAAACAACGAACCTCTGGGCATCGCCACCAACGCCGCGGACATGAGCGCGTTCAAGGCCTCGGAAAAGAAATTGGCGCAGATGTCCAAGGTGTTTCAAGACGGTGCCGATCCGATGTTGATCGAAGACCTCGAAGGCGTTGTCACAGAGATGAACCACGAGGCCGAGCGCGCTTACGGATGGGCACGTGACGAGTTGATCGGGAAACCCATCAAGACCATTGTGCCACCTGAACGCCATGGTCAAGCCGATGCCTTGCTGATGCGCTGCAGGGACGGCAAGGATGTCCGAAATGTGGAAGGGCTCCGGGTTACACGTACCGGCCGGGTTGTGCCGGTGTTGCTGACATTGTCGTTGCTTCGTGATGAAAACGGCGACCCGATGGGCATCGCGTCAATCGCCGCCGATATCAGCACCTTAAAACAAGCGGAATCAGCATCGGCACAAATGTCGAAGGTATTCAGAGACGGCTCTGATCCCATGTTGATTGAAGACTTGGGTGGCATTGTCATTGAGATGAACCACGAGGCCGAAAGGGCCTATGGATGGTCTCGAGACGAGTTGATCGGCAAACCCATCAAAACGATTGTGCCGCCGGATCGCCATGCACAGGCTGATGAATTGTTGGTTCGCTGCCGGTCCGGTGAAGAGATCCGCAATATTGAAGGAGTTCGCGTCACGCGGGACGGCCGTGAAATTCCTGTTCTATTGACGCTGTCCTTACTTCGCAACGAAGACGGCGACCCCACCAGCATTGCCACAAATGCCGCTGATATTACTGCGCGCAAACAAGCAGAAGCCGACTCAGCGCGGATGTCCAAAGTCTTCCAGGACGGCTCGGTTCCGATGATCATCGAAGACCTCGATGGTATTGTCATCGACATGAACCAAGAGGCCGAACGGGCTTATGGTTGGTCGCGCGACGAATTGATCGGAAAGCCGATCAAGACCATTGTGCCGAAATGGCGGCATCATCAGGCCGATGAGTTGCTGGTCAGGTGCAGAGCGGGCGAAGAAGTGCGAAACATCGACGGCGTTCGTGTTGATAAGGGCGGACTGGAAAAGCCGATCTTACTGACCTTGTCCCTGCTACGCGATGAAAATGGTGCACCTATTGGCATCGCTAGCAATGCCGCCGATATCACCGCGCTCAAACAAGCAGAAGCGGAACTGCTGCGACATAAAGAGCACTTGGAAGAATTGGTAACCGAGCGCACGAAAAAATTGGAAGAAACTCACCGTTACCTGGAGATGGCGCTTGAGAACATGCCGGGCGCGATGTGGGTGGTGGATCCGGAGTTGAAATTCGCATTGCTCAACGATCAGTACAGGGCGCTCTATGGCCACGATAGTGATCTGGCCAAGGCAGGCAATTCGGTGGAGCCGATCATCCGACATGAGATTGAATTGGGCAGAATGGGGGATGCAGATTTCGATGAAACCCTTCGCCAACGCTTGGACTCATTCAAGACGACGGGATTGGAAGTGTTTGAAGATCGCGGCGCTGACGGCCGCTATCTGCACCTGTTGCGCCGTCATGCCGGGGATGGGTTTACGGTTTCAGTCGCGACCGACATAACTGAACTGAAAATTGCCGAGTTGGCCCTGGAAAAAGCGCATGATCTCATCACCGAAGGTATAGGTTATGCCAGCCGCATTCAGCGTTCATTGCTGCCCACCCCTGAAGCCTTGAGCGAGGCATTCGCCGATTATGCCGTGATTTGGGAACCGAAAGATCAAGTCGGCGGAGATATCTATCTGCTGCGCGAAACACCCGTCGGCCGAATGTTGATGGTTGCTGACTGCACTGGCCACGGGGTACCGGGTGCATTCATGACCATCATCGTAACTGGCGCCTTCGATCAAGCGCTAACGGAGACCCCCCTCGGCAAACCGGCCCAATTGCTGACCCGCATCAACCAGATTGTCAAAGCGATCCTGGGTCAGTACGACGCCACCAGTGAATCCGACGACGGCTTCGAATGCGGGCTATGTCTGATCGAGAGACAGACAGAGAGAATTACGTTCGCCGGCGCACGTTTTGAACTCTGGAGCATCAACGGCGCGGATATATCGATCACCAAGGGGGATAGAGCCGGGATTGGTTATTGTCGGACGGACGTGGATTTCCCCTTCACCAACCAGATCATCATCGTCGAAGAGGGCGACGTTTTTTATCTGACTTCCGACGGCCTGATCGACCAGATCGGCGGTCCGAAACGGCGCTCATTCGGCAAACGCCGCCTCAAGCAGATCATTCTCGACTACTCACGCATGAGCATGGCGGTCCAGGCAACGCATATCCAGCGCGCTTTTGAAGAGTATCAGCACAATGAAGAGCGGCGCGACGACATCACCCTGGTCGGATTTCAGTTATAAAATCTAGACTTCGCGCCCCAACACGGACGCCTCGAACCCAGCGCTTTCCAAGGCTCTCATAATCTCATCCACATGCCCCTGGTCGCGAGTTTCCACAGTAATGTCCAAATCCGCCGCTTTCAGCGCAACATCCGCCAACAAACGTTGATGTTCGACCTCGACAATATTGCCGCGCGCATCGCCGATGATTTGCGCCACCCGTGCCAATTGCCCGGGAATATCGGCGGTTACGACACGGATGCGCGCCAATTGGCCATCGCGGATAAGCCCGCGCATGATCACCATGGCCATCAGCCGCGCATCAATGTTGCCCCCCGACAACACAACGCCCACTCGTTTGCCCCGGAACCGCTCAGGCGCCGCCAACAGGGCAGCCAACGATGCCGCGCCTGCTCCCTCGGCCACGGTTTTCTCGACGTTGAAATAGAGCCCGATAGCGCGCTCGATCTGGTCTTCAGAGACACTCATGACATGGTTTACGTGATCTCGGATAATCGGAAGTGTCTGTTCCCCCGGCGATTTGACAGCGATGCCCTCGGCCACGGTCATGCCTTTATATTGGCCTGTGCGCCCGGCCAATGCGTCTTGGGTGGAGGCATAAAGTTCCGCTTCGACACCAATGATTTCGATACTCGGGCTAAGTGCGCGCGCCGCGATGCTGATGCCGGAGATCAAGCCGCCGCCGCCAATAGGAACAACGAGCACATCGAGCCCATCCAAGCCCTGATCTGCCATGTCCTCCAGCATCTCAATTCCGACCGTGCCCTGACCCGCGACAATCGCCTCGTCGTCGAACGGATGGACGAACGTCAAGCCGCCGCTTTCAGCCAATCTATCGGCTTCTGCAATGCCGTCGGCGATGGTCTCTCCGACCAAAACCACCTTGGCGCCAAAAGCCCGGGTGTGGCTGACTTTGTTGAACGGTGTCGTTTCCGGCATCACGATCGTCGCCGGAATCCCCAACCGTTGGGCATGGTACGCGACACCTTGGGCATGGTTGCCCGCCGATATGGCGATGACCCCGGCGGCACGTTCCGCGTCAGTCAACTGCGAGAGCTTATTGAGCGCGCCGCGCTCCTTAAACGACGCCGTGAACTGCTGGTTCTCGAATTTGACGAATACCGCAGCCCCGGTGATTGCCGACAACGTCGCCGAATGGCTGATCGGCGTTCGCTCAACCTGATTGGAAATACGCGCATGGGCAGCGCGGATATGGTCAATAGTCACACTCATAGTCGCTTGGATACGCTTACCCGCAATAAGGCGCAATCGTTAATCCGTCCCGGCAGTCTCCGTATTGATGCGCTCCGTATCCGCCGGTTGGGATATCTGCGGCGTCGAGTCTGCGATCGGGATATCGACCCAAAATGTACTGCCGACGCCAACTTCGCTCTCGAAGCCAATATTACCACCCATTTGTTCGACAAGAAGTTGGGATACGGTCAGTCCGATTCCGGTACCCTCGCGCGAGGTCATTGAGTTTGCATTCAAACGATGAAACATCTGAAAAACATGGGGTTGATCATTCACGGCAATGCCGACCCCGGTATCGGCAACGGTAATTCTATATTGCCCCTCTTGCGTCTCTACGCCATTGATCTCAACGTGCCCGGCGTCACGATTGTACTGGATGGCGTTAGAAATGAGGTTCAGCAGCACCTGTTTCAGCCGCAATCGATCCGTCAATACATAGAAGGGCTGTGTCAAATCGAGGGTGCTCGTAATCTCAATACCGCGTGACTTGCCCAAAGAAGCGCTCAAAGCCATGCATTCGCCAAGAATTTCGAAGACGTCTACGGCTTCGATTTCCAAATCCATTTCATGCGCCTCAATCTTGGCAAGATCGAGAACTTCGCTAACCAATTCAAGTAGGTGATTTCCCGCCGTAAGAATACTATCGACATATTCGGTCTGGGATTTCGACAACTGGTCTTTTGGCGAATGTTGCATGAGTTGGGCAAACCCAAGCACCGCGTTTAACGGCGTGCGCAACTCGTGACTCATAGAGGCAAGGAACTCTGATTTGGCGCGGCTTGCCTCTTCAGCGCTTTCCTTGGCAAGCCGCATATCCATCTCGGCCCGTTTGCGGTCAGTGATGTCTTGAACCAGCGCCAAGAAATAGTCGATTTCTCCCTCAGCATCACGAACACACTTAACGGCGATCGACGCGTCGATAACCTCTGCATCCTTGCGGATAAATCTCTTTTCCAGGCTGTATCCGTCTGATTCACCGCTAAGAACTCGATCGAATTGGGCCACATCAATTGCCAAGTCATCCGGATGGGTAATCTCGGTCCATGTGAGCGCATTCAACTCATCACGGGAATAACCAAGAATCTCACACAAACGATCGTTTACATGCACCCACCCTTTCTCGAGCGATGTCACCGCCATGCCGATCAATCCGAGTTCGAAATAGCGGCGAAAACGTTCCTCGCTCGCTTGCAAAGTCTCTTCAACTTTCTTGCGCTGTTTAATCTCGGCCTGCAGTTTGCGATTCCATACGGAAAAAATCACGATCACCACGAGCGCCAATCCAACAACCCCGGCAACAACTTTCCACATCAACTCCCAATCAAACCCGTGCTCGAATCGGGTCGCGGTCCACTTGCGCCGTATGGCGATATGTTCATCGGGTTTCACGGATTGGACAACGCGTTCCATTATCCGCAGCAGCGCCGGATCGTCACTGCGCGTGCCGATGGCGAGGCGTGTTTTGAACTCCGTCGAACCGGTGATTTTAAGATTGCTGAGTTGCAGTTTCTGGATGTCATTCACAAGAACGTAAAGTGAGCCGATTTGCGCGTAGACCTCACCGCGCGACACCATTTCCAAGCCGTCTGTCACGGTACCGACATCGACAATACGTACGTTCGGATAATGCGCCCGAACTTGATGCTCGTAGACATAGTCTTTCGGAACGGCCAGGGTCTTGCCCTTAATATCGTCAAGCCCGCTAAGAAACGGAACGTCCTGGGTTGTCACCAGGACGATCGGGGCCTCAACGTAGGGCGTGGTGAAATTCAGAAACTCTCGGCGCTCGGGCGTGTCATTCAAAAGCGAAAAAATGTCGCATCGCCGTTGGCGCCCAAAAGTCAGGCTTTCCGTCCAGGACTCGGTTTTGACCAGTTCGATCGGTTTGCTTAAACGTTTTTCAAAGATCGCAAAATAGTCGGCCGACATCCCGACATGCCGGCCTTGCTCATCGAATTTTTCATAAGGCATCCAATCGGGGTCAATACACATACGGATCGGCCCCCGTGCGTTCAGATAGGCGCGCTCAGACTCGCTCCATTGCAATGCTTCGTCGTCTGCCCCCTGTGCTGCGACGCTTGTTGCTAAAACAGTACCTACCAGCATCAGTCGGGCGACATTCGAGATGAAATCACCCTTGAGAACAAAATTTCCCAAGGGGTCTCGCCGTTTTAATTTGTATGCGCGCCTGTTGTGCAAATAAACGCCTCATTCTCCACCGGTGTAATTCCCGAAATTACTATATCGAAAGTCCTGCTGGTTCGCACTCGAATTTATGCACTCAGCACAGACAGGAGCGTGCTTTCCGGCGCCTACAAAGAACCCTTGAAGGCGGATGAATTTGACCTGCGTGGTCGCTTTGCCCATGATTTCCAAAACGCTAAGGCAGGAGACGGCATGGGAAACCGACGGCATTGGACACAAGACGAAATCGATCCCTTGGTTGACGCGGTCCGGCGTGTCGTCGATGAAAAGCTGATCCCTGCGGAGGACATTCTCGACCGGGACGACACCATCCCCGCCGATGTCCTCGACCTGATCCGTGATTTGGGCCTGTTCGCGTATGCGATACCGGAAGAACACGGGGGGCTTGGGCTCTCAAAATTTGCCGAAGTGCAGGTCATTGCCGAATTTTGCCGCGCCGCGCCGGCCTATCGCTCTTATGTGGGGACCACCAACGGGGTTGGCGGGCAGTGTGTCGTTCTGGCAGGCAGTGACGAGCAGAAGCAACGCTACTTGCCAGCTATCGCGGCAGGGGAGTTGATTGTCTCGTTCTGCCTGACCGAACCTGACGCCGGTTCCGACGCCGCATCGCTCAAGACCCGCGCAGTAAGAGACGGCGATCACTATGTGCTCAACGGATCGAAGCGGTTTATCTCCAACTCACCGGTCGCCGGTCTGTTCACCGTGATGGCACGCACTGACCCCGATAACGGCGCCGACGGCATTTCATGCTTTTTGGTTGAGGCCGGCACGCCCGGGCTGGTTATACACCCGCCGTTGAAGAAAATGGGCCAGCGCGGCGCGCCGACCGCGGATGTCAGTTTTGACGATTGCCGGGTGCCGGCCAACGCATTGCTTGGCAACAAAGAGGGGCATGGTTTTCGGACGGCCATGCAGGTTCTTGATGATGCGCGCATCCATATGGGTGCGGTGTGCGTCGGCTTATCAACGCGCTTTATCGAGGAGATGATCAGCTACGCAAAAGACCGCCAGCAATTCGGCCGCCCCATCGCCGATTTCCAATTGATCCAGGCAATGATCGCCGACAGCGAGGCCGAGTGTTTTGCCGCCCGCGCCATGGTCGAGAAAGCGGCGCGCATGCTCGATGCCGGAAACCCCTGCATCAAAGAGGCCGCCAGTTGCAAGTACTTCGCCTCCGAGACACTATGGCGGATTGCCGACCGCGCGCTGCAAGTGCATGGCGGCTATGGATACGTGAAGGAATACCCGGTGGAGCGCCTGTTCCGCGATGCACGGCTGTTCCGTATTTTCGAAGGTACCAGCCAAGTCATGCAATTGGTTATCGCGCGCGAGGCACTGAAAGCAGCCGAAACCCGGTAATGGCCGCAATTCTTTTTGCATTGACGGCGGCATTCATGTTCGCGCTCGGCACGCAGTTCTCGAAGCGTGGGTTGGAGACCGCCGACGCAGCCACCGGTGTAATTATTCAGCTCACGGTGCAAGCCGGGCTCTATTGGCTGATGGCGCCATTCTTCATCGAAGCCCATTACTGGCTCATGCCAGTGGTTTTTCTGTTCGCAGCCATGGGGTTCTTCCGGCCGTTTTTGTCTTCGCGGTTAGCGATGACCGGCAACCGGCACTTGGGCCCAACCATCACCAGTTCCTTGGCCGGCACATCACCGCTTTTTGGTGTGCTGCTGGGTATTTGGGTGTTAGGCGAAGAACTGACGCCAACTCTCGGGGTCGGCGCGATTGCCGTCTTCGGCGGCATTGCACTGCTGTCGTGGCGGCGTGGCAACGTAAAGCGTGACTGGCCATTTTGGGTTATTTTTCTGCCAATCGGCGCTGCGTTCCTGCGAGCTGCGACCAATCTGTTCGCAAAAATCGGTATGGAAATCTTGGCCAGCCCGTATTTCGCCAGCCTAGTCGCGGCGTCGGTGGCGACGATCATCGCCTGGGCAACCAGCGGGCGTCACTTCAAAGCCGGCGTGGCGCGCGGTCCGGCAGGGAAGTGGTTTGTTCTAACCGGCATTTGCTACGGTACGGGGGCGCTTTCGCTGAACTTGGCATTATTTCGCGGCCAACTGGTGGAAATATCGCTGATCTTGGCTTGTGTGCCGATCTTTTCGTTGTTTCTCGGCGCTTTCGTCTTCAACGAAAAAGCCATCACCCGGCGTGTGGTGATGGCTGTCGTTCTGATCGTCGCCGGCATTATGGCGATTTCGTTAAATCGATAGAGGAAGGGGTCGCCGGTCTTACTGGCAACCCCGTTAATCCCTCTATTTCTTCTTCATGGTTTCCGCCACGATCGGCTTTAAATCTTCGTTCAGTGCCATCAGGCCCTTGGAAGCCATGCCCGCATCTTGATAGACGATGGGTAGGCCAGCCTTCTTCAGCATGCGCTTGAAGCCTTTGGATTTGGTGACCGCCTCAATGGCCTTGCTGAGTTTCTCGCGAATGGCTTTCGGCGTTCCCTTCGGCGCGTAAAGCACCATCGGTGAGGAGATATTGATGGAATCGACACCTCCTTCCTTGAGCGTCGGGATTTTCGGTTTCATTACGTCGCGGGTATCCGTCGACACGCCGAGCGGGCGAAGTTCGCTTTCAAAGCCGCTCAATTGCTGTGCGCCCAGGATGCCGAACTGAACCTTGTTGGCGACCATGGCGCCCCGTGCCTTGGAGCCGCCCTTAAACGGCACCGCCTTGGCTTTAAGCCCGTTACGCGACAGGAACGCCACACCGGCGGTATGCATAACACTGCCAACGCCGGAATGCGCCCAGCGCAGGCTTCCGGGCTTCGCTTTTGCAGCGGCGGCGAGGTCCTTGATGGTCTTGAAGGAACTAGAGGCCGGCACGACGACAGTTGGCGTCAGGCGCCCCACTTGGGCAACGACATCGAAATGATCGAAGGCGTTGACATCCATCTCACCGCGCAACGCCTTGATCAGAAAAGTGCCAGAGGAATGGAAAAACAACGTGTAGCCATCGGGTTTTTGCTTGGAGACATATTTCGCCGCGATGGCGCCCGAGGCACCCGTCTTGTTGACGATGATCATGGGCATTTCGATCTGCTCGTGGATCAGACTGGCGAAGGTGCGGGCATAAGTGTCGGTGCCGCCACCTGCAGAGAAGCCGACGTAGACCTTTATCGGTTTATCCGGATATTCCGCCAGAGCCGGTCCACCGGCCACGCAGGCAACGGCCAATGCCGCAGCGGCTGCAGTCTTGGTGACAGTGTTCATCAAATTCATCTACCAATCCTCCCAAGGAAATTCGCGCAGGCCCGGCAATTCGGGACCATGAGGGGCTAGGGTCGGAGATTCCAATCAATAAGTCGAATTCCAAATACTGCTAGGTATATGCGTTTATGTTATTGCTGCTCTAATCGCACATTGAAGCTCTCGGCGATGTTTTCCTTCAGACAATCAATCAGCGGCGTACTCGGCGCACCGGTACGGGTCAACAACCCGTAAACCAGCGGAATTTCAGGCTCCAAAAGCCGTACCGATAATTCATCGGGGTCGATATTGGAACAGCTGAGCTGATCGACAAGGCCAACGCCGACGCCCTCCGCCGCCAAATTTCGTCCCGTGATCGATGTCCGGGTTTCGAATTTTACCTTCGGCGTCAATCCGGCCTGATAAAATGCGTTGTCGACCAGAATACGCACGCGCGAACTTGTACCGACCAGAATGAGGGGGTGCGGTATTACGTCTTCGAGCGTCAGGGTCTTTTTCACTGCCAATTCATGACCGGAAGCAAAAACCGCAACCATGCGCGATTGGGCAAAGGTCTCACAATCGGTACCGGCTTGATCGGTGGGCAACAGGATAATGCCAAGGTCGGACCGTCCACCCGAAACGTATTGCTCTGTCTCCAGGCGGGTCCGCGCCTCCACCGAAACCCGCACGTTCGGAAACTCTTCGACAAACTTCGCCAGCGCCGACGACAGTACCCGCGACGCCACCACCGTTGGCGAACCAACAAGGCGCACCCGCGCCGTCTTATGCTCGCGGATGTCATCGGCGATGGAGCCGAAATCTTCCACCGCGTCCAGCACGCGCTCAGACTCGTCGAACAGCATCTGCCCGGCTTCGGTCAGCCGGAGCCGGCCGCGCTCGCGCACGAAAATCTTGAACCCAACGGCATCTTCCAACGAATTGATCAATCGGCTGACAGCGGGTTGGGTTACAAATACCTTTTGCGAGGCTGCGGCGGTCGATCCCGTAGTCACCACCGCCCGAAAGGCGTTTAGTTGCCGGAGTGTGATATGCATGGCGTTAACTATCTATAACATGAACGCATTATCTTAGGCTCTTTCTGCATTTGACAGAGTAGGGTGTTCGACGAAGTATCCAA
The DNA here is from genome assembly GCA_016845145.1 of Rhodospirillaceae bacterium. Taxonomy (GTDB): domain Bacteria; phylum Pseudomonadota; class Alphaproteobacteria; order Rhodospirillales; family Casp-alpha2; genus TMED8. Next base: position 12,593 of record JAERTE010000025.1, read on the forward strand.
AGTGAAATCGACACCAAAGGGAACGCTCATGAAACTCACGTTGCTCGGTACCGGCACGCCGACACCCTCCACCATCCGCGCTGGCTCCAGCTATCTGCTCGAAGTCGCCGGCAGTCTGATCCTATTCGACTGCGGTCCAGGCAGCTATTTCCGATACCTGCAAACCGGACGCCCGTTGACCGACTTGACCCATATCGTGATCTCGCATTTCCACTACGACCACTGCTCGGATTTCGCTACCATCGCGCTGGCGCGCTGGGACCAGGCCGCGGCGATGTATCCCGAACTGCAGGTGATCGGTCCAAGTCATGTGAAAACCTTCGTGGAAACCCAACTTGGGCCGCAAGGTGCTTTCGGTCCCGATCAGGTCGCCCGCACCGAGCACGAGGCAAGCCTTGCCTATTACCGCGTACGGGGCGGCGAGGGTGAGCGCCCGAAGATCGCACCGGTGGTCACGGAAATCAGGGCCAAGGAGAGCTTCGAAGGACCCGACTGGACCTTGAATTGCGTCGAAGTGCCGCACGTTCAGCCGCACCTGAGCTGCCTGGCGTATCGTGTCGATGGCGATGGCAAATCTTTCTGCTATTCGGGCGATGCCAGTTACTCGAAGGCGTTTATCAACATGGCCAGCGAATGCGACGTCATGGTGCACATGAGCCACCGCATATCCGGCACCAACCTGACGCCCGCAGCAGAGACCACATCGGCAGGTCACATGGAAGTGGCGCGCATCGCCGCCGAAGCCGATGCCCGCATCGCCGTATTTTCACACCTTAGCGAACAAATGGACGTGCCGGGTGTGCCGGAACGCCTGCTGCAGGAGATCGGTGGCACCTATTCGGGAAGCGCAATCTGGGCTGAAGACCTGATGCAGATTGACTTTGCCGGTCCACAACCGAAGAAACTGATCTGAGCCATGACAGCTGACAGTACCGACATCGCGGTCATCGGCGCGGGAATTGTCGGCATCGCGGTGGCCTATCACCTTAAGAAGGCCGCACCCGACCTGGATGTGGCGCTGATTGATTCAGGCGCGCCCATGGCCCTGACATCCGCTCAATCGGGAGAGAACTACCGCAATTGGTGGCCGCACCCGGTGATGAAGGCTTTCACCGACCACAGCATCGACTTGATGGAAGAACTGGCGCGCGAAACCGACAACCGCCTGAATATGACACGGCGGGGTTACGTGCTGGCGACCCGCGCCACCGAGATTGAAGCGATGCAGGCAGAACTGGCGTACGGCTATGGCGACGAATATGCGACCCATGTCCGTGTCCACAAAATGGGCAACGCCGACGCCTACGAGCCACCATTGCACGAGAACTGGGATACCGCACCGAACGGAGTGGATATCCTGCGCGGCGCGGCGCTGATCCAGAGATTGTTTCCCTATTTCGATGGCGAGCTCCAGACCATTATTCATATCCGCCGCGCCGGTGCTGTCGATGGCCAGCAGATGGGGCAGATCATGCTGGAGCGCTTTCGGGTAGCCGGCGGGAAACGCCGTCTGGCGGAAGTCACCGATATCGATAAAACGGATGATTTCAAACTGACGTTACGTCCTAGTGACGGGAAGGGCGACAACCTCCGTGCAGCACGAATCGTCAATGCGGCAGGGCCGTTTCTGGGGCAGATCGCCGCCATGTTGGGCTCGACGCTGCCGATCACAACAGTGCTGCAGCAAAAAGTCGCGTTTGAAGATACTGAAGGCGTGATCCCACGCACCATGCCGTTTTCCATCGACCTGGATGATCAGCTTATCGATTGGGCGGACGACGAACGCGAACACTTGGCCGAGGACCCCGACCACGCGTGGTTAGCCAACATAATGCCGGGTGCTATTCATTGCCGGCCTGATGGGGGCGATAACGGCACATGGATCAAGATTGGTTGGGCCTACAATGAAACCCCGTCCGAGCCGACACGCGAGCCTATCCTTGATGATCATTTCCCCGAGGTCGTCATCCGTGGCACCGCGCGCCTGAACCCGGCGCTGAAAGCCTACTATGGGCGCTTGCCACGCAATCGTACGCACTACGGCGGTTATTACACCATGACGGACGAAAACTGGCCGTTGATCGGCCCCACAGATGTAGACGGATGTTTCGTCGCCGGCGCCATGTCCGGGTTCGGCACCATGGCTGCATGCGCAACGGGTGAGCTCTTGGCCAATTGGATGCTCGGCCGCGAGTTGCCGGAGTATGCCGAGGCGTTGTCAATTCGCCGCATGGCCGACCCAACATTAATGGCCGAATTGCACGCCCAGCAAAGCCGAGGGATACTCTAGGCAGAGGGGAGATCGAGCTATGGCCGACCAAGACGAACGTGGCATCACCACCCATGACGCTGAAGAAGACACCCGTAACCCCGACATCAAGATATACGTCAACGGCGATATCGTGCATCGCGACGAAGCTCGGGTGTCGGTCTACGATTCGGGTTTTATGCTCGGTGATGGCATGTGGGAAGGGATGCGGCTCTATAACGGCAAATGGGCTTTCTTCGATGAGCACATGGACAGACTGTTCGCCAGTTGCAAAGCGGTTGACCTCGACATCGGCATGGACCGCGCCGGCATCTTGGATGCGTTGACACGTACCGCCGACGCCAACGCCATGACCTCCGACGCGCACTGCCGGTTGATGGTGACGCGCGGCGTTAAAACCAAACCCTTCCAACATCCCAGTCTGTCGCGCTCCGGTCCGACGGTGGTGATCATCATCGAACACTCCAAGCCCGCCGAAGGCCTGCAATCCAAAGGCATCCGGCTGGCCACCGTGCCGCAGGTGAGGGGGCTCCCCATGAGCCAAGACGCCAAGCACAACTCGCATTCCAAACTCAACTGCATCATCGCCTGCTTGCAGGCCGAACAGGCCGGTGCCGACGAGGCGCTGATGCTCGACCCGGCGGGTTTCGTCAATACCACCAACGCCTGCAACTTCTTCATCGTCCGCAAGGGCGAGGTTTGGACGTCGACGGGCGACTACTGCATGAACGGCGTCACCCGCCAGAAGATCATCGATCTGTGCCGCGCCAACGATATCCCCGTGTTCGAGAAAAACTATTCCCTGGTTGAGGCATACTCAGCCGACGAGGCATTCCTAACCGGCACCTTCGGCGCGCAAACACCGGTAGCGGAGATTGATGGCAAGCCGATCGGTGAGCACGCCGGTGCAGGGCCCATGACCCGCAAGTTGCAAACGCTCTATAAAGCGTTGGTGGCGCAGCACACGGCCTAATCCACGAACGTCGTGTAGGCCTCGACCGGTTCGCGGTCGGGGGTGAAGGCGTTTTCCGGCGCATCCGGGTCCGCATATCCCAGCGACATACCGCAGATAATGGTCTGTCCGTTGGGGATCGAGAGTTGCTCGCGGATTGTCTTGTGGTAGGTGGCGAAGGCCGCCTGCGCGCAAGTGTGCAGGCCGTACCCGCGCGCCGCTACCATAATGCTTTGCAAAAACATGCCGTAGTCGAGCCAGCTACCGGGCTGCAAAAAGTCATCAATCGTGAAGATCATTCCAACGGGCGCGTCGAAAAAGGCGTAGTTGCGGCCGTGCTGCGCCGCCATACGTTCGTTCTTGCCGCGCTCGATCCCTAGTGCGCTGTATAACCCCCAACCGCAAGCGCGGCGGCGCGCCAGATAGGGCTCGGGGAATTCCAACGGATAGTAATTGTATTCGCGAGGATAATCCGGAGGGCCTTCCGCGAGACTGGCCAGCAGGGCATTCACCAGCGCCGCTTTCTTCTCACCATCCATGACATAGACCCGCCACGGCTGGATATTGCTGCCGCTGGGCGCACGCCCGGCCACGCTCAACAGATGCGAAATCAATTCACGCGGTACCGGTGTGTCCAAAAACCGCCGGATCGAGCGGCGGCTGGTGATGGCGTCTTCGACAATGGCGGCTCGATCACCGTTTAAAGTATCCATATGGACTTTCCCGATCTCCATTAAATAACGACCTATCGCAGCAAAAACCCATTGCCAATCGTATCGCCGTCTTCCAGGCGAAAACGGCATTCTCCGGTGAAATGCGCTTCGCCGCCAACCTCAACGCTAACCGCCTTGAAATCACCGCAGGTGGTCTCGCTGATGGCTTTGCCCGAGAACAATGCCCCGGTGACACTTTCAAACGGGCGTTCTTGGCCGGTTTCAATCAGGCGGCGGCGGTGCTGCAACGCGATGCGGGCAGTGACGCCGGACCCGGTGGGGCTTCTATCAACCTGAGCATCGGCGAAAACACAAACATTGGCCGACGGAAGTTCAGAAAACTCATCGCGGCCGTCGGTGAGAATGGTGCCGTAGAGAAACGCCAGATCGTCGTCATCGGGGTGATGTAGCGGCACTTGCGCCTTAACCGCTTCGCTGACTGCCGTAGCCGCATCCACGAGGTCGCGTGTCCGCGATGTGCGGACATCAAGCCCGAACTGGTCAGCCGGCACCACGGCATAAAACGCGCCGCCGTACCCGATATCGACACTGACCGGGCCATAGGCGTCGGTGCCGACTGTCTTGTCCAGCACGAATGCAAAGGCCGGCACACTCTCAAACCGCACCCGGCCTGGTTTACCGTCTCTCACAGCCACGTGCGCGACCACGGGCCCGCAGGGACACTGGATCGTAACGTTCGTTTCGGGCTCATTGGCGGCGACGATACCTGTCTCAATCGCGTAGCGGCCAAGCGCGATGACGGCGTGACCGCACATCGTCGAATAGCCCTCGTTGTGCATGAACAACACTGCCATATCGGCCTCGGCCAAATCGGGCTCTACGGGGATAACCCCGTACATATCGAAGTGGCCTCGCGGCTCAAACATCAAAAGCCTGCGCAGATGATCCAGGTTGTCGCGCACGAACCGCCGCTTTTGCAAAATCGTCGCGCCCGGAATGTCTGGATAACCGGCGGTGACAATCCGCACAGGCTCGCCACCGGTATGCATTTCAATCGTCGTGACGTCACTTATGCTGGAGTTGGGTTTGGCCATGACTCAGCCGATTTTCTGGTAAAGCCCCTTGACCCCCTCGACGGCCGCGAACTTTTTCGTTAAGCCCAGCACCGTCTCGGCGCCGCCCAGAAACAATTTACCATCTGCAGACATCATGTCGGCAATCATGTCGAGCGCCCGGCCTTTGGTATCTTTATCGAAGTAGATCAGAACGTTGCGGCAAAAGACGATGTCAAACTGGCCCAACCCGCTTTGGTTTTCCAACAGATTGGCTTTCTGGAATTTAACTTTCTCGCGGTAAGGCTGTTTAAGACGCCATTTGGCCCCTTCGGGCTCGAAATACTTGACCATCATTTCCACGGGCAAGCCGCGTTGCACTTCGAACTGCGTATACAGGGCTTCTTGTGCTTTTTGCAGAATCTCCATGGACAGGTCCGTACCGACAATATCGTACTGCCAGCCAGCCAATTGTGCACTCATTTGGTCGAGCAGCATGACCAGTGAATAGGGTTCCTGCCCGCTGGAAGAAGCCGCCGACCAGATTCGGAACTTTTTGGTCGTCGCCCGCGTTTGAATGATCTGCGGCATAACTTGATCACGAAAGATATCGAACGGTTTCGTATCGCGGAAAAACAGCGTTTCGTTTGTGGTCAGCGCCTCGACGACTTCCGTCTGCTCATTGAAATCGTTGTTACGCCGAATTGCCTCGACGAACTCATCCAGGGTTTCAATATTCTTGCGCCGGGCCAACGGCATCAGGCGGCTGTCGAGCAGGTAGACCTTGTCTTCCTTCAGCACCAAGCCGGAACGCTCCTTGGCCAGCGTCGCCATATATTGGAAATTGTCAGGCTTCATGCATCGTCCCCATTGCCGAGATTGGGGTCGAGCACCTCAATATGGTCCGGCGGCAGGCCGTCGATTTTGGTAATCAGATAATCAAGATCATCGGATTCGAATTCCACGCCCAACTCATCGTACTGGGTAAGGATCATCTCAATCATGCGCCGCGCAAACCGCTCGCGGTCTTCGGTGCTGTCTTCGGCACCGTCGTATTCCAGCTCCTGCACGGCACGTACAGCGGCGCGCGCTGCCACAAACTGCGGCTCGGGCAATCCAGCGGCAGAATAGATTCGATGCAAGCCCAACTCACCCGGGTCGTAGATCAACGTCCGCGCATTGGCCAATGGCACACCCGCCATTACCGACAGCGCCGCTTCGAAAAACCGCATATCTCCGACACACAGGGCCCGCAGAATAATCGACGGCGTTAGCCGGCCTGCGTCGTGAAGCTGACGAACCAGCACGCCCACATCATCATCACTGGAATCCTGAGACAGCGCAACAGTAGCCCGCTCACGGCTGTGCAAGACCAAGTAATCAGCCATGCCGCCGGGCATTTCGTGGCGGGCGACGAGTTCGTCTCGCAGATTGTCGGACACCACCGTCAACAGGCGTTCGGCAATCGCGACGGGCACTTTGTTACGGCGGACAAGCGCGGTCTGCACCTTTTCACTGGCGCCCAAAGTATTGACCACCTTGTCGAAGCTTTCGCGTGAAATCTCGGCCCCGTCGTTGGCAACCAACGTGGAGACAACGGCCTCGTTCTCCGTATCGACCAGTGCCGACGACACGGTTTCAGAAACCTCTGGCCGGCTGGCAACGGCGACCTGCTTCGCCTCGTCGTTGTCGGCGATGATTTCCAGGAGATCGCTATCGGTCAAGACATCAGAAAACTCGATAACAGGTAGCGCCACCTCCGCCACATCACCAGCGAGGGTCAATGCCACATCATGGGGAATAGCCGGATTGTCTTTGAGGCTTTCGGATAGCGCCAGGCGGACGCGCTGTTCGGCGTCCTTGACCATGAGCCGGAAGATCTCTTCCGCGATGCCGCGCTCCGCGTCACCCAATGATGCATCGTAGCTCTCACCCACCCGTGCAGCCGCCTGCGCGCGCGACTCAGGGGAGGGGTCGGCAAGAAGTTGCTCGACATCAGCGGGGGTCAGGGGAGCCTTGGCCATGAAACGACAATCGCCTGTTATTCTTGTTGTGGCAGCGTGCCGTTGAAGGGACGCCTACGCAAACGACATACTAATGTAGCAGCCTATCATTGAGTAGCGTTTTCTCAGGCCTCAGGACGTGATGACCTTGAGACCATACTCTCGTGCGGCGTCTTCCAGCCAGGTCCAGGCATATTCGGCGAAACTGCGCGCCATGTAGATATCAAACGCATCCGGTTTCCGGCAATGCAGCAGCATATCCGTGCGGCCGAGCAAGGTCTGCCCGCATTGTCCTGGGCCGAAGGCCTTGGGATGGAAGTCCAGCGGGCATCCTTTAGCCAGCACATCGCGGGCGTGAGGGCCGGACAATCGAATAACCGTGCGTCCATCCGACACAGGCGTGACGGACGCACGTTGTCGGGAGAGTTCTTTGGCAAGTTTAGCTGCGTTCGTTGAACTGGAACCAGCAGGTGATGAAACCAGCCATTCATCGGGTCCAAGCCACAAGATATCCGTACCGCCGCGTTTCGAATTGACGGTATTGGCATCCGTCGGCAGTACCATGCCAATGGCTTTCTTAACAGCCGCGACGAAGGCCACGTCTGTGCTGTCGCCACGCAAATTGACGAGTCCACGATCCGACATTTCCGACAATTCCACACCCGCCTGCGCCAATCCGGCATCAGCCACGGCGCGGGCGTCCAGATGTAAGTGGGCGAGGGGGCTTTGTCGAAGATAGGTCTCAGGCATGCAACTTCTCCCCGTCCGGATCATAAAACACTGGGGATGTCACCGTGGCCGCAATGGTTTTGTCCTCAAGCGGGATGTAGATCGTCTCGCCGTGACGCGTGCGGCCACCCTTCACCAACGCCAATGCGAATGCGCAACCCAGCGTCGCCGAATGGTAGCTCGACGTTACGTGGCCGATCATGGGTACCGGATAATCATTGTGTTTCTCCGCCGTGATCTGACCGCCCTCGGGCAAGCGTTCTTTGGGATCAACGGGAAGCAGCCCCACCAACTGTTTGCGGTCCGGGCGCTGGCTATCGGCGCGGGCCAATGATCGCCGGCCGATGAAATCCTTCTTCTTGGAAAGCGCCCACCCCATGCCGAGGTCATCGGGCGTCACGGTGCCGTCTGTTTCCTGGCCTGCGATGATGTAACCTTTCTCGGCCCGCAACACGTGCATGGTCTCGGTGCCAAACGGCGTAATACCGTATTTGTCGCCAGCGTTCATGACGGCGGTCCACACACTCATGCCGTAACTCGCCGGCACATTGATCTCATAGGAAAGCTCGCCGGTGAAACTGACGCGGAACACTCGGGCCGGAATGCCAGCCACATGGCCTTCGCGCATGGTCATGAACGGAAAAGCTTCGGACGTGAGATCAATGTCGTCTGTGAATTCCGCCAACAAATCTCGCGCGCGAGGGCCGCATATGGTGATGTTGGCCCAGTGCTCGGTCACGGATGTGCAATAAACATCAAGCTCCGGCCATTCCGTTTGCAGCCATTCCTCCAGCCATTCCAACACGCGCGCAGCATTGCCCGACGTGGTGGTCATCAGGTAGTGATTGTTGGCCAGTCGCGAGGTAACGCCGTCGTCGAAAATCATGCCGTCTTCGCCGAGCATCAGGCCATAACGGCAGCTCCCCACGGCCAGTTTATCCCAGGCGTTGGTGTAGACCCAATTGAGCAGCTTCGTCGCATCCGGCCCCTGGACATCGATCTTACCCAGTGTAGAGGCATCGAGGATGCCGACCGCACTGCGCACGGCCAAACATTCGCGGTCAACGGCACGGCGCATGTTTTCGCCCTTGTGCGGGTAGTACCAGGGCCGCTTCCACTGCCCGACATCCTCCCATTTGGCCCCGGCCAGTTCGTGCCAATGATGCATGGGTGTCATACGCACCGGGTCCATCAAAGGCCCGACGTCGCGCCCGGCGAGCGCGCCAATGGTCACGGGCGTGTAGGGCGGGCGGAAAGTGGTGGTGCCCACCTGACCGGGATTATCGACGCCCAAGGCCTGCCCCAACACTGCCATTCCGGGGATGTTGCCTGTCTTGCCTTGGTCCGGCGCCATGCCGAGCGTGGTGTAGCGCTTGGCGTGTTCGATGGATTGGTAACCTTCGCGCGCCGCCAGTTGCACGTCGTTGACCGTCACGTCGTGGGCCTGGTCCAGAAAATGCTTGGACCGCCGACCCGTGGGCTCGGTCGTCGGCACCACCCACAAGAGCCGCGCACTGGCTTCATTTTCGGTTTCCGTAGTAGGGGCTTTGCGCCGGCTCTGCTTTCTAGCACCGGCGGCATTGGCGGCTTTTTTCCCGGCGGCCAACCCAGTTGTCAGGCAACCGGCCAGATCAAACACTCCAGCAGCGGCACCAACCGATTGGCATGCCTCACGGGTCTCGCCAGGCAGGTATATGCCACGCTCTTCATCAAACACCGCCTTACCGCCAGTATGTGAGTGCAAGTGTACCGCCGGGTTCCAGCCGCCTGACGAGGCGAGCACACTGCACGATATCCTTCGCGCCGTGCCGGTAACGCCATCACCGGCATCATTCAATGGCATGACTTCGATGTTTTTGACGCCGCGTGCCCCGTCCACTTTGGTTACGGCGGCACCATCGATGATTTCGATTCCTTCGGCCATGGCGCGCGTCGTCAATTCACTGGCCGGGTCGGGGCGCACATCAATGACAGCGGGTACCGACACACCTTGCGCCTTGAGATCAAGCGCCGTGCGGTAGGCATCGTCGTTGTTGGTGAACAGGCAAACGCGCTGGCCGGCGGCCACGGCGTAGCGATTGGCATAGGCGCGCACGGCTCCCGACAGCATGACACCGGGCCGGTCGTTGTCGGCGAAAATCAACGGGCGCTCAATGGAGCCGGTCGCCAGCACGACTTGCTTGGCGCGGACACGCCAAATGCGTTGGCGGGATTTATTGCCACCATCAACTTGCGTGTCGCCACGGTGTTCACAAAGGCCAAGGAAATTATGATCGAAAAAACCGAACGCCGTCGTGCGGGTAAGGACACGCGTATCTTCCGCGTCCGTCAACTCGTCCAAGGCGGCATCGACCCATTCAAGTGCCGGTTTGCCCCCAATCTCGCGGCGGTCATTCAACAGCCATCCGCCGGCGCGGTCCTGTTCGTCGGCCAAAATCACCCGCGCGCCGGCACGCGTCGCGGCCAGAGCCGCCGCCAACCCTGCCGGACCGGCACCGACAACCAGCACATCGCAATGCACGTTCATTTTATCATAGTGGTCGGGGTCGGGCCCATCGGGTGCATGCCCCAATCCGGCGGCGCGGCGGATAAAGTGTTCGTACATGGGCCACAGCGAGGACGGCCACATAAACGTCTTGTAATAAAAGCCCGCCGGGATCAGCCGGCTTCCCCAACCCATGACACTCATGAGGTCGAAGTCCGGGCTGGGCCAGCAATTGATGCTTTCGGCTTCCAGGCCTTCATAGAGCGCTATGCGGGTCGCTTGCTGGTTGGGTAGCGTGCGCTGGCCGCGCTCCAATTGGACAAGCGCGTTGGGTTCTTCCGCACCGCTGGCGAAAATTCCGCGCGGGCGGTGATACTTAAAACTGCGCCCGACCAGTTTCACGCCATTGGCCAACAGCGCGGACGCCAACGTGTCGCCTTTGCAGCCGGCCATGCGCCGACCGTTAAAAGTGAAGCTCAAGCGTTGATCACGGTCGATCAAGCCGCCTTCGGCCAAGCGATTGCGACCGCTCATTTCGTCACCTTTTTGGTCTTTATCAGTTTGGCGATTTTCTGGGGCGGTTTCTTACCCATTTCATAAACAGCGAGAATTTCGTTGGTGGCGGTGTCTCGCGCCATGTTGAACCAACGCCGACAGCCGTGCCGATGTATCCAGCGCTCAAGGAACACGCCTTTGCTGTTCTTGCGCATGAACAAATAGTCGGCCCATTCTTCGTCGGTTAGTTTGTCAGGGTCTTTCGGGCGTTCAATATGGGCTTCGCCGCCTTGGTGAAACTCGGTCTCTTCGCGCTTACCGCAGTAGGGACAATCGATCAGAAACATCTTTCGATTCCTTCCCTCAATGCGCCACGGCGGCGGCGCCGTGTTCGTCGATCAACGCACCCGACACGAAGCGCTCAATGGTGAACGGCGCGTTCAACTCGTGCGGCTCATCGCGCGCAATTGTGTGCGCAAACGTCCAGCCCGAACCTGGCGTTCCCTTGAAGCCGCCGGTGCCCCAACCGCCGTTGATGTAAAGGCCCTCAATGGGCGTCTTCGAGACGATCGGGCTGGCGTCGGGGCAAGTATCTACGATGCCGCCCCATTGCCGCATCAACCGAAGCCGCGAGAAAATCGGGAACAGTTCGCACAATGCGCCCAACTGCCCCTCAATCACATGCAAGCTGCCACGCTGCGAATAGCCGTGATAGCCGTCAATTCCGGCTCCCAGCACCATCTCGCCCTTATCGGATTGCGACACATAAACATGGACCGCATTGGACATGACGACACAATGATGAATTGGCTTCACCGGCTCCGACACCATGGCTTGCAGCGGATAGCTATTGATCGGCAGTCTAATACCGGCCATCTCGGCCAATACGCTGGAATGCCCGGCGGCAACCAGACCGACCTTGGGTGCACGGATGGTGCCACGCGTGGTCTCTACGCCCGTAACCTTGCCACCTTCGCGCAGAATGCCGGTCACTTCGCACTGCTGAATGATATCGACGCCCAGCCTGTCGGCGCCACGTGCGTAGCCCCAGGCGACCGCATCGTGCCGGGCCACGCCGCCGCGGCGCTGCAACGACGCCCCTAGAATCGGATAGCGCGATTTCGGTGAACAATTCAGGATCGGCACCATTTCCTTCACTTGGTTAGTGGTGAGGATTTCGGAATCGACGCCGTTCAACCGGATCGCATGCACGCGCCGCTGAAGTTCGCGCATGTCGTGGAGGTTGTGGGCCAGATTCATGACGCCGCGCTGGCTCAACATAATGTTGAAATTGAGCTCCTGACTGAGCCCCTCGTAAAGCTGCAGCGACTTCTCGTACATCGCCGCGCTTTCGTCCCACAGATAGTTAGAGCGGATAATCGTCGTATTGCGCCCGGTGTTGCCGCCGCCAATCCAGCCCTTTTCGAGGACGGCAATGTTCGTCAGGCCATGTTCCTTAGCCAAATAATAGGCTGTCGCAAGACCGTGACCGCCGCCGCCGACGATGATGGCGTCATACTCTGGTTTGGGCTCCGGACTGCGCCACGCTTTCTCCCACCCCTCATGGAACGAGAGACCGTTTCGAAGCAGGCTGAAGATTGAATACTTGCCCATGGGTGGCGCACCGATCGTGGAAAAGAAACCCTAGCTAATCGCCTTCATGTGACAGGGTCAAGGATGATCGTCTGTCTAATAAACGACATGGGTTTTGCAATGGACGACGTCTCATTCTTCCTCAATTTCCGGTATCTCATCGAAATCGTCGACCTCTACCACGTCACTGGTCGGCGCCAGCATATCCGGATGTTCCATGAAAAAAGTGTGCGCGCAGAAACTCTTTGGATGACGCGAAACGCGACGGTACTCGCCGTCCGGCTGCAGCAACCACGATTGCTTCTTATCCTTCAGGTTAATGTTCATGATCTCTTGAATCTGCCAGTGCACGTCCGGGTCTTCGACCGGCACCAAGGTTTCGACGCGCCGGTTCAGGTTGCGCGGCATCCAATCGGCCGAAGATATGAACACGCTAGCTTCCTTGGATGGCAGGCCGGCACCATTGCCGAAGCAGATAACGCGGGCATGTTCCAGATACCGCCCGACAATGGATTGCACCGTGATGTTTTCCGACAGCCCCGGAATGCCTGGCCGCAGACAACAGATACCACGTATCACCAGATGAATTTTGACACCCGCCCGCGACGCTTTGTACAGCGCGTCGATGATCTCACCATCGACCAGTGAATTCATTTTCACCCAAATGGACCCGGGACCGCCTTTGCGGGCATGCTCAATCTCCAGATCGATATGTTTTATCAATCGTTCGCGCAGGCTGACGGGAGAGATTGCCAGCTTCTCCATTTCATCAGGGCCGGCAGTGCCGGTGGTGAAATTGAACAGCCGCGCGGCATCACGGCACAAAGCCGCGTCACAAGTAAATAGCGACATATCCGTATAGATGCGCGCCGTGATCGGGTGATAGTTACCGGTGCCCCAATGGCAATAGGTCTGGTATCTGTCATCTTCGCGCCGCACCACGTATGAAATTTTGGCGTGGGTTTTGAGATGAATGAAACCATAGACAACCTGCACGCCGGCGCGTTCCAAATCCCGCGCCCAGCGAATGTTGCGCTCTTCGTCGAAGCGCGCCTTCACCTCCACCAAGGCGGTCACTGATTTACCGGCTTCCGCCGCCTGGATCAGGGCCGCGATAATGGGGGAGTTGTCGCTGGTGCGATAAAGCGTTTGCTTAATCGCGATGACGTCGGGGTCATTGGCCGCCTGGAACAGAAACTGCACCACCACGTCGAAACTTTCATAGGGGTGGTGGACCATAAAGTCCTTGCGCTTGATGGCTTCAAAACAGTCACCGCCGAAATCCAGCACGCGTTCGGGGAACTGTGGCGCGAACGGCTGGAACAGCAGGTCCGGGCGATGCTTGAGCACCAATTCGCTGGTATCGGCAAGCCCCAACAATCCTTTCAATGAAAACACAGTCTCGGGCGCGGCATCGACGCCGTGCACCAGGAAAGATCGCAAATCGGGTGACATGTCGTGGTTGATGGTCAGCCTGATGACCGAACCCCGGCGGCGTTCCTTCAGCGCGCTTTCATAGAGGCGGACCAAGTCTTCCGCTTCTTCCTCGATCTCGATGTCACTGTCACGCAAGACCCGGCAAAGCCCCACTTCGATCACCTTGAAGCCCGGAAACAATCGATTGATATACAGTGCGACGACGTTCTCCAGCGAGATAAACCGTTGACCGCTGCCCGGTAATTTGATGAACCGGTCTATCAAGTGCGGCAATGGCACCAACGCATTGAGCGTTTCCTTTTGCCGCCGTTTCTTCAGTTCCAGCACCATGGAAAAGCCGAGATTCGGCAAGAACGGGAACGGATGGGCCGGATCAATCGCAATAGGGCTGAGCACCGGGAACAGTTTGTCCAGGAAATATTGTTTCAGCCAACGCTTTTCGCCCAATAGTAAATTATCGGACTCGACAACATGAATACCCTCGGTCGCCAATGTTTTGGTCAGGCGGCCCCAGCATTTTTGCTGGCTCCGCATCAGCTTGCCGGCGCGCTCATTTACCAGATCGAGCTGTTGTTGCGGCGTCAGGCCTTCTTGACTGGGCAAATCCACGCCGGCGCTCACCTGGCCGCGCAAACCGGCGACGCGCACCATGTAGAATTCGTTCAGGTTGTTGGCGGAAATGGAAAGAAACCGCAGTTGCTCGAACAACGGGTGGTGTTTGTTTTCGGCCTCACGCAATACGCGCTCGTTAAAAGCCAACCATGAGAGTTCCCGGTTGACGAAACGCTGCGGCGCATTCGGTTTGATCGGTGCAGGCGGATTGTTGGCGGTTTTGATGTCCATTGGTGCTCCCCAGCGGCTCGGTCGAGCTCAGTAAATAATAACGCTCCACCATACCCCCCACAAACACGTTCGCCATTGATCTATCTCTAGTGAGCGGGATTTCTACAACTCCACCATATATCGTAGTGACTTGCGTGCATCGCCCCATATAATGCGCCAATGCGACATTCAGTGATACTTTTGGGCCTATTGGCCGTGGCTATGGCGGCTCCGGCAATGGCGGAAAAAAGCGCCAAGGAGACACCTTGGCTGGCCGAGGACCAAGCTTTGGTCTTGCCCGGCAAAGGCGACCCGGAGGTCGATCCCAAGATCGCGGCGGCATTCGGGCGGGCGGGCGACGCATATAACAAAGGAAATTTCGCCACCGCGCTCGAGACCTGGCGCCGATTGGCGGGAGCCGGTTTCGGCCCGGCATTGTACAATTTGGGCGTTATGCACGAGCATGGCCGGGGCGTGGCAGTCGACTACACGAAAGCCGCCAATTGGTACCGCAAGGCAGCAAAGCAGGAGGTTCCCGGCGCGTTGGTCAACCTAGCGCGCCTTCACGTGGAAGGGCGAGGCGTCAAACGCGACCCCGACGAAGCGCTGCATCTGTTGGAACAGGCCTCTCAATTGGGCTCTGCACCAGCGCAGTTCAATCTCGGCGCGGCGTATCTGCAAGGGCTAGGCACCGAAGCCGATCCGGAAGAGGCGGCTGTCTGGTTTGAAATGGCCGCCGAGCAAGGTCATGCGCCGGCAGCGTATAACTTAGCCGTTCTCTATCAACGCGGCGGTGCAATCGAAAGCGATTTGGAAGAAGCCGAGCGGTATTTCACCATTGCAGCCGACGCTGGAGATGCCTTCGCTCACCTCGCATTGGGCGATTTATTGGCCCAATCGAAAACAGAGTTGGCAAAAGCAATCGCGCATCTTGATGTCGCGGCGCGGGCCGGGGTAGCAGCGGCGCAAAACCGCCTGGCAATTATGTTGGCGAAAGGTGAGGGAGCCAAGCGTGACCGGGAGACGGCGTTGATGTGGTTTCACGTGGCGGCCGGTTTGGGCGCCGCCAATGCGGCCCGCAACCGAGATGCGCTCGCGGCGTCCGTGTCCAAGCATACCCGCGACAAGGCCAAACGGCGCGCCGACACCTTCCGTCCGCAGCCGCCACCCGTCGTCGAATCCTCTGAAAACTAAAACCTGCAAGGAATGAACCATGCTCGGATTGATGCGCCGTCTCATCTCGCTATCTTTGAAACTGGGCGTTTTGGCGGCTGGAATCGGGGCCATTATCGGCTATGCCAACCTGAGTGACCTGGAAAGCTGGAAAAAGGACCTGCAAGCCCAAGTGATGCAGGTATCGGGACGGCGTCTGCATATTGACGGACCGATCGATTTCAAGGTCTCCATGCCGCCGCAAATCATCGCCCGCGGCGTGCGGTTGGAAAACGCCAAGTGGGGTCGCAAGGGCGATATGCTGAAAGCCGAGCAGCTTGTGGCGGAGGTGGATTTCCTGCCGTTGATGCTGGGCGATGTCGCGGTGCCTCGCCTGCGCCTCGAAGGCGCGGAGATCTTGGTCGAAGTGGCGCGCAACGGCAAAACCAATTGGGATGATCTGAATTCGTTGGAAACGGCGGCCGGGGGCTCGACACCGCCGGCCGGCGGTTTTCCCAACCTGGGGACGGTCATCAATCCGGGCGGGATCAGTATCTTCGGCGGTCAAGTGACCATCAGCAATGCCGCCACGGGGGCCACAACGGCCTTCAATCTACCCAGTCTCGATTTGGGATTGGGCGCCATTAATCCTTGTTTCTAGGCTGTGCATTTAGGCCCGACCCATGCGCCGTCATGTTGCGGCAAACCATCGTCAATCGCGTAGTAATCGCTCTGGTCGCAGGTGAAGATATGACCTGCGGTGCCCAGCCCCGTGGGTAAATCAAGGGTTCCCGCCGAAACGGAAATCTTTGCGGCTCCCTTGAACTGGAAAAACAAACTCGAGCCACAGCACTTGCAAAAACCGCGTTCGGCCTCGTCCGATGATGCGTACCAGCGCACGGTTTCATCTTTTTCCATCACCAAATCTTCGTTGGCGACGTTGGTGTAGGGGCCTGGCGCGCCATGTGTTCGCCGGCATTGTCCGCAATGGCAGATCGTAACCGGCGTCACGGGACCGGTCAGTGAATACCGGATGCCGCCGCATTCGCAACGACCGCGAAGGTGTTTGAAACCGCTGCCCATTTCGTGGCCCCTTCAAAATAAAGATGATGCCCGCATCAAAGCAAAAAAAAGGCGCTCCGGAAAGGAGCGCCTTAGTCGTGATCAGGGGAGAATATCAGCAAGTGGTGCATCTTTGCGTGGCGGTGACATTGAGCGCGCGGTAACGGGTATCCAACGCTTTGCGGAAAAACTTGCCGAATGATTCACTGCGCAGCTTATGGGCGCGACGGATGCCCTCGTCGATGGCTTCTTGAGTTACACGGGGCCGTTCACTTAAACGATGGTGTGACATGGTCTGTTCCTTATTTAATCGCCCAACGGCGTGTTGTCTGTTGAAAAGAACATAGAAAAGTTCTTGAATGGAATAAATAAGTAAAATATAAAAATATTAGTGAAAAAAAATCTCAAATAGGTTGGTTATGGATAAACCCAGTGAAATGGCGGTGTTCGTCCGCGTCGTCGATACGGAGAGCTTTTCCCAGGCCGCGCGGGCGCTGAAACTGACCCCGTCGGCGGTCAGTAAGCTCATCAGCCGATTGGAAGACCGGTTAGGCACCCGGCTTTTGAACCGCACCACCCGGCGCCTCAGCCTGACCGAGGAAGGGCGCACCTATTACCAGCGTTGCCTGCCGATCCTTGCCGCGATCGACGAAGCCGAACGCGAATTGACCGAGCTGCACACCGAGCCGAAGGGGTTGTTGAAGGTCAATTCATCCACCGCCTTCGGGCATATGTATGTCGCTCCCTTGCTGCCGGATCTGCTCGACCGATATCCGGAGCTGCGCGTGCAGCTGACCTTGACCGACAGCATCGTCAATCTGGTAGAGGAGGAGGTCGATGTCGCCATCCGCATTGCGCGCATGCCGGACAGCACATTGATCGCCCGCAAACTGGCAACGGCCAAACGCATGGTCGCGGCGGCGCCGTCATACTTGAAAAAATACGGCACGCCGCAATCGCCGACAGACCTGAGAAATCATAATTGCTTAACATTGAGTTTTGAAACTCAGCTGAACCAATGGGAATTCAAAGGATCTGACGGCCCGCAGCATTTCCGCGTCAGCGGCAACATCGAGACCAACAATGCCGTCGCCATGGAACAGGCCGCCGTTGCAGGTATGGGGTTGATCCGAGCCGCGGATTTCGTCATTGCCGCCGATATCGCCGCCGGGCGCCTGGTGCCTGTGTTGACCGACTATGAGATCGATGAACCGACAAACATCTACGCGGTATATTCGCACAGCCGACACCTATCGCCCAAGGTGCGGGCTTTCGTCGATATCTTGGTCGACACATTCACGCCTGAACCGCCTTGGGCAAAGGATCTAGCAAGAGATTTGCCGAAATAATATATTGACCTGATATATCGAAATGATATATACCACTCCGATACAAGTCGCCTACATGGTTATGCGACGGAAAATTTCGGAACCAAAATATCATGGACGTAAAGACGCTCTGCCTCGGCGTGCTCTCGCTGGGTGATGCCACGGGTTATGAAATCAGGAAGATGTTCGAAGACGGACCGTTCGGCCATTTCTTCGATGCAAGCTATGGCTCGATTTATCCGGCACTCGGCAAGCTGCTGGGAGACGGCCTTGTATCATTGTCCGAAGAAGAGCAATCCGGACGGCCTGGAAAAAAAATCTACAGCCTGACGCCGGAGGGGCGGGTTCGGTTAAAAGACGCGTTGGCGGAACCGGCGGGTCGCGATCGCATCCGCTCCGAATACCTTGTGCGGCTGTTTTTCGCGCATCTGATGGAGCCGGAGGAAAGCCAACGAATTTACGACGAGTATCTCAGCAATTTTGAGTACCTGGCGAAGTGTGCGTGCGAGGTCGATCCTACGGATATGAAGCCCGGACGACGGATCGTGCGCGGCTTTGGGCTACATCTGTATGAGTCCATGGCCGCCTACATGCGCGAACACCGCACCGAATTCATGCAGGAAATGATGGGTACGGATAGTGACCAGGAGGCAGCGCAATGACCGATATCCAAGAAAGTCAAAAGCGCCCGCTCGGACATAACGTGCGAACGAGCCATTTCATCGCCATCGGATTGGCATTGAGCGTAACTCTGTGGATCGGGTCCGGAGTTGTATCGGGCACCGCGCCCGAAAAAGGTGAGGAAGCGGCACCCACGGCAAAAACCGAAACCCGGACTTTGGTTCGGGTACGTAAAAGCCAAGCCCAAACCCACGAACGGCACGCCATCCTTTATGGCCGTACGGAAGCTGTACGCGACATTGAGTTATCCGCCGAGACCGCGGGCAAGGTCATTGCCCGCCCGATAGAGAAGGGGGCCTCGCTGAAAAAGGGGACATCGATCCTGAAACTCGCCATCGATGACCGCTTGTCAAAGCTCCGCGAAGCCGAGGCCAAAGTCGAGTTCCAGAAGTTGGCATATGACAGCGCCAAAAAACTGTCGCGCAAGCAATTCCAATCGAAGATCAAGGTGGCGGAGGAAAAATCGAAGCTGGAATCCGCCAAAGCCGCTTTGGCCGCCATCCGGCTCGACGTATCACGAACCAACGTGCGGGCGCCTATCGACGGGTACCTGGAAACACTGCCGGTTAACGTGGGAGACTATGTTAAGGCCGGCGACGTGGTCGCAACCATCGTCAATCTGGACCCGATCCGCGTCGTCGCCCAAGTTTCCGAGCGTTTGGTCGCCAACCTGAAACTCGGCGATCTCGCATGGGCGACGATCCCGGGCGGTGAAGTCCGCCAAGGCGCAATCCGCTATATCTCGCGCATGAGCACATCAGTAACCCGCACGTTCCGGGTCGAAATCTGGCTGGACAACCCGACTGCTCAAATCCCGCAAGGTTTAACAGCGGAGTTGCACTTGGTGATGGGGGCAACGCGAGCGCACCTGGTCTCGCCCGCAGTTCTCACGCTGGATGACACAGGCATTATTGGCGTCAAAGCCGTCGATGGTGAAGGCAAGGTTGTATTCTACGCCGCCGAAATCATCGAAGACACCACCGAAGGCGTGTGGCTGGGAGACCTGCCCGAGCAATTAACGTTGATCACTGTCGGCCAGGAATTCGTCCGCGCCGGACAGACGGTCGATATTACCGATGAAACCGCCGCCAAACCAACGGCGAAACAGGACACGCCCTCATGACCGTGGTTATTGATGCCGCACTCGCCCATGCGCGAACGGTGCTCGCCAGCCTGGTATTGATCTTGGTCTGCGGCGCCTATGCTTATGTGCAGATCCCCAAGGAAGCTGACCCCGATATCAATATCCCGATCATCTACGTTTCCATGGCCCATGACGGTATTTCTCCGGAAGATGCCGAGCGATTGCTGATCCGCCCCATGGAGCAGGAACTGCGCACTATAGAAGGCGTCAAGGAAATGCGGGCAACAGGCTATGAAGGTGGCGCCAATGTGACGCTGGAATTCGAAGCCGGTTTCGATGCTGATGTGGCGCTGGACGACGTGCGTGAAAAGGTGGATCTGGCCAAACCGGAACTCCCCGCCGAGACCGACGAACCAGAAGTGCACGAGGTCAATTTCTCGCTATTTCCCGTGGTGCTGGTGACGCTTTCAGGGGAAGTGCCGGAACGCGCACTGCTAAAACTGGGCCGCGACCTCAAAGACCGGATCGAGGCGTTGACCGAGATTTTGGAAGTTCAGATCGCAGGTGATCGCGACGAGCTGGTCGAGATACTTATCGATCCCGTGAAAATCGAAAGCTACGGCCTATCCGTGGTCGACACCGTAAACGCGGTGCGCAACTCCAATCTGCTGGTCGCAGCCGGTGCGCAGGATACCGGGCGCGGGCGGTTCACATTGAAAGTGCCAGGCTTGTTCGAAAATGTCCGTGATATTGTCAACATGCCGGTGAAAGTGGATGGCGACGCCGTGGTGACATTGGGCGACATCGGGTCCGTTCGGCGAAGCTTCAAGGACCCGACCAGTTTTGCGCGCGTTGACGGCAAGAGCGCATTGGCGCTGGAAGTATCCAAACGTACCGGCGAGAACATCATCGACACCGTGGCGAAAGTCCGGGAGATGGTTTTGGCGGAGCGCGACACCTGGCCTGAAACACTCAAGCAATCCGTGGATGTAGCCTTCTCAAACGACCGCTCCGGTGAGATTCGCGACATGCTGAAAGACCTGCAGAACAACGTCATTGCCGCCGTTTTGTTGGTAATGATCGTCATTGTCTGGGCGCTCGGCGTGCGTTCGGCTGCCCTGGTGGGTATTGCCATTCCGGGTTCGTTCCTGACCGGTATTTTGGTGCTGGCCGCCGCAGGTTTGACAATCAACATCGTTGTACTTTTCGCACTGATCTTAGCGGTCGGAATGCTCGTCGACGGCGCTATCGTGGTCACCGAATACGCGGACCGTAAAATGGGGGAGGGCGAAAGCCCGAGCGTCTCATATGGGTTGGCGGCGAAACGCATGTCGTGGCCCATTATCGCATCAACGGCAACAACGCTGGCGGCCTTTCTGCCATTGATGTTCTGGCCCGGCGTGGTGGGTGAATTCATGAAATTCTTGCCATTGACGCTGATCGCAACCCTCGCAGCATCATTGACCATGGCGCTGATTTTCGTGCCCACACTCGGTTCCACGGTTACCAAACGCCGTGTTTCCAACGCGGATCCCGCCGTAGCGCGTCAACTGACCAGTGCCGACGCCGGGCACGTCGATGACGTTCGTGGTTTCACCGGCACTTATCTGAAAGTGCTGTCCACTGCGCTCCGCCATCCGGTTAAAATCCTGTTTGCGGCCGTGATGTTGCTGGTGGGGGTGCAGGTCGCATATGCACAGTTTGGTCGCGGCATAGAATTCTTCCCCGACGTCGAGCCCGAGCGGGTAAAACTACAAGTGAAAGCCCGGGGTAATCTTTCGGTTGTCGAAAAGGACAGCCTGATCCGCGAGGTCGAAGCGCGGGTCCTGGCTTTGGATGCCGAGCGCGACGAGTTCGCTACCGTCTACACCCGCACCGGCGCCGCAGAACAATCCCAAGAAGCCGAAGATATTATCGGCAACATCGACCTGGAACTCGACAAATGGTGGCTCCGTCGAAAGGCCGCCCAGATCATTGCCGACCTGCAGGAACGCACGCGCGATATTTCAGGAATCGTTGTCGATACCCGTGAGCAGGAGTCCGGCCCGCCCATCGGCAAGCCGGTGCAGATCCAACTCGCCACCCGTTACCCCGAGCTTCTGGTACCGGCGGTGAATACGGTGCGCGACGGGTTGGAGAACCTAGGCGGGTTTCGCAATATCGAAGACGAACGTCCGTTACCGGGAATTGACTGGGAAATGACCGTCGATCGAGCACAGGCGGCAAAGTTCGGGGCCGACGTCGATCTTATCGGACGTTCCGTACAAATGGTCACGACCGGCATCAAGTTGGGCGAATACCGCCCCGACGATACTGACGACGAGATCGAAATCCGCGTGCGTTACCCCAAGGCTTACCGCACCATTGGACAGCTCGATCACATTCGTGCCGAGACGCCATCGGGGGCCGTACCTATCGGTAATTTCGTTGAGCGGCAGGCGAAGCCGCGTATCGGCAAGATCAAACGTTCCGACTCGCGACGGGTGATGACAGTCAAAGCCGATGTCGCACCCGGGTTGTTGGCCGACGACAAAACACGCCAGGTGCAAACCTGGATCAAGACGGCCGGTCTGGATGAGCGCATTGATGTTACCTTCAAGGGCGAGAGCGAGGAGCAGGACAAAGCCAAGGATTTCCTGGGCAAGGCTTTTGCCGTCGCATTGTTCATCATGGCCGTCATTTTAGTGACTCAATTCAACAGCTTCTACTCAGCGCTGTTGATCCTGACCGCCGTGATCATGTCAACCATCGGCGTGTTCATTGGGCTGTTGGTCACACACCAACCGTTCGGCATCGTTATGGGCGGGATCGGTGTGATTGCGCTGGCGGGCATTGTAGTCAACAACAACATCGTATTGATCGATACGTTTGATCGCTTGAAGGAAACCGAACCGAACATCCGGACCGCAATATTAAAGACCGGCGCACAACGCCTGCGCCCCGTGCTGCTGACCACCGTAACCACGATGCTGGGCCTGATGCCCATGGTGTTGGGTGCCAACATCGATTTCTTTGAGCGCTCCGTGACCATTGGCGCGCCTGCCATGCAATGGTGGCGGCAGTTGGCGACGTCGATTGTCTTCGGGCTCGGATTTGCGACCGTGTTGACGCTCATCGTCACACCCTCGGCTCTCATGCTACGCGGCAACGTGCGGGCCTGGCTGGATCGTCGGCGCGCAGCGAAACTGGCACCCGCCTAAGCGATGCACAAAGTCGGGGATTGGATAGCGGTCGACGATCGTATGCAGCGCGATTACCGCTACCAGCTGCTAGCACCTGCTGGTACGGATTTTGCGCCTGGGTTTGAGCCGTATTTCTCGCCGAAGGAAATGCTGGCGATGGGTGTGTTCGAGGGAAAGTATTGCAATGATTGCCGGGACGAACTGCCGCTCGACTGGTTTACGGAAGCCAAGACAAGCGAAACGCCGGACTCATCGCTGAACTATTTCCGAATCAAAAGCCGTCAGCCCTTAAGTGTTTGGCGTGACAAAGGCTGGATCATGGGACCCGATCCACGCGGATGGTTCCAATGGTATTGCCGCTATTATCTCGGCCGCCGCCTGCCCGAAATCGACGAAAAACAGATCAAACGCTGGCGGGCCTACAAACGCCACGCCGCCCAAGTGCGCGCCAACTGCGATGCCGGTGATTGGACCTGCCGTCCGCGTCAACGCCAGGGGCTTTTGCAATGGTCGTACGATCCCTTGATCTAATTGTTACGCGTTGGATTGAGCAATTTCCAATCGGCGAATTCGGGTTTGATGAAGCCAGCATGAACGAAAAGCTTGCGCACATATTGCGGGTCGGCAGCTTTTAGTCGGCCGATATAAGCGTTGATCGCAGCCAAAACATCAGGGCGCTGAGGAGAAACGGGGAAAACCCGGGGCGACGCCAGTGCGATCTTGATGCCGGGCACGCGGGCCATTCCTTTGGCCCAGATCGAATTCTTGATTGATGTAAACTCGGAAATGGTGAAGTCGGCCCGGCGTGATTTCAGCATGTTGTGATAGGCCTTGGACTTCGACACCTTAACCACACCTGCAAGCCCAAGGCCGTCCAACGTTTTCACATCGACGCGCCAGTTCTTCACCATAATCGCTTTGAATCTTCTCAATTTTTCCAAGCTGTCGACGGCAAGCACGTCATTGCGGTCGGGCAGGGTGAATACGGCTTTTTCATAGTCTCCGATTTCCAGCACCGGTTGACTAAGCAAAGCCTTGGTGTCACCCACGACATTGGCCATGCCTTCGGGAAAGATGGTGGTCGCGGAAACATCGATTTTACCCGCCGAGACGGCACTCAGCCGCCGCCTGTGCGGATATTGATGGATCAATTTGATCGTGTCGGCGAGACGCGCTTCGAACAAAGCGTTGCAAAGTATAGAAAACTCCGTATTGGCACGCCCTTTACCTATCAACTCATTTGCGCCCGGCAAAAGGCATTGATCGCGCCGAATGATATCGGGTGCATCACTCGGCAGGCCGAACGCGCGGCGAAGCCCGGGATACATTTGTGGCGGCAATCCGGCACTCACCACCGTATCTGCGTCGGCTATCGAAGGCGAAACCGCTAACAAACCATACACAACAGCTGACAAGAAGATGGCTTTCATCATCCTAAATTATCCATATATGCGATTTTTGGAAAGCATTGCGGAATTCCGGAAGAGTATTGATCCGCAGCCGCAGGCGAGGGACCTTGTATATATCGATCTCAGGAGCATCGCGCCATGAAAATCAAATCCGTCGAAGCCCGTTGGCTACACGTGCCGATACCCAAAGACAAACAGCACCGCAGCGACTTCGGCCTGCACACCTCATTCGATACCACATTGGTGCGGATCGAGACCGATACCGAGCTGGTCGGTTGGGGCGAAGCCAAGGCCGCCGTCGGGGGGTCGGGCACCTATGGCGCGTTGACCACCATCATCAATGAAGATTTGGCCCCGGTGGTTATAGGGCAAGACCCGCGTGATCCCGCCAGATTGTGGGAGGAAATGTACAACCGTTCGCGCGCTCACTATGCGCTCAGGCGCGGCCACGTGTTCCCCGACCTGGCCCGGCGCGGCATCACCATCTGCGGCATGAGCGGCATCGACATCGCGCTCTGGGATATCCTGGGCAAACACCTGGGCGTGCCGGTGTGGCAACTGTTGGGCGGGCGCACGCACGATTGGTTGCCGGCCTATGCGTCGGGCGGCTGGGCGCCGGCGGATGGTATCGGTGCCGAATTGCAGGGCTATATCGAAAAGGGCGCATTCAAGGCGGTGAAAATGCGGGTCGGCATCCAGGACGAAACTGTCAACAACTCCGCCGCCCGTGTGCGAGCGGCTCGCGACTCTCTCGGCCCGGACATTGCCATCATGGCCGACGCACACTGCACTTTCACGGCGCGCGACGCACTCCGGTTCGCGCGCAAGGTCGAAGACTGCGACCTCGCCTGGTTTGAGGAGCCTGTCTCTGCCGACGACCTGGAGGGCCAGGTCGAACTCCGTCGTGCCACTGACATTCCCATTGCGGCGGGCGAAAGCCTGTTCACGCGGTTTGACTTCCGTGACAACATCCAAGCCCGCGCCATCGATATCCTGCAACCCGACCCCGCCATCTGCGGCGGCATCACCGAAACCGCGCGCATCGCGACACTGGCTTCGGCCCATCAGATTCGGCTCGCGCCGCATTTGTGGGGCGGCGCGATCATGTTCGCTGCCGGTTTCCATGTTTGCATCGCCGATCCTTCGGCGTTTATTCTGGAATACTCGCTCGGCCACAACCCGATGCAGCATGAGTTGGCCACCAATATGTTTCCGATTGTCGACGGCGGCATGGCGGCACCCGAAGCACCTGGGTTAGGGATTGAGATCAACGAGGGGTTCATCCGCCGGACATCGCGGTAAAATCACTGGAGATATGGGAAACAATGGAACCACGGTTCAATCGCACCATATTGGAAACCGCGACAGTGTTGGAAGCGCCAGCGCCGGCTCAGTTATTCGCCTATTGGCAACAGAAGTGTGCCGGCCGCGCGCGGCCCAGATGGCTTGATTTCGAACTGATGGATCTGTGGGAGATTTCGCGCTTCATCGTCGTTAAGGATGTCATCCAACCCGAGCACGACTTTAGGTTCCGCTATTGGGGATCAGGCATGACGGATATCGTCGATATAGATGGTACCGGAAAACTGGCTAGTCAGTTATACACATCGGGCGCCTATGACCATGTGCTGAAGGCGTTCTGGCAGGCGGTCGACGACGGCACGCCCATCCGCGTCGCCGGTAACGCGACCATCAAGGGTAAAGAGCACCTTGCCTATGAAGCCATTCATCTACCACTCGATGGTGATGCCGGCAGTGTCACGCATCTGATCAGCGGTTATTCGTTCGTGCCGACATGCAGACCGGCAGGTATCTAAACTTCATCACATTTGAACATTCGATGAGAAGTGCTCACCCCATCGCCGCCTGCAAGTTCTCATCGAGCTTGTCCAAGAACTGCTGCGTTGTCATCCAGCCTTGTTCGGGGCCGATGAGCAGCGCCAGGTCCTTGGTCATGAAACCGGCCTCGACGGATTGGACGCAGACGCGCTCGAGCGTCTCGGCGAATTTGACCACGTCCGGCGTATCATCGAACTGGCCCCGATAGGATAGCGCGCGGGTCCAGGCGAAAATCGAGGCAATGGGGTTGGTCGAGGTCTCGCGGCCGTCCTGGTGTTGGCGGTAGTGGCGCGTCACGGTGCCGTGCGCGGCTTCTGCCTCCACGGTGCGGCCGTCGGGGGTCATCAGCACACTTGTCATCAAGCCCAGCGAGCCGAAACCCTGCGCCACGGTGTCGGACTGCACGTCGCCGTCGTAGTTCTTGCACGCCCATACGAAACCGCCATCCCACTTCATGGCGCAGGCGACCATGTCGTCGATCAGGCGGTGCTGATAGGTGAGGCGTTTGTCGTCGAACTGCGCCTTGAACTCGTTCTCGAACACTTCCTCGAACAGGTCCTTAAAGCGGCCGTCATACTGCTTAAGGATGGTGTTCTTGGTCGACAGATACAGCGGCCAGCCCAGGCCCAGCGCATAATTCATGCAGGCACGGGCAAAGCCGCGGATGCTTTCATCCAGGTTATACATGCCCATGGCGACACCGGCCTCGGGTGCATCGTAAACCTCGCGCTCGATCACCTCGCCGCCGTCGGCGGGCTCGAAGCGCATGGTCAATTTACCGGCGCCCGGAAACAGGAAATCGGTGGCGCGGTACTGGTCGCCGAACGCGTGGCGGCCGATGACGATGGGCTGCGTCCAGCCCGGCACCAGGCGCGGCACGTTCTTGCAGATGATCGGCTGGCGGAACACCGTGCCGCCCAGAATGTTGCGGATGGTGCCGTTGGGCGAGCGCCACATCTGTTTCAGGTCGAATTCTTCGACGCGCTGCTCATCGGGCGTGATGGTGGCGCACTTGACGCCGACGCGGTGCTCCCGGATGGCGTTGGCGCTATCGATGGTCACCTGATCGTCGGTGGCGTCACGGTTCTGCATGGAGAGGTCGAAATATTTCAGGTCCACGTCCAGGTACGGAGTAATCAGCTTGTCCTTGATGAACGCCCACATGATTCGGGTCATCTCATCGCCATCCAGTTCGACGATGGGTTTGGCGACCTTAATTTTCTCCATGGTATCTCCGCGATTGTCTGAAAATTTGGGGGGGAAGAGATTTAAAGATGACTGGTGAGAACGGCCTGATCGGGCTCCGGCGCATTCTCCAAGGCAGGGAAAATGGCCTCGACACTATCGACTACTGAGAACAATTCCATCACTTTCTCATGCGCAAAACCGCCAGAGATCACGCTTTCAACCAGTGTCACGAAAGCGTCCCAGTAGCCATTAACGTTGACCAAGACGACGGGTTTGTCGTGCTGACGCAGTTGTTTCCAGGTGATGATCTCAAACGCTTCGTCCAGCGTACCAAGCCCGCCCGGCATGACGATGATAGCGTCGGACAACTCGAACATGCGGGCCTTGCGGGTGTGCATGCTTTCGGTGATGACCAGATCGCCCACTTGGGTATTGCCGACCTCCAGGTGCAGGAGGAAATCGGGTATGATGCCCGTCACCTGGCCACCGCCGTCAAACACGGCCTGGGCGACAATCCCCATGATACCGATGCGTCCGCCGCCATAAATCAGCCGGATGTCGCGCTCAGCCATGGCTTTGCCGAGCGTCTCGGCGGTTTCCGCATAGGCCGGGTCTTCCCCGGCGCGGGAGCCGCAAAACACGCAAAGTGACGAAATATCTTTCATGGCGTTGTCTTCAACTTTCCGTGAGTGGGCGTCTGCAATGTATAAAGCCTGTTGTATGCGAATTTTCCGGTTGATTAAATCACCGAAAGGCCAATTTTTAATCTATCACACTGAAACGGGAGGTCCTCCATGAAAATGTTTACGGTCTTCAAAGCGCTGGCGGTCATCGGCATATTGTCGGCGACGCTCAGCAACACGCAAACAGCTCTGGCAGCCAGTGACGAAGATGCCATCAAGTTCCGCAAGACGGTCATGAAAGGCGTTGGCGGCACCATGGGCGGCCTCAAGATGGTCGTGCAAGGTAAAGCGGATATGGGAAATGCCGCTGCCCTCGCCAATACCATGGCGGCGTACGCAAGCATCACGGGCGGACTTTTCCCGGAAGGCTCTGACTTCGGTGACACCCGCGCCAAGGAAGAGATTTGGGCCAAACCGGCTGAATTCAAGGCCGCTGTGATGGCCTTTGAGAAAGCCGCGCAGAACCTCGCGAAAGTCGCGGCAAGCGGTGACGCCGGTGCGCTGAAAGGCGCGTTCGGCGGGCTCGGAAAATCCTGCGGCGGTTGCCATAAACCGTTCCGCAAGCCCAAAGGCTAAGCCATCATGACAGCGCTCCGGCATAGTCTTTTTCACGGTCTCGCCGGGGCGCTGCTTGTGGTTTCGGCCACGTCGGCGGTGATGGCGGCGGACGCCAAGCGCGGCGCCTACATCTATACCGCCGCCGGATGCCAGGGGTGCCACACCACGCCCAAAGATGCCAAAGCCAAGGTGTTATTGGCCGGTGGACGCGCCCTGAAAACGCCGTTCGGCACCTATTTCACGCCCAATATCACCCCCGACCCCGAAACCGGGATCGGCAAGTGGTCGCACGCGGACTTCAAGCGCGCGCTCCGCGACGGCAAGACACCCGCCGGAGAAAACTATTTCCCGGTGTTCCCGTACACCGCCTATACCAAGATGTCGGATGCCGACATAGCCGACCTATGGGCCTATTTACAAAGCGTACCGCCCGTAAAACGCGCCAATCTTCCGCACGATACCAAGTTCATATTCGGTTGGCGGATGATGATGTGGCCGTGGCGGATAATGAATTTCGAACCCGGCGCCATGAAGGCCGATGTGGCCAAAAGCGTCACTTGGAATCGCGGCGCCTATTTGGTCGAAGCGCTTAGCCACTGCGGTGAATGCCACACCCCGCGCGACCCGCTTGGTGGGTTGAAGGGTGATATGCATCTCGCGGGCACCGTGGATGGCCCCGACGGCGATCCCGTCCCCAATATCACGCCCGACAAGGAAACCGGTGTCGGCGAGTGGACGGAAGACGACTACGAATCGCTGTTTGGTCTCGGCATGCTGCCGGATGGCGATTTTATTGGCGGCGAAATGACCGAGGTTTATGAGAACACCGCTAAACTGTCCGATGCCGACAGACGCGCCATGACGGTTTATCTCATGTCGTTGCCAGCCATTCATAACCGGGTTTCCAAAGCCAAGCCGTGATTTTTGCTGCTTGTTCCGATGCTTCCTTGCTAGTATCGAAGGAATGTAGGGGAACGCATGAACCAGCCCATTTTGATCACTATAGTTGGTGCCGCCATTGCCGCGACGGCAATCGTCGCGAACGTTTACTTGTCGCAAGATGATGCGGACACCGCACCACCGGTACAGCAAGCGGCAAAACCCGTGTCCACACCCGCCGCCGCGCCTCAACCCGTAGCAAAAACCGCCCCAGCGCCGGCCCCGGCCCCGGTAAAACCCGCGGAAGTCATTGAAAAAACACCGAAACCGACATTCGATGTCGTCCGCGTCACGCCTGAGGGCGACGCCGTCATTGCCGGCCGCGCGCAACCCGACAGCACAGTCGTGATCATCGCCGACGGCCAGTTCGTCGGCCAGATCAAAGCCGACAGCCGCGGCGAGTGGGTGCTGGTACCGGACAAGCCTTTGGCGCCCGGCAGCCGCCAACTCAGCCTGGAGCAGCGAATCGAGGGACAAGAATCGCTATTATCCGACGACGTTGTCGTCGTTGTGGTGCCTGAACGGCGCAAAGACATCGCCGGCCGCCCGGCTAAGAAACCTACCCAAGCCCTGGCGCTCAAGTTCCCGCGCGCCGGAGACGGCCCGAGCACGTTGCTGCAAAAACCGACCCCGGAAGACGCCGCGCAGGCGTTCGCCGTCGATACGGTGGATTACGACGGGGAAGGGCGGTTGCACCTGAGCGGACGCGGCGAGGCGAAATCCATCGTGCAATTGTACCTCGACGGCAAATTCATCGGCCGCTCGCCGGTCGACGCCAACAACGGCTGGCGCGTCAAACCCGACAACGCGGTCAAACCCGGCGTCTACCAATTGCGAGCCGACCAAGTGGATGTCAACGGCAAGGTCACGGCGCGCTTATCGTTGCCCTTCGCGCGCGCCGAACCTATGACGGCAGAAAACATGCCGCCCGAACCGTTCGTCATCGTGCAACCGGGTAACAGCCTTTGGCGGCTGGCACGGCGCGCTTATGGCTCGGGCTTCAATTTCACGGTCATCTACGAAGCCAACAAAGAGCAGATATCCGACCCGGACCTGATCTATCCCGGCCAGGTATTCGCGGTACCGACGAATTAGTCGCCCGGCGAACTCTTTTCAAAGATTTCACATGATAGCGGCGTGCGAACTACGCTTCGATCGGTGGGTGCACGAAATCCGACAGAAGTTCCAAATACGGCTTCGCCATAACCAGCAATTTCGCGGCGCGCGACATCAGCAATACGGGTGTGAACGGCTCGCTGATGGTGATGTTTTCCTGCAACAAAATGCGCTGGCGAGGTGTCAGTTGCACACGTCCCCCGAGCGCCTTGCTGGCCGAGCGTAATACGGCCATGGCGTGCGCACGGTCGTGCGGGTTTTCCGCAGTGTAAGGTAAGCTGCCAAGATTGGCGTGAAACCGCATTTTGGTGCTTTGTTGGCCGGCCACTGCATGAACAGCAAACAGAAAACCGCCATATTCGAAGCTAAACCGGAGACCGTCGTCATGGCCTTTTCCTGCGAGTGTTGAAGCTTTATCAAGACCGATAACACCGGTTTCCGATCCTTCAAGCAGTTGCTTGGTGGTGTGGCCTTGGTTGCTCATGCTCGCTGATCTTCACTTTGCACGGTTATGTTAGGATATATCATAAGTTAGCATATCTGATGGCAACATCCAACGAACAAACGCAAGCCAGCGACCATTTTCATCCTCCGGGCGTCACGTGGAAAACTGAATAAACATAATGGGAAACCCTTGATCCAACCTGCAAAATCGCGACAATCCGCTTCCAATCGAAAAACGGAAGCTAAACACCCGGAGTGACGTGCCTATGTTGAAAACCGTCTTGGTGCCGATCCATCCCGCCGGATGGCCGTTCATTGCGATCTTTGCCGCCGGGGCTATAGCATTGGCATGGTGGATGGAACCGGTGGGGTACCTGGGTGCGGTGCTGACTGCATGGTGTGCCTATTTCTTCCGCAACCCCGACCGCGTCACACCAAACCGCGCTGGATTGGTGATCTCGCCCGCCGACGGCGTCGTGCAGTCCATCGTCGACGCCGTACCGCCCGAGGAGCTAGGCATGGGCGACAGCCCCCGGACACGGGTGGCGGTATTCATGAACGTCTTCAACGTGCATGTGAACCGTGTGCCGATTGATGGCACCATATCTGCGACATCCTATCGGCCAGGAAAATTCCTCAATGCGTCGCTCGACAAGGCGAGTGTTGATAACGAGCGTCAAAGCCTGAAGGTAACCACCGCGGACGGTCAGGATATCGGTTTCGTACAGATCGCCGGTCTCGTGGCCAGACGTATCATTTGTTGGGCCAAGGAAGGTGATCAGATGAAAGCTGGGGAACGGTTCGGTTTGATCCGATTCGGCAGCCGCGTCGACGTTTACCTGCCGGACGGCGTGGCGCCGCTGGTCGCCGTCGGGCAGACGGCCGTCGCCGGCGAAACGGTTCTTGCCGACTTAGGCACGGAAGAACGAGCACGGGCCGGAGAAATTCGTTAGGATCATGAGATGAACGTTTCGCAGAAAAAACGCAGGTTACAGCACCTGTCCATCAATACGATGATACCCAACATCTTGACCTTGCTGGCACTCGCGTCCGGCCTTACGGGGATGCGCTTCGCTTTTCAGGAACGTTGGGAATTCGCCGTTCTGGCCATTGCCGTGGCCGCCGTGTTCGATGCCTTGGACGGGCGTATCGCGAGGCTCCTCAAAGGCGCCAGCAAGTTCGGCGCAGAGCTGGACTCGCTCTCTGATTTCGTTTGTTTCGGTGTTGCGCCGGCGATGATTCTTTATCTGTGGGCAATGCAGGATGCGGGCCGCGCGGGTTGGCTATTGGTGATGCTGTTCGCCATGTGCTGCGGGCTTAGGCTGGCACGATTCAACGTTGCCCTGGACGACGAAAACGCTCCCGCGTGGAAAGGCAACTTTTTCAGCGGCGTACCAGCGCCCGCGGGTGCTGGCTTGGTGTTGCTGCCGATGATTTTGGCGTTTCAATTGGGCGACGACGTCCTGCGCTCGCCATGGGTCGTGTCGTTATTCTTGCTGGCCGTAGGAGCGATGTTCGTCAGTTCCGTGCCGACCTATTCTTTCAAGAAAATGGTCGTGCCGCGACGGCGATTGCTGGCAACAATGCTGACAGTGACCATGGTCATTGCCTTCATCGCCAGCCTGCCTTGGCTCAGCCTGTCGATTATTCTCGGCAGTTATCTGATTTCCATGCCGTTCTCCATACGCGCGCACAAACGCTTTGAGGCCGGCGAGGAGATCGACGAGGAGATCGACGAGGACGACACCGACCTGGAGCCGGTGTAGGGTTTAGTATCCGCCTTTGCGTTTCGATTCGGGCAAGCCGGCGATTTTTGCCGCTTGTTTGGAGGGCTGCAGCGGAAACAGATCGTACAAATCATTGGAACCGATTTTCTCGCCCCAGGCTTTCGACATGGCCTTAAGAATGGCGCGGTCGTTGGGTTGGGTTTCGGCGTTTTCGAAATACTCAGCGCGCAGATAGTTGATCAGGTCCCAATGGCGATCGGTCAGTTCCGATATGTCTTCGGCGGCGGCAATCTCAGCCGCGACGGATTCCGACCAATCATCGGCATTGACCAGATAGCCGTTATCGGTGGTTTCTAAGGTGCTGTAGGTCATGGAACGCTCCACTCAATAAAATCACTTTATAAATTATGAATATGAAATCCGTTCGCATCAACCCCAGAATGATTGGGGATTCAAACTACCCACGACCACGCGGCTTGAAGGCGTGGAACCTGTAGACCCTAAGACCACCACTATCGAGCGCGGCAATCAGCTTGGACAACTGTTCAAGTTCCGCGAAAACCCCATCGACGATTTCCAGCAGTTCCGCTTTGTTTGTGCTGGCCAAAAACATGAACAGGCTTTTAAAAATCCGCATACGGTAAGCGGTTGAGATATCTTCCCCCGGCTGCACGTCAAACCCGACATTCCTCAACAACGCTTGCACCACTTCTGCCGGCCACAAATGAACCGGGTCGGGCTGCGAATCGGCCCAAGCCTGCGCCAAATCATTTGGCGGATCGGTGTTTGGCAGAACGAAGTCCGTGTACCATAACTCGCCGTTATCCCGCATCGACTCGATCACCGATGTCAGCGCGGTTTTCTTATCGCTGGTCATGTAAAGACTCTCGATCGAAATGCAGGTGTCATAAGCGCGGGCTTTGAGTTTCAACTCATCGAACGCGCCAAAATTGACCGGCGCGCGTTTTGTCATGCCTGTCATCTTTGTGCGTTGCTTGCCGATCGCAGCCAATTCATCGCGGTTCTCGTAACCGGTGACCCATGCACCGGTGTCCTCAACGATCAACTGCCCACCACCGCCCAGCCCGGCGCCGATCAAAAGCAGGCTGTTTTTCTCCGACAATCCCATCAACGGCAGGAATTCGCGCAGATACTCGGCCTCTCCGCATCGCACGAAACCCTCGCCCCAAAGCCGCTGCGCGATCTTCAGGCGCTGTTCAGGCCAGATCGCATCTGGCTCATCTTCGACCTCACCGGCGAATACGGGTTCGGTTTCCAACGCGTCTGCTACCGGCTCATCGCGGCGGCGGAATGGCTTTAGAAACCAGCCAAAAAACCGCCTTATTCGCGAGCGTCCGGGAGCCGTCATGCCGTGTTGCAAAGCTCCAGGAGTTCAGTGGTGTCCGGCGGTTCCGTTGGCGCGCGTGGCATGATGAGAATAGGAGTTTTCGGCAAAAACCGAACTAAGGTTTCCGCTGTCTCCGAAATCGCAACGGGTTGCTCTTCGGACTCGCTGATGACGATACCGGCAATCTTAGTACCTTTGGCCCTCATGGCCTGGACTGCCGTCAACGTGTGGCTGAGCGTGCCCAAATATGAACCGACGACGAGCAGGGCAGGTACCTGCAGGGCCGCTATCCAGTCCAGCACGGTATGGGTATGCGTCAACGGCACCATGACCCCGCCAACACCTTCAATCAGTGTAACGCCGTCATACGCATTGATTGACGTTTTGCAGAAAGAAACCAAATCATCGAACGGGATTTCGCGGCCTTCGCGCCGGGCGGCCATATCGGGTGACAAGGGCTCGCTAAAGCGCCACGGTGACATGGCATCGATGGCCTCGGGCGTAGCCTGCTCTCCAAGCGCACGGAGTAATTGGTAGGTGTCGGTGTCTTCCAAGTCTTCCGGCGCAAAGCCGCTGATCACCGGCTTCAACACCTGCACCGGTCGCCCGGCTTGTACGTAAGCCCGGGCAAGCGCTGCCGTGACGAAGGTCTTGCCGACGCCGGTGCCGCTGGCGGTGATGAAAATCGCGCCTATGGCAGACCTCCGTTAAAAACACGCTCGCGGATCACCCCGGCCAGACGGTCGACGTCTTGCTCTTCGTGGTTGGCGGAAAACGTAATGCGCAAGCGTGCCGTGCCGTCAGGCACCGTCGGCGGTCGGATCGGCACAACCAAAAAGCCTTCATCTTCAAGCAACTTGCCGGCCGCCAAGGTCGCGTCCGTATCGCCAAGAATTACCGGCACGATGGGGCTTTCCGCATTCGGCAAGTTGAGGGCGCGGGTAAACCGCTTGGCCAATGTCACAGGCCGGGCGGCAAACTCAGTGTCGCCTTCGATCAAATCCAGCGCGGCAATAGCCGCCGCTACCGAGGCCGGCGGCAGGCCGGTGGAATAAATAAACGTCCGGCACCGCGTGCGAATCAAATCGATGACCGCCTGGCTGGCGCAAAGATATCCGCCGTAACCGCCGATGGCCTTGGAAAGCGTGCCCATCTGCAAGGCCACGGCATGACGTTTGCCGTTCTCGAAGCTCGATCCGTGCCCGCCGCCGACAACGCCGATGCCGTGCGCGTCGTCGGTCATCAACCAAGCATCGAACTCTTGCGCCAATTCCACCAACGCGCCGACCGGCGCCAAATCGCCGTCCATGGAAAACACGCCGTCGGTGACGATCATCGCGTGGGGGTGGGATTGGCGGTGAGTTTCCAACAACTCCCTAAGGTGCCCCAAATCATTGTGCCGGAAGACGTGGTTTGCGGCCCCGGCCAGGCGGCTGCCGTAGTAGATACAGGCGTGCGACAATTCATCGAGAAAAATCGCGTCGTCATTGCCCATCAGCGCCGGAATGACGCCGGAATTGGTCAGAAAGCCCGAGCCGAACACGACGGCGTCGTCGGTGCCCTTGAGCTTTGCCAAGCGCGTTTCCAGCTCGCGGAACAATGGATGATTGCCGGTCACCAAGCGCGATGCGCCTGACCCCACGCCATAGTGTTCGATGGCGTCCATGGCGGCGCGTTCCAGCGTCGGGTGCCGGTTGAGGCCCAGGTAGTCGTTGGATGAAAAGTTCAGCAATCGTTTGCCGTCACGCTCGACCTCGGTCGCTCCAAGCGGATTGGTGGTCACCAGACGCCGGCGCAAATGCGTGCGCTCCATTTCGGTGAGCTTGCCTTGCGCAAAGGCGTCGAGGGAAGGGCTGTCGCTCATGATCTCCACTCATCCAATCGCCCGGACCACGCCGCAACCACATCGACCACCGCGTTGGTCAGCGTGTTCAAGTCATCCGGCGCCATGGTGAAGGCGGGCATCAGATAAACCACGTTCCCAAACGGCCTGACCCAGCAGCCGCGATCCAAAAAGCATTGCCTGATCCAGTACATATCGCCCAGCGTCTCCAACTCGACAACGCCGATGGCGCCTTTGACCCGGACGTCATTCACGCCGTCGAAATCGCGGCAGGGCTCCAGCGAATTCAACAAGTGTGCCTCGATGGCCGCGACTTGCTCAAGGCGCGGTTCACTTTCAAACAGATCCAGCGACGCATTGGCCGCCGCGCAAGCCAGGGCATTGCCGGTATAGGTCGGCCCGTGCATCAGGCATTTCTCCAACGCATCATCCAGAAAGGCCTCGAATATACGGTCGGTTGCGATCGTCGCCGCCAGAGCCATGGTGCCGCCGGTGAGCGATTTAGAAACGGTGATGATGTCGGGCACAATACCGGCCTGTTCGCAGGCAAACATGGTCCCAGCACGCCCGAACCCGACCATGATCTCATCCAAAATCAACAACAGACCGTGCCGGTCGCAGACATCGCGCATAAACCGCACCACGTCGGCATCATGGAACAACATGCCGCCCGCACCCTGCACCAAGGGCTCCATGATGATGGCGGCGGCCTTGCCGGCGTTTTCCGATACGAAGGCCTCAAAACCGGTACGCTCGTCTTCGGTCGTCGGCAGATCGACAACCAACTGCGGCGCCATCAAGCCAGAAAACGGGCCATGCATGATGTTGTCAGGGTCTCCGATACCCATGGTGCCGATGGTGTCACCATGATAGCCGTTCTTGAAGGCGATGAATTTGTTACGGCCCGCGTCACCGGAATTGATCCAGTATTGCACCGCCATCTTCATGGCCAACTCGAC
The DNA here is from genome assembly GCA_016845145.1 of Rhodospirillaceae bacterium. GTDB lineage: Bacteria > Pseudomonadota > Alphaproteobacteria > Rhodospirillales > Casp-alpha2 > TMED8. The sequence continues at coordinate 49,646 of JAERTE010000025.1, forward strand.
CGAGACCGAGCCCGATTCCGAAAAGAACACCCGGTTCAGATCGCCCGGCGTCAGCGCCGCCAAGCGGCTGGCGAGCGTAAAAGCCGGTTCGTTGGAAAGACCCGCCAACATGATGTGCGGCATGGTTTCCAGTTGCTTGGTAACGGCTTGGCGGATGTGCGGATGGTTATAGCCGTGACACGCCGACCACCACGACGCAATGCCGTCGATCAACTCGCGCCCGTCATCGAGAACAATGTGAGTGTCGTGCGTGGATGCGACCGCTTGCGGCAGCGGCGAGGTCTGCATCTGGGTGTAGGGCATCCAGATGTGATTGTAGCCCTCGGTGAACCAGGCCGGTCCAGGATCGTTCGCGGTCATGACCCTTGCGTGCCGGTGACGCCCAAACGGTCGAACAATGCGTCATCGTGATCGCGCCCGGGGTTGCCCGTTGTCAGCAACTTGGGTCCGACGAATACGGAGCTGGCGCCCGCCAGCAAGCAAAGCGCCTGAAGCTCGTCGCTCATCTCCTCGCGCCCGGCCGACAAACGCACGACGGAGTCGGGCATCATAATCTTGGCCACCGCGATGGTGCGCACAAACTCGAGCGCGTCCAGGTCCGGCGCGTCCGCCAACGGTGTGCCGTCGACCGGCACCAACAGATTGATCGGCACGCTTTCCGGATGCGGCGTCAAATTGGCCAGCGTCACCAGCATGTCGGCGCGATCAGTCCTGGCCTCACCCATGCCGACGATGCCGCCGGCGCAGACCTTGATCCCAGCCTCGCGCACGGTACCCAGCGTATCGAGACGGTCTTCAAACGTGCGGGTGGTGATGATCTCGCCGTAGAAGTTTTCCGACGTATCGATGTTGTGATTGTAGTAATCCAACCCCGCGCCCTTGAGACGTTTCGCTTGGTCATCGGTCAACATGCCCAGCGTCGCGCAGGTCTCCATACCCAATTCCTTGACGCCCGAGACCATCTCGCAAATGGCATCGACATCGCGGTCCTTCGGGTTGCGCCATGCGGCGCCCATGCAAAACCGCGTCGCGCCGCCGTCCTTCGCTTGGCGGGCCTCGGCCAGCACGGTGTCGACGGGCAACAGCTTCTCCGCTGCCACGTTGGCGTGGTGGTGCGCCGACTGCGGGCAATAACCGCAATCCTCCGGGCAGCCGCCGGTTTTCACCGATAGCAAGTTCGACATCTGCACTTCGTTGGCAGGGAAGTGCTCACGGTGCAAAGTTTGCGCGCGGTGGATCAAATCCATGAACGGCAGCTCGAACAGCGCTTGCGCTTCTGCGGTCTGCCAGTCGTGGCGGACATCGTTATCCGCAACGGCCAATTGGGGGTTGGTTTGCATGATGTTGTGGATACTATGAATTGGCTCACTTTGGTCAAGACAAACGGGGAAATCTCATGCACCGCGACGAACTGTGTTTCACGCCGGCGACGGAACTGGCGGCAATGATCCGCACCAAGCAAATCAGCGCCCTGGAGGCCACCGACGCCGTTTTGGCGCGGATCGATGCTATTGAACCCCATATCAACAGCTTTATTACCGTCTGCGCCGATGAGGCCCGCGATGCCGCCGGCCAAGCCGACGAGGCCGTCGCGCGCGGTGATGAGCTGGGCCCTCTGCATGGCGTACCGCTGGGCGTGAAGGATCTGCTCAACACCAAGGGCGTCAGAACCACCTTTGCCTCGCATGCTTATGAGACCAACGTGCCCGATGCCGATTGCGTCGCCATGGCGCGGTTGCGCCGGGCGGGCGCGGTCTTGGTCGGCAAAACCACAACGCCTGAGTTCGGCCACAAACCGATGACCGAAGCGCCGCTGTTCGGCAAAACCCGCAACCCGTGGAACTTGGAACGATCATCGGGCGGCTCGTCCGGCGGGGCAGGGGCGGCGTGCGCATCGGGGCTGGCGCCGTTGCATGTAGGGACGGACGCCGGCGGCTCGACCCGCATTCCGGCTGCTGCGTGCGGCATTGTCGGCATGAAGCAAACGCTCGGTCTCGTGCCGCATGACATGAACGCCGAGACGTTTGGCCTGTTTTCCTTCATCAACCCCATGACCCGTACGGTGGCCGACGCCGGGCTGATGTTGAGCACCATGGTCGGCCCACATCCGAGCGACATCCATAGTATTGGCCGCGCACCCGGTGGCGATCTGGCGCAGGCATCAAGGGGCGAGGGCGATCTCAAGGGCGTCAAGGTCGGCTGGCGCATGTTTCTCGGCAACGAGGTCATCGATACCGAAACCCGAGAGATCTTCGAAGCTTCACTCACCGCGTTCAAAGATGCCGGCGCCGAGCTGATCGAATACGAAGGCCCGTTCACACCGACCTTGCCGATCTGGAAGCCGATCATCTTTTCGTCGTTCGCCATCCGCTTTACCGAGATGATGGAAGAACTCGGCGACAAAATGACCGAGACACTGCGCTATTGGACCAAGATGGGCGGCGATTTCAACGCCATCGACATCCAAAAAGCCATGCAGACCCGTACGCTCGTGTTCCGCCAGGTGCAAAGCTGGTTCGATGAGGTCGATCTGGTGGTGACACCGACGCTCACCCGCCCGGCGCTGCCCATCGATCACGACCCGCGCGAACCGATTGAGATTGAAGGCCAACTGATCGATGAGCCGCGCGCCGCATGGTACCCGTACACGCATCCCTTCAACATGACCGGCCACCCGGCCATCACGCTGCCCAGCGGCTTCACGCAAGACGGCATGCCCGTGGCACTGCAAATCGTCGGGCCTTGGCTGGCGGACGACAAGGTGCTGCACGCCGCCGCGTGCTTCGAACATGCACGCCCCTGGGCCGATCGGCGGCCCGCTTTTTGATGAAACCATGACCGAATATCCGACCACGACCGATTCCAAAGGCCGCGATTATCCGTGTTTCGCGGCGGCGGTGCTGGTGATCGTCGTTGACAACGATGACCGCGTGCTGTCGATGCAACGCCCGGGCGCATCGGAATGGCGCACAGTCGCGGGCACATTGGAACGCAACGAAGGGATTGAAGCGGCCTGCTTGCGCGAACTTCACGAAGAGGCAGGCGACAGCGTGCAGGGCGAATTCCTGGGCGCCGTCCACGCCGACGTGGTTGAACAAGCGCCGCCCATGGCCAGTGTGGTCTCGGTGATCTCGCTGTTCCGAATGACGAGCGGCACGGTCGAGCCGGGCGACGATATGGCGGGAAGCAAAGTGCGCTGGAGCGCCATCGACGATCTGGCGGAGGCCCGCGAAGCTATCGATGTTCCCCGTGGCGGGCCGCATCTATGGCAGCGCGTGCGGCTGCTCCTGCGCCAATTTTGAGAATGCTGACGACGACGTATATGCTGCGATCGTCAGGACCGGAGACCCACAATGGACGATGTGAAAAAACACTTAGACGCCGCCTATCAGGAACTTTTGGCGGCCCAGAAACTTCTGAACACGCAAATCCGCACCTATCCCGCGCCGATTTCCGGCTGCGATGCGCAGTTCAACCATCTTTTGGGTGAGCGGCAACGAATCTGTCGGGCGTTGAGCGCACTGACCACGGAGATTTTCGTCCCGACGTCGCGCGACCCCATGCACGTCAGCGAGATGACGCAGCAATAACCGCGCTTTCCATCCACGCCCAAGTCAATCCGGCGGGGTGAGGGGATAGCCGCGCCCGGCGTAATCGAAGCCCGGGATTTCGCTTTGCTTGACGCCCGGGTCCCACGCGGCGGCGAAATAGGCGCGAATTTCCGTGATCAAGCCACTATCGCGGTCGAACACATACCATTCATCACCACGCAGGTATGAGCCGTCCTTGGTGCGCCAATGCGTCCATTCAACCACGGCCTCGTCGGTGTCGGGTTGGCTGAGCACGCGGTCGAGAGTCCAGCGCGAACCCAAATTCTCCACGCACCAGACCCATTTGTCGGCAATCGTGCCTGCGCCGCGCCAAGGCGCGGATTTTGTACCGGGCGGGAAATAATGCACGGCGTCCGGCGTAAAGCAGCCCATCATCTTGGCCGCATCGGCCTCATTGCAGCCATCGTAATAGCGTTGGATGGTGGTTCGCATGTGGTCTGGCGACAGCGGTTCAGCCATGATGATCTCCCGGTTTTCGATGGCATAGGTTAAACGCCGGAATTACCGCCGACAATCACTTGACGCCACCGTCTGCATCGCCTAAAAACCCCGCCTTGAGAGCGCACTGGAGAAATCCGCCGCGCACCATCGATAATTCACGAGGAAACGAGACCATGTCCCGACGTTGCGAACTTACCGGCAAAGGCGTTTTGACCGGCAACAACGTGAGCCACGCCATGAACAAAACGCGTCGGCGCTATCTGCCGAACCTGCAGCACGTGTCCCTGTTGTCGGAATCGCTCGGCGAATCGGTCCGCCTCAAAGTGTCGGCCTCGGCCGTGCGTACGGTCGAGCACAAGGGCGGCCTTGATGCCTTCCTGCTCGATGCCAGCGATAGTAATCTTTCGCTCGACATGCGCCGGTTGAAGAAGCGCATCAAGCAGGCGCAAGCCGCAGCCTGAACTTAAGCTCAGCGCTGATTTTGAAAGAGCTCGCTTCGGCGGGCTTTTTTGTTGCCTGGAATTTGGCCTCCAGTACGCGAAGGCGCTATCTTGTTCCGAGACCGGATCAAGAGGAGCCCGCCCGTGCAACGCATCGATACCGTTACCGTCCAAGACAGCCCCATGGAAATCTTCATGTTCGAGCCCGAAGGCGAGGGGCCGCACCCGGGCATCGTGTTGGCGCAGCATATCCCCGTCGGCCATACCGGCATCGAGAACGATGTGTTTACGCTCAAAACCGCCGAGCGCTACGCCGAAAACGGCTACGTGGTGGCCGCGCCGTTCATTTTCCATTGGTGGCCGAAGGAAGAGACAAAAGAGATGAAACGCGATGCCTTCCGCGATGACTGGACGGTGCTCGACCTGCAGGCAGCCTATGACCACTTGGCGGCGCAGGGTAACGTCGATGCGGCGCGCATCGGTATTGTCGGCCATTGCTAGGGCGGGCGGGTCGCGTGGCTGGGTGCGTGCCACAATCCCAACTACAAGGCCTGTGCGATCTTCTAC
>JAERTE010000026.1 GCA_016845145.1 Rhodospirillaceae bacterium
AACCCCCAAACTACCGCCGCTTTTTTCCGAAATTGGCGGGTTAGTCGACGGGTGTCGTCCAATCGGGATCGCTGTGCTTGTCCCAATAAAGCGCTCTCACACGTTCGGTCACAGGCCCCGGCGCACCGGCGGGGAAGGTGCGCTCATCAACGGCGCGCACCGGCATGATGCCGCCGGCGGTGGATGTGATGAAGGTCTCGTCGGCTTGCCGTAACGCCTCGGCGGGCAAGGGGGCGGCCCGGGCCTCAACGCCCATCTCGGCCAGCAACTCCAGGGCCGTGCCGCGGGTGATGCCTTGCAAGACACCGGCGTCTGGCGTCGTGACCTTACCGTCCGCGACGGCGAACAGGTTGAAGCCCGGTCCCTCGGCGATGTTGCCCGCGCCATCTTGCAACAAAACGTTCTCCGCGCCGGCGTCATAGGCCTGGTAAAGGCCGGTGACCAAATCGAGCCAGTGATAGTTCTTCACCGTGGGGTCGACGGCGCTGGGCGGGATGCGTTCGACGTCGGCCAGGTGCAGGTCGATACCGCGGTTGCGCTGCTCTTCGTTCGCCACCCAACCGAACGGGATGGCGAAGGCGATGAAGGTATTGACCGCGTCGCGCGGGTCGCGGCTGAAGGTGGGCGATACGCCGCGCGTCAGCACCATCTCCACATAGGCGTCATCCAATTCGGCGCGGCGCACGCATTCTTTGAGGATGTCTTCGAGGCGATCCGGGCCGAACGGCAGCGTCATGCGCAGCTTGTCGATGCTGGTGAGGAACCGCTCCATATGTTTGTCGAGCCGGAAGAAACGCCCCCGCCACACATGCACCACGTCGTAGGTGGCATCAGAGCGCAGGAACCCCCAATCAAGGACGGAAATCTTGGCTTCCGACATCGGCACGAACTCGCCGCCGATATAGGCGATACCCGGCGGGAACTGCGCCAAGGGATGTGACGTCATCAATGCGCCTCGTCCCAGTTGGCGCCGTGGCCGGTGTCGACCACTAGCGGCACGTCCAGGTGCGCCGCACCCTCCATGACGCTTTTGACCAGCGCCGTGGCGCTTTCCAGCTCATCCTCCGGCACTTCGAAAATCAGTTCATCGTGCACCTGAAGCAGCATGCGGGCGTTTGAGTTGGCGTCGGCCAAGGCATCGGGCAGGCGCACCATGGCGCGCTTGATGATGTCCGCCGCCCCGCCCTGGATCGGCGCGTTGATGGCGGCCCGTTCGGCGAAACCGCGCATGTTGGGGTTGCGGTCGTTGATGCCACGCATGTGGCACTTGCGCCCGAACAGGGTTTCGACGTAGCCCATCTCCTTGGCTTGGGTCTTGGTGCGTTCCATGTAATCCTTGATGCCGGGATATTTGTCGAAGTAGGCGTCGATGTAATCTTTCGCCTCGCCGTTGGAAATGCCCAGTTGGCGCGCCAGTCCAAACGCCGAAATGCCGTAGATGATGCCGAAATTGATGGCCTTGGCATTGCGGCGCGTCATCGGGTCCATGCCCTCGATGGGCTCGCCGAACACCTGGTTGGCGGTGATGGCGTGGATGTCCTGGCCGTCATGGAAGGCCTGCTTAAGCACATCGATGCCGGCCACGTGGGCGAGCAGGCGCAGCTCGATCTGCGAGTAATCCGCCGACAGCAAAACGTGGCCCTTGTCGGGCACGAAGGCCTGCCGGATTTTGCGGCCTTCCTCGGTGCGCACGGGGATGTTCTGCAGGTTGGGGTCGGATGACGACAGCCGGCCGGTGGTGGTGGCGGCCTGCGCGTAAGACGTATGGACACGGCCGGTTTTGGGATTGATGGCGGCGACGAGCGCATCGGTGTAGGTGCTTTTCAGTTTCGAGAGCTGGCGCCAATCGAGCACCCGCGCCGGCAGGTCATGGCCCTCGGCGGCCAAGCCTTCCAGCACATCGGCGCCGGTGGCGTAAGCGCCGGTCTTGCCCTTCTTGCCGCCGGGCAGCGACATTTCGTCGAACAGAATCTCGCCCAACTGTTTGGGGCTGCCGACGTTGAACTCGCGCCCCGCCAGTTTGTGGATTTCGCCTTCCAAGTCGGCCATGCGCTTGGCGAAGTCGGCGGACAGGCGTTTCAGTTCCGCTGCATCGACGCGGATGCCGGTGTGTTCCATCTGCTCCAGAATGGGCACCAAGGGGCGCTCCAAGGTCTCGTAGACGGTGACCATGTGGTCCTCGGCGAGGCGCGGCTTGAACGCTCGGTGCAGGCGCAACGTGATGTCGGCGTCCTCGGCGGCGTAATTGCAAGCCTCTTCCAACGGCACGAAATCGAAGGTGATCTGTTTTTTGCCGGTGCCGACCACGTCCTTGAACTTGACGGTCTCGAGCCCCAACTGGTCGCGCGCCAACTCGTCCATGCCATGCCCGTGCAGCCCGCCTTCCAGCACGTACGAGAGCAGCATGGTGTCGTCGAGCGGATGGATATCGAGGCCATAGCGGCGCAGCACCTGTATGTCGTATTTGAGGTTCTGGCCGATCTTCAAGACCCCCGGATCGGCCAGCAAGGGCCGAAGCAGTTCCAGCGCTTCCGTCATCTCGATCTGCCTGGGCGTTTCGGGCTCGGACGGGTTGTCCAGGCCGCCCAGCAAATCGCCGGTCTCGCCGCTGCCCGGCACCTTGTGCGCCAGCGGCACGTAGCACGCTCGGCCGGGCTCGACACTGAGCGACACGCCGACCAGTTCCGCCTGCATGGAATTCAGGCTGGTGGTTTCCGTATCCACGGCGACGTAGCCGGCATCGTGGGCCTGGGCGATCCAGCGTTTGAGGGCATCGGTGTCTTGGACAAGTTCGTACTCGGTGGTGGCGGGCGGCGCGTCGGGTGCTGCGCCGGCGTCGCCGCCGATCTGTGCGGAGATGGTCGTTACCAGTGATTTGAAACCTTGTTCTGACAGAAAATCCAACAGCACGTCCGGGTCAGGTTGTTTAACGGCGAAGTCGCTGATCTCCGCCGTAACCGGTACGTCATCGCGCAACCGAACCAGCTCGCGCGAGACCCGCGCCATATCAGCCTGCTCTTGCAGGCGCTCGCGGCGTTTGGGTTGTTTGATCTCGCCGGCGCGGTCCAACAGCGTATCGAGATCGCCGTACTCGTTGATCAACAGCGCCGCCGTCTTGACGCCGATACCCTCGACGCCTGGGACGTTGTCACTGGAATCACCGGCCAGCGCCTGCACGTCGACCACCCGGTCCGGGCCGACGCCGAACTTCTCAACCACCTGGTCGTGTCCGATGACGCGGTTCTTCATGGCGTCCAGCATGGTGATATTGCCGTCGACCAATTGCATCAGATCCTTGTCGGACGACACGATGGTCACCTCGATCCCCTGAGCGGAGGCCTGGCGGGCATAGGTGGCGATCAGGTCATCGGCCTCGAAGCCGTCCATGTCGATGGCCGGCAGGTTCAATGCCTCGGTGGCATCGCGCACCAATTGGAACTGCGGGATCAGCTCATCGGGCGGCGGCGGGCGATGCGCTTTGTAGTCAGGGTAGATGTCGCTGCGGAAGGTTTTCCGCGCCCGATCGAAAATCACCGCCACATGGTCGGCGTCGGTATCATCCAACAGCTTCATGAGCATTTTGGTGTAGCCGAACACGGCGTTCACCGGCGTGCCATCGCCGCGGGTCATGGGCGGCAAGGCATGAAAAGCCCGGAATATGAAGCCGGAACCATCGACGAGGAACAGGTGCCTCGGGGGCGAAGTGGGAGGTGCTGTATCGGTCATGCGGCATATTAGGGGGGAAAAGGCACAGGATAAAGACTCGCCGTTAACCTTAAATTTTGCGAAAAATCTTGAAATGCTTTGGAACAAACCTGTCAAGCGATTGATATCACAGAAAAATTCAATCTATCTCACAAAAATCACACGTTTTGTTGACTTGGCGGTCCTGGCCAATATTAACCGTTTGGTGATAGCCTTCTCATAGTGTTGATATCGGTAAACAAGAGAAAGAGGTTTCATCGATCCAACAGTGAGGCGCCGTAGAAAACGGATCGCCGAACATGAAATCCTCCGACAAGGAGGATCACAGCGTCCCTTCAAGTCAAACGGGACCAGCTACGGGGGAAAGCCACGGCCGGAAGGCTAGGTTTCCGGCTCCGACGCCTCTTAAAGGCGCCGACCTGATATGAGGAGAAGTCTCATGAAGGCCCCGACGAAGACTATGTTGAAAACGCTCACACCTGCGATCATGGCTTTTGCCGCCTTTGCGGCATTGGGCCCGCCGCTGTCCCATGACGCCGGTGCGCAGACGATCATGCCGCAACAGTGCGCACCGCGAAAAACGGCGCTCAAGAATCTCGCCAGTCAGTTCAACGAAGCGCCCGTACAGATCGGCCTGACCAACGCCGGTGCGATTGTCGAGGTAACAACCTCGGAAGATGGAGACTCCTGGTCCATCATCCTGACCACGCCGCAGGGCATCAGTTGCATCATCGCCGCCGGTGAACATTGGGAACAGGTGCAGCCGAAAACCGCGAAATTCACGCCCAGTGCTGATGAGCGCGTTCACTAAGGCGGTTTTGGATTTCCACGCCTAGTGCGCGTCCGAGACGGAAGCGCCCTCCGCCAGCACATAATGCCGCGAGCAGTACGGGCAGGATACCTCGGTGTGCTCGCCCATCTCCAGATAGACCTTGGGATGACCCAATGCCCCGCCGCCGCCATCGCAGGCCACGCGCTTGGCGGTCACCTCAATGGTTTCATCGGCGAGTGTGGCGGCATTGGCGGTCATGGCGACTGTCCTTACTGGAGAAGATTGGATTGCGACGATGATAGCCGAAGCTGCGCCAGAATCAACGGCACTTACGCGCTCTTTGATCTCTCTTTGATCTCTCGTTGATCTCTCGTTGATCTCTGGGCCTTGACAGCAGGCGACCCCTGCGCGATGCAACGCCATGTCTTATTTCTCAACGTCCAACAACCCCGATGCCGCGATTGTTACGAAGGGCCTGTCGAAGACCTACAAAGGCAGCGCGAACACGCCGCCGAAAGAGGCGCTCCGAAGCGTTGACCTGACGATACCGCGTGGCTCGTTCTTTGCGCTGTTGGGCCCCAATGGTGCGGGTAAATCGACGTTGATCAACATACTCGCGGGCCTGGTGGTGAAGTCCGCCGGTAGTGCCGAAATCTGGGGCTATGACACCGATAAGCAAATGCGCGCCGCACGGCGAAGCATAGGTGTCGTGCCGCAAGAACTGCATATCGACCCGTTTTTCACGCCCCGCGAAACGTTGGAGGTGCAGGCCGGGTTGTATGGCATACCCGAAGCGGCCAGACGCACCGATGAGGTGCTTGATGCGGTCGGTTTATCCGACAAAGCCAATGCCTATGCGCGGTCTCTTTCCGGCGGTATGCGCAGGCGGTTGCTGGTCGGCAAGGCGATGGTGCATAGCCCACCGGTGCTGGTGCTTGACGAGCCGTCCGCCGGCGTTGACGTCGACCTGCGCCGCCAGCTTTGGGCGCACGTGAAATGTATGAACGCTGAAGGCACCACAGTGCTGCTGACAACACACTATCTCGAAGAAGCCGAGGCCATGTGCGATACCATCGCGATCATTAATCACGGCCGCCTGATTGCCTGTGAACCAACGCCGGATCTGCTGGGGCGCTTGGATGCCAAGGAGATGCTGATCACCGTTGGTCAGGACTTGGACGCCGTACCGGGAGCATTGGCTGATTTCACGGCAGAGCTGGAAACACCGCGCCGGCTGCGTGTCGCGTATCCGCCAAGCACGGTAACCAGTGGGCAAATCCTCGCCGCCATTGGCAGGGCGGGGCTCGATATCATCGACATTACCACCCGTGAGGCCGACCTGGAGGACATTTTCCTCAACCTCACTCGTGGGCCAAGTGACACTGAGGGGAATGCCGCTTGATCCGGACCGGTATTGCCCTCCTTGCGTTGTGGCTGTCCGCTTGCGCGCCGGTGCCTCATCCACCAGGACCAGCCGTCACTGAGCCCCGTTTCACCGACGACGCCTTCACTGCTGCCGACGGCACCAAACTGCCGGCACGCGCCTGGAAGCCCGAAGGCGGCTCACCGAAAGCGGTGCTTGTGGCGCTACATGGGTTCAATGACTATTCCAACTTCTTCGATGACCCCGGCGACTTTCTCAAGATGCGCGGCGTTGCGTCGTTCGCCTACGATCAACGCGGTTTCGGCGCCGCACCCAACGCTGGCTCGTGGGCGGGCGTCCGAGCCTACGCGCGAGATGCTGCCGATGCGGTGCGCGCCCTGAAGCATCGTTTTCCAGGGACACCGATTTTTGTTCAAGGTACATCCATGGGCGGCGCCGTGGCGATGATTGCGGCTGGTAACGGCGATCTACCCCGCGTTGACGGCATTATCTTGGCGGCCCCAGCGGTTTGGGGTCGGGCCACCATGCCATGGTATCAACGCGCCGCGTTGTGGCTGGGTGCGCATAGCGTGCCGTGGATGACGCTGAGCGGGCGAGGGCTTGGAATTCTGCCGTCTGACAACATCGAAATGCTGATTGCCCTGGGTAAAGATCCGCTGATTATAAAGCAAACCCGCATCGGCACGATCTATGGTCTGGTCAATCTGATGGACGCCGCCCTGGCGTCGGCTTCGGACCTGAGGACACCGGCCTTGATTCTCTACGGCGAACGCGATCAAGTGATCCCCAAGTTGCCCACAAGGCGAATGCTGGCGAAGGTGCCCGACGGCACCCGGGTGGCGCTTTATGAGGGAGGTTATCACATGCTGCTGCGCGATCTGCCGGCGATGACTGTGTGGAAAGATATCGCGGCGTGGATTGATGACCGCGCCCGTGCACTGCCTTCGGGTGCCGACAAACGTGACGTTAAGAAATTGTTGGGAGACGACGAATGACCGGCACACCGAAATTCACACCGTACTGGTGGGAGGCCGCTCCGCCCCGCGAATTGCCGGATATCAACGTCGATACCGAATGCGATGTGGCGATCGTCGGTGCCGGTTACGCGGGTCTCGCCGCCGCCCTGACGCTGGCCCGCGCCGGCAAAAGCGTGCAGGTATTCGATGCGGGCAATCCTGGCGCCGGCGCCTCGACACGTAACGGCGGCATCGGCAGCGGCAATCTGAAACCCTCCATTCAGAAGCTGATCAAAACCTTCGGCCCCCGGAAAGCAACGGAAATGTACGCCGAGGGCGTGACGGCGCGCGCCGATCTCAGGCATTTCATCGAAGACGAGGGCATCGAATGCCAGTTTCATTTGTCCGGCCGATTCGGTGGTGCGAGCCGCGAGGAGCATTACGACAGCCTGGCCCGCGATGCCGATCTCTTGAACGAGAACTTCGACATCGGCGCCACCATGGTCGAGCGGAGCGACCAGCAGGCGGAAATCGGCACCGAGCTCTACCACGGCGGCATGATGCGTCCCGACATCGGCGGTCTGCACCCGGCACAGTTCCACCAAGGTATGCTGGATCTGGTCGAACAAGCCGGGGCAAAAGTCCATGGAGCAACCCCGGTGCAGGGCATCCGCCGCGACGGCGACACGTTCGAGGTACATAGCACCGGCGGCGTGGTGAAAGCGGCGCATGCCATCGTTTGCACGAATGGCTATACGGACGCCGCCATTCCGTGGCTGCGCCGCAGGCTGGTGCCGGTGGCGAGCCAGATCATCGCTACGCAGGAACTCGCACCCGAGGTCATGGACCGCTTGATGCCGAAGCGCCGCATGATGACCGAAAGCCGCATCATGGGGCACTATTACCGACCGTCGCCCGACGGCACGCGGATTTTGTTCGGCGGGCGCATATACGGTGATCACGAAGCCGATCAGCCGTTGCCCTACGATCACCTGTACCGTGATTTGGTCGAATTGTTTCCCGAGCTCGATGGGATCGGCCTGAGCCATGTGTGGTGGGGTTTCGTTGCCTTTCCCATGGATCAGGTGCCGCATCTGATGGAGCGCGACGGTGTGCTCTACGCCACCGGGTTTTCGGGCTCGGGCGTCGTTTGGGCGCGCTGGTTCGGTATGAAGGCCGCTTATCGGGTGCTCGGCCAGGAGGGCGGCGCAAGCGCCTTTGCCGACCGTATTTTCCAAGCGGTGCCGTTCTACAGCGGCAAACCGTGGTTTTTACCCGCGATTCAGGCCTGGTACACGATGCGCGACCGGCTGGGGGTTTAACCAGCACCAAAACGGTGCGCGTAAGTGATTGATTTGCCGTCACATATAAAAAAAGTGACGGAACGAACCCAATTTATCTCCCGCCCCAGCGCCGGGGCTCAGGGAGGGGCGGTGGCAGCTCAAATCCCATGGCAACCGGCCCCAACGCCATACTGATCAGTCCCGGCTTTCAATCTTATTCGAATGTCCAATAGCTTGCGCACGCTGCCGTGGCGGTGCGACGAAAGATGACAATGGCATGGGGCGCACAGAAAGTCAAAATAATCCTATTAAAAAGGATTATATCCGGTTTTTGAACATTGATCCGGTCATATCATAACGGCAGACGGAGCGATGCCCCCACATTGGGCGCTCGCCTGTGGCACAAACCGGTTCAAAGATCGGGCTTTTTTGATTGTTGGAGATCAATCTATATTCATACTCTCAGGTTCGGTGAAAGGGGTTCTCCATATCCTGGATCAGCCGGCAACGAATTTGACAATAGGGCGGAAAATATTCGAACCATGACGGTCTGGAAGCAGGCACTGGGTTGGACGTATTCGATCTTCGAGTGGAATGACGCCGCTCGAAATCTGACACCATTCGAGTCTCTGGTCGAGCTTTGGCAATCAAAGTTTGAAGGAGAGCGGTTGCCTGCATGGCGCGATTTCTCATTTGAGGATTTTGACGGATGGTACGGCTGGCTGCGCGTCGGCGATTTCGTTCCCGGACGGACAGATGATTTCAGCTATCGCCTATGGGGTGGCCAATCCGTCGATTTATACGGCGTTGATCTTACTGGGAAGCGAATGAGTGAATTGGATTTCGGTTTCGATGACGATGATAAACAACTCCTGACCATGCTGGCGACCGAACGAAAAATCACGTTGGCAACCGGTCCGGTGTTTTGGCAAAACCGCAAACATGTTGAAGTCAGTGTCTTGAAAATGCCGTTGGCTGAGGATGGAAACAGCGTCGACAAATTTCTAGGCGCGGTTCACCGCCATGTGCACGACTAGAGAGAATGTCATTGTCCCCGTGAAGGCGGGAGGGCGTGAAACGGATTGCCGTTGTTCGGCCAGGGCAAGAGCCCCTGACCAGCAGACAATGCCGTAGTCGGTCAGCCAACTCTTATCAATGCGCAGAAGTATATTGATTCAAATCAAAAACCGGTGCGATTTTCGGCTATAGACTACCGTTTGGCTCATCGGGAATATCTGCATGAATGCGTTGAAGAACGAACGCCTGCGACAGTCCAATCGGGCGAGATCGTGGTCAGTTATTGTTGTGCTGGTCGCGGTGTCGTCAATTGTGGCGTTGATTTTGTTCGGTACCGAAGCCAGACAGCGGTTCCGGACTGTCGATGAGTCGTGGCAGAACTATAACCGTCAGGCCTCCGCCGTTGCGAGCGGCTTGGCCAAGTTGCGGAGCGCTATCGGATACGGCGGTTTTATTCACAGTTTCAAGAATTATGTTCTTCGTCAGGACGCAAACTATCTCGTGAATTTGAAGCGAGATGCCGAGAATACGGAGAATGTGATTGCGGCCCTCGAACAGCTTTTGCCGACGATGGAAGAACGCAAGATGTTGGGCGTAATACGTGCAACGTTGAAACGATATATGGATAGAATCGGGGTTTTGCCTCACTTGCCGCCTGATGCGAACCCCGCGGAAATCGATAAAATTGTGAAGGTCGACGACGGACCCGCTTTGCAAGCGATGGATTTTCTGCAAAAGAAATCGCATGAACGGAGCCAACTTCAGGAGCAAAATGCGGAGCGGGCGCTTAACTCGGCCGGCGAGTTTTTCGAGAAAGGTATTTTCATCATCATTCTGATCGCGGCGGCGGCAATGGTGATGATTGTTTTTCTGCGCCGCCTGATCAAAGTGAATATTGCGCTCGATGCGGGATTTTCACAAATCGACACGTTGTTGAGCAATTCTCCCGATCCAATGCTTTGCGTCGCACCCACGGGCGAGGTCGTTCGCGCCAACGATGAGGCGTTAAAACTGTTCGGCTACTCGTACGCAGAGATGATCGGCATCGGTGTGGAGAAACTGGTCCCTGAAGATTTTCGCGATACGCACGCCAATCTTCGCTCGCAATTCTTTGATCTCCCAGAAGCCCGCAGCATGGCGAAAAACAGGCTGATTTTTGCGCAAACCAGGGACGGACGGAAGCCCCCGGTGGAAATAACCTTGAGTCATTCGGGCGATGGCGAGGACGCACTCGCTATCGTCAATATTCGTGATGTTACGAGTCAGAGGGAAATTCAGCATCAATTGGCCCAAGCCAAGCAACGTGCTGAGGATGCCAATAAGGCTAAATCCGAGTTTCTGGCCAGCATGAGTCACGAATTGCGGACACCATTAAACGCTGTGCTTGGTTTCGCTCAGATGCTTGAGCTTGACCCAAGACACCCGCTCTCCCAACCGCAGAAAGAACATGTGGCGAGCATTATGCAGGGGGGCAATCATCTTCTGAATCTTGTCAACGAGGTCCTTGACCTGGCCAGAGTCGAAGCCGGCCAGATGGAGGTTTCCCTCGAGAGCATTGATGCCAACGAGATCGTTGCAAGCTGCGTGTATTTGAGCGCCCCGCTTGGCGAGTCCAGGGGGATCACCATTATCGACCGGTTCAGCAGCGGCCTCCATCATGACCTTTGGTCCGATGTGATGAGGCTTAAGCAAATTCTCCTCAACCTTCTCTCCAACGCGGTCAAATATAACAAGGATGGCGGAACGGTAACCATTGAAGGCGAGAAGACATCTAATAATTTTCTGCGAGTTTCGGTGACGGATACAGGGGTGGGCATCGCCGAAAGTGACCAAGGCAACGTTTTTCATATGTTCCATCGCCTCGGTATCGATTCGACGCGCGCACGGGAGGGCACGGGTATCGGGCTCAACGTGACAAAGCTTTTGGTCGAGCGATTGGCCGGGCGGATCGGTTTCGAGAGTGAGATAGATGCGGGTAGCACATTCTGGATTGAACTGCCCCTGGTCTCAAACGAAACCTCGGTCATATGGGATCAAAGCATGGAGGTTGGCGTTGAATACATCGATTACGATCACCAGCTTCTCGTCGCGCTGCTCAACAGGGTTTCTCTCTGCACCGTTGACGACATGAACCTGGATGAACTTATTGAAGAGCTCTTCGACTATACCCGATGGCATTTCCGACGCGAGGAAGCGATCATGGCTGTTTGCCATCACCCGGATTTGGCCGAGCACAAGGATCGCCATCAAGCCTTAATCGGGCAATTGGCCGCGTTAGCGGAAGAATGGCGCAGCGCCAATGATCCCGAGTTGCTGCATCAGTTCCGAAAGTTTTTGCGGGCGTGGCTGAGCGATCACATCTTGAATACCGACGCTGATATACGGCAAAGCACAATCGGAAAAACAAGAGAGATCGAAGATGCGTTGGAAAGGCTTAAGCACGCCTGAGGAAGCGGACAATTCTCTTCCCTCTACCTTCTCCCCCGGAAAAAGTCCGCCAGCAATACGCCGGCTTCGCTTTCCACCAACCCGCCGACGACTTCGGGTTTGTGGTGGCACGTCGCGTGGTCAAAGACTTGTGCGCCGTGTTCGACGCCGCCTGATTTCGGGTCGTAAGCGCCGAAGTAAAGCCGGCGGATGCGCGCCAGGGATATGGCGCCTGCGCACATGGGACACGGCTCCAGCGTTACGTAGAGATCGCAACCCACAAGCCGGGACAACCCGGCCTTCGCCGTGGCGCGGCGGATGACGATCATTTCCGCGTGCTGGGTGGGGTCGGAGAGTTCTTCAACGCGGTTGCCGGCTTGCGCCAAGATCTCGTCGCGGGCCGGGTTGACGATCACCGCACCGACGGGCACTTCGCCGCGTGCGCCGGCGGCGCGGGCTTCTTCGAGTGCGATTTGCATGTAGGATGTGGCGGTGGTGTCGGGCATGGTGGAAAGGTGACCGCACCCGATGGCGCCGTCAAGGCTAACCCCAATAGGGAGTTCGAACCATTTATCTGCTGCTTGCCGATGGATTGGCGTTGTTGCACGGGTTGGTGGTGCTGTTCGTCGTCGGCGGCCAGGCGATCGTGCTGGCCGGCTGGTGGCGGGGTTGGGTGTGGACACGAAACGCTGTGTTCCGTTGGAGCCATCTCGGCGCCATCGCCTTCATCGTCGCGCAAACCTGGCTTGGGCAACTCTGTCCCTTGACCATCTGGGAACAGCAACTGCGCGTCCGCGCCGGTGCGGAAGGCTATTCGGGTAGTTTCGTTGTTCACTGGTTGCACGAAATGCTGTTCTGGTCGGCGCCGCATTGGGTTTTTGTCGGTGTTTATTCGTTGTTCGGCGCTTTGGTAGGGCTCTGTTTCCTGTACTATCCGCCGCGACGGCACTAGATTGCCGACATGAATAAAACCCCGACACCAAATGAAAAGCCCAAGGCCGAACGCATCGCGAAAGTGATGGCGCGGGCCGGGCTGTGCTCACGGCGCGAAGCCGAACGCTGGATCGATGCCGGACGCGTGCAGGTAAATGGCAAGTTGTTGGATTCGCCCGCCTTCACGGTCACCGGAGACGACAACGTCGTCGTTGACGGCAAGCCCTTGCGCGGCCCCGAGATTACCCGGCTTTGGCGCTATCACAAACCGGCCGGCTTGGTGACCACGCATAGCGATGACAAAGGCCGCGAGACGGTGTTCGACAAAATGCCGGCTGAGATGCCGCGTGTGGTCTCGGTGGGGCGGTTGGACCTGAATTCAGAAGGCCTGTTGTTGATGACCAACGACGGTGAGCTGGCGCGTAAGCTGGAACTGCCGTCGACTGGTTGGTCGAGGCGCTATCGGGTGCGGGTGCACGGCCATGTCGACGAGAAGCGCCTGAAATCCCTGTCGCACGGCATCACCGTGGACGGCGTGCGCTATGGACCGATCAAGGCGGCCTATGATGGCGAGGATGAAAAGCGCAGGGCCAACGCCTGGCTTACGGTGGCGCTGTCGGAAGGCAAGAACCGCGAAGTGCGCAAAGTGCTGGCGCATCTGGGCCTCGACGTGAACCGCCTGATCCGCACGGCCTACGGCCCGTTCCAGTTGGGCAAACTGCAACGCGGCGGCATCGAAGAAGTCAAAGGCAAGGTCCTGCGCGAACAGGTCGCGGGCCTGAAGAAAAAACGGTGAGGATCGTCGGCGGCCGGTTCAAGGGGCGTCAATTGCAGGCCCCCGGCGGACGCGACTTGCGGCCGACCTCAGACCGCACGCGGGAATCCATATTCAATGTCATCGCGCACGGCTTGAACGATTGGGACGGCAGCTTGCAAGAGGCCTCCGTGGTCGATGTGTTCGCCGGCACCGGTGCGCTTGGGCTCGAAGCGTTGTCGCGCGGCGCGGCGCACGCGACATTCATCGATAACGCGGGGGCATCTCTGGCGGCGCTGAAGAAAAACGCGGCGAATTTGGGCGCATGGCGCGATGCGACGTTGTTAAAGCTGGACGCGGTGCGTTTGCCGCCGCCGCCGCTGGCTGCGAAAGCGCCTTGTGATATCGCCTTTCTGGATGCGCCCTACGACCAGGAACTGACGACGCCGGCACTGAACGGGCTGGCTCGTCAGGGTTGGATTGGTGATGGTAGTTTGTGTGTGGTTGAGGTCGCGGCGGATGAACAATTCGTCACCGGGCCGGGTTTCACCCAAATGGATGAACGCACTTACGGCGCGGCCAAGGTGGTGTTCCTGCAATACCGCGCCTGAGGGGCATTGGCCATATCCGGGACGCCCAGCACGCTGAGCCGAACGTCGAAGTCGGGGCCGAGTTCAGGTCTGGGTGCGATGTCCCACCACCATTCCTCGCCCTCAAGCATCACGGCGGTACCGAACAGCGGGTCGATTTTCTCCAGCGGTTTGCCGTTGTCGTGGACGAAGCGCAGCACCTCAGTGATCAGGCACACTTGGCCGGTATGGTTCTGCAAAAATGCCAAATGATGATCGACGACCGCGCGCGCGAAGGCTTGGCGCATGTCCGGTTCGACCCAGGACGCATGCTTCTGCAACCGTTCAAGCAACAATAGCGGCAATTGGCTCAAGATATTGGCCGAGATCACCAAGTCCGCGCCTTCGATCAAGGATTTGTCTGGCTCGGGCGTAGGGAGATCGATGTTCGGTGCGTCGGTGTCGATCACCCGGCACACCTTGGTCAGGCTGGGCAATTTGGGAAAGGCAGTGTTGGCCGGGTCCGCGGGCTGGCCGAATTCGTAGAGCGCGCGGGCCGCGCCGCTGACATCGGCGTCGACCAAATGCACATTGTTGTATTGGCGGACATCGGAGCGGACGGCACGTGGATGCGCCAGGTCCACCAAGTCGACACGCTCGAACGCCGTCGCTATTTCATCCAGCGGGATATCCAACAGATGCCCCGATCCCAGCACCACGCAATGGCGCTTGGTGTCACATCCGGCAATGGCCGTGCGGATAAGGTTTCGGGTTTTCTCCAGATGCGGCGCCCAGGCTTTGGTGCAACGGCGATGGCGATACTCGAGTGCCACCTGTTCGCGCACATAGCCCATGACCTTGACCCATTTGGGCGCCGGGGTTCTCCAGTGCTCAAGCGCTTCGGCCAGCATGCCTAGCGTCTGCCGAACAGCTTTTCGATGTCGGCGAGCTTTAATTCGACATAGGTCGGGCGGCCATGGCTGCATTGACCGGCCAGCGGCGTCGCCTCCATCTCACGCAACAGCGCGTTCATCTCTTCGGCATTGAGCCGCCTGCCGGCGCGTACGCTTCCGTGGCACGCCATGGTCGCACACACGTCGCCGATGCGCTCACGCAACGCCATGGCTTCGTCCAACTCCGCCAAATCGTCGGCCAGGTCACGGATCAGGCCCTGCACGTCGGTCTCGCCCAACAATGCAGGCGTTTCGCGCACCATGATGGCGCCGGGGCCGAAGGCCTCAACGGTGAGGCCCATATCGGCCAATTCTTCAGCGCGTTCCGCGATGCGCCCGGCGGCGGCCTCGTCCAGTTCCACCACTTCGGGGATCAATAGCGTCTGGCGCGCCACGCCACGCTCGGCGAGCGACGCCTTGATGCGTTCCTGCACCAAACGCTCGTGCGCCGCGTGCTGGTCAACAATGACGATCCCGTCGGCTGTTTGGGCGACGACGTAGGTCGCATGTAGTTGTGCACGGGCGACGCCTAATGGAAGCTCGCCAGGTTGATTTTCGTTGATCGGTTCCGCATCCGCCATGGGCGCGGCGGGAGCGTCGTTCAACCCTGGCAACGGCGCATGAAAATCCTGTGCACGTTCCGCCAGCCCGTGCGGCAGCTGCGCCGTCTGCGGGCGCTGGGTGTAGGGAAGCGGCGACGTATGAGGAGCGGTTCCGGGTTTGAAAGCGCCAAGCGCCGTTTCCGACACCGTCGTCGAGGCGCGGTGTCCGGCCTCGGCCAGGGCATGGCGGATGGCGCCGACGATGAGACCGCGCACCACCGCCGCATCGCGGAACCGCACTTCGGTCTTGGCCGGGTGCACATTGACGTCGACCTGCTCCGCGGGCACGTCCAAAAACAGCGCCACCAGCGGATAACGGTTGGCGGCCAGCACGTCGCGATAGGCTCCCCGAAGTGCGCCGAACAGCATGCGGTCGTTGACGGGCCGGCCGTTGACGAACAGGAATTGCAGTTGCGAATTACCGCGGTTCAGTGTCGGCAGCCCAGCGAAGCCGGTAAGCACAACACCTTCGCGTTCGGCATTGATTTCGACCGCGTTGTCGGCGAAGTCGCGGCCCATGATTTTACCCAGACGGTTGAGGCGCGCATCAAAGAGCTCGCCGTTCTCGGGCGCGAAATCCAGCATTTTGCGGCTACCGTCCGATAGCGTGAAGCCGATGCCGGGGTGCGCCATGGCGAGCCGTTTGATGGTCTCGGTGACGTGGTTTTGTTCGGTGCGGGGCGACTTCATGAATTTCAGCCGCGCCGGCGTGGCGTAAAACAAATCCCGCACTTCAACCCGGGTCCCGGCGGGATGCGCAGCGGGCTCGGGCTCGGAGACGGCGCCGCCTGCGACGCGCACGGACCAGGCCTCCGAGGCATCTGGCGTGCGGCTGGTCAACGTCAGCCGGCTGACCGCCCCGATGGACGGCAGCGCCTCGCCTCGAAAGCCCAAAAACTGCACGTGCAAGAGATCGTCGTCGGGGAGCTTCGAGGTGGCGTGGCGTTCAACGGCGAGTGACAACTCGTCCACGCTCATGCCGTGCCCGTCGTCGACGACACGAATCAGCGTTTGGCCGCCATCTTCGATGGTGACGGCGATGCGCGATGCCTTGGCGTCGATGGCGTTCTCGACCAGTTCCTTGGTCGCCGCTGCCGGTCGTTCCACCACCTCGCCGGCGGCGATGCGGTTGACCACGGTTTCCGGCAGCCGGCGCAAGGTGACCATGTCAGTGCCTCCAGGCGCGGAGTTTCGCCACCGCAGCGGCGGTGGCCGGATCATCGGGGGTGCCGTCGCCTTTCAGCGCGCTCAGCAACGGGCCGGCCAGCACCTTGCCCAGTTCGACGCCGAACTGATCGAAGCTGTTGATGTTCCAGATCACGCCTTCGACGAGCACTTTGTGCTCATACAACGCCAGCAGTTGGCCGAGCCGGAAGGGATCGAGGGTGCGCAGCAAGATTACGGTACTCGGCCGATTGCCGGGGCAATGGTGATGCGGCGTCGCTGGGTCGGAGGTGCCGTTGGCCAGGGCCTCGGCCTGGGCCAGCATGTTGGCCAACAGCATGTCGTGGTGACCCGCCAGATCATGACCGGGCTCGGCGACGGCGATGAACTCCGCCGCCACCAATGCGGGGCCTTGGTGCAGAAGTTGATGGAAACTGTGTTGGCCGTTGGTGCCGGTGGCGCCGAAGATGACAGACGCCGGCGGGCCGCTGACGACATCGCCGGCGAGCGTCACGCCCTTGCCGTTACTCTCCATTTCGAGCTGCTGCAAATGCGCCGGCAGGTGGCGCAGGCGTTCGTCATAAGGCAGAACGGCGCGCACGGGCAATTCCAGGAATATACGGTTCCACAGATCGGTCAGCGCCAGCAGCACCGGCAGGTTTTCACTGAGCGGCTGGTCGGCGAAATGCCGGTCCATGGCGCGCGCGCCGGCCAATAAATTCTCGAATCCTTCACCGCCGATGGCCAGTGCCGTCGACAGCCCAATCGACGACCACAACGAAAACCGTCCGCCAACGCCGTCGGCAAACGGAAACATCCGCGTGCTCGGGATGCCGAATTCAGCCGCCGCGGCGATGTTGGTCGAAAGCGCGCAGAAATGCTCCGCCACGGCATCTTCGCCCAGCGCATTCACAAGCCAGGCACGGGCCGATTTGGCGTTGGCCATGGTCTCTGCCGTGGTGAAGGTTTTCGATGCTACCAAAAACAGTGTCGCCGCCGGATCCAATCCATGCAGTGCCGTGCTCAGATCTGTGCCATCCACGTTGGCCACGTAATGAACGTTTGGCATCTCACTGCCGTTGCCCAGCGCCGTGGTGGCCGCCAAGGGCCCCTGGTGAGAACCGCCGATGCCGATGTTGACGACATCGCGAAACGGCAACCCTGTGGAGCCGGTTTCCGCGCCGGCGCGAACGGCGTCGGCGAAAGCGGTCATGGCAAGGTGCTGGTCCGTGCTCTCGTCGCGCAACGCCACGTGTGAAACGGCGCGGTTTTCCGTGGTGTTGATGGCTTGGCCCGCGAACATGGCGTCGCGGCGGCCTTCCACATCGGCGGCGCGGGCGATGTCGACGAGCAGTTCGAGCGTAACGGCTGTCAGGCGTTGGCGCGACAGATCAACGCTTAAGCCGTCCTCTTCCCAACTGAGCCCGCCTGCGCGAGCGGCGTCAGCGGCGAACATGTCGCTGAGCGTCATAGGCGCAACCGCTTCGCAGTGCGCTTCAAGGCGGGACCAAGCATCGGTTTTGGTTATGTCGGACATGGCTTTTTCGGCTCTCATGGGATCGCCAGCCTAGCAAAGCAGAGCGCTAGCAACCAGCCGCTGAGCCTGCAGGTTTATCTGGTAACCGCAATACCTTCGGGCTTGCCCACCACGACAGTGGTCAAGCGTTTGGTATCCAACAATTTTTTTGCCACCCGCGCGATATCGGCACGGGTCACGGCTTCGATGAAGCCGTTGCGTTTTTGCAAATAATCGATGCCCAGGCCGGAGATTTGCATACCCACCAGCATGCGGGCGATTCGGCCGCTCGATGAAAACCGCAGCGGGAACGCGCCCGTCAAATAGGTGCGTGCATCGGTGAGTTCCGCATCAGAGACGCCCTTTTCGGCCATGCGTTGCCATTCCTCGGCAATGATTTTGAGCGTTTCCGCGACGCGCGCATTGGCCGTGCCGGCGCCGCCCAGCAACATCGCCGTGGCATTGAACGGATACAGGCTGGAGTGCACGGAATAGGCCAGGCCGCGCTTTTCGCGAACCTCTGCATAAAGGCGCGAGGTAAACCCGCCACCGCCGAGGATGCGGTTCATGACGTAAGCCGCGTAGTAATCGGGGTCCTCACGTTTCAAGCCAAGGTCTGCGAACACCAGCTTGCTTTGCGGCACGTTTTTTTCAATGACGATGGTTTTACCGTTGGTCGCCGGCGCGACTTCGGGCAAGGCCCAGGGCGCAGCCTCGGCGGGCAAGCCACCGAAAGTCTGGTCGAGAAGCTTGCCCAGCATTTCCGGCGTGACATCGCCGACGGCGCCGACGAGCAGGTTGTCGCGTGCCAGACGGCGTTTGACGAACCCATGTAAATCGTCGGCGGAAATGGATTCTATGCTGTCTTTGGTGCCGTCCGTTGGACGCCCGTAAGGATGGTCCGGAAACAGGGTCTGCATCAGCTTGCGGCTGGCAATGGCGCTCGGGTCTTCCTTATCTTGTTTGATGCCGATGAGAATTTGCGCGCGCATGCGGCTGAGCGGCTCGGCATCGAAGCGAGGACGGGTGAGGGCTGATTGCAGAAGTCCGAAGGCCTGGTCGCGGTTGTGGGTCAGCGTGCGCAGGTGGCCGCCGAAATTGTCCTTGCCGGCATCGAAGCCCAAGGAAATGGCATTGTCTTCGAGGGTTTGTTGAAAGGTCTTGGAGTCCAGTTCACCGGCGCCTTCATCAAGCATGGATGAAGCAAAGTTGGCGAGGCCTTCCTTGCCGGCCGGATCAAGGGCGGCGCCACCGCGAAAGGTGAAGCGCAGATTGATGATCGGGTTGCGCGGGTCATGCACAAGCCACGCTTCAATGCCGCCGGGGCTGACGACCCGTTGCACATCAACCGCTTTGGCGGGTCCGGAGAATGCCCAGATGGCGATCAGCGCGGAGACGAAGATGAAACGGATCATGGCGTGGACTCCGGCAGCAACAGGCCGGTAACCGAGCGTCGTTCATCGAACGTGGCGCGGGCGGCGGCAGTGATTTGATCCAGGGTCACAGCAGCTATGCGCTCGGGCCAGGCTTCGACCTCGGCGACGGTTATGCCGACCGCCAACGCCGACCCCAATGAGCGCGCGCCGCCAGACAGCGAGTCGCGCGCGTAAATGGCCTCCGCCTGCATGCGCGCCTTGGCGCGGCGGAGTTCATCGGCTGTGACGCCATTTTTCCGGAACAGGGCAATTTCCGCCTCCATTGCCTTTTCCAGGGCGGGCATGGAGACATCGCCGCGCGGACTGGCATAGAACACGAAACGGCCTGGTCCCCGGTCATCGCCGGAATAGTAAGCCCCGGCGGAGACCGCTAACTTGTCGTCCACGACCAGCTTTCGGTAAAGCCGGCTTGAAGCGCCGCTGCCGACGATATCGGCCAGCACTTCCAACGGGTACGCGTGTTGCTGGTCACCCCAAAGCAGGCCAGGTGCGACGAACGTGCGGCGCCAAGACGGCTGGCGTACGCGTTTATCGCGATGCACCACGCGGCGGGCCGATTTTTGCGGCGGTTCCTTGGCGCGTGAGCGCGAGACCGGCGCACCGGCCGGGATAACGCCATAGTATTTCTCAGCCAATGGTTTCAATCTGGCGGCGGTCATGTCGCCGGCGACCACTAAAATGGCGTTGTTGGGCCGGTAAAAACGTTTGTAGAAGGCCAATATGCGGTTGATGTCGAGCGCCTTGATGTCGTGCTCCCAGCCGATGATCGGGTTACGGTAGGGATGATTCAAGAACAGGCTGGCGTTGATATGTTCGCCAAGAATGGCACCGGGGTTGTTGTCGGTGCGCGAGCGCCGTTCTTCCAGCACCACTTGACGCTCGGGTTCGACCTCAGCGGGCGTGATCACCAAATTGGTCATACGGTCGGCTTCCAGCGCCATCACGGTTTCCAATCGATCAACGGCGATGGTTTGGAAATAGGCGGTGTAATCATGCGAAGTGAAGGCGTTTTCCCGTCCGCCGTTGCGGGCGACGATTTCGGAGAACTCGCCGGGTTTTCGCGTCTTGGTGCCTTTGAACATCAAGTGCTCAAGAAAATGCGCGATACCGGATTCGCCAGGTCCCTCATCAGCGGATCCGACCCGGTACCAGACCATATGTGTCACCACCGGAACGCGCGGATTGTTGACCACCACGACATCCATGCCGTTTTCCAAAGTAAATGTCTCTGGGTTAAAGACGCCCGCCCATGCGGTGCCGGCGAGCATAGAAAAACCGATGGCGGCAGCTAGAGAGACGATTTTCCGGAAAAAGGGAATCATGAATCCTCGCGCTTTTGATTGGAGCCCGGCGAACATGGCGCACGAACAGGGCATAAATATGGCAGGTGTGGAGGATTATACACTTGAAAACACCGTGATCGGCGGTGGTCTCGACGTTCAGAAATCAAGAAGACCTTTGCGTGGTGTCTTGCGTTTGATTTCGGGGACTTTGCCGTCCGTGATCGGCTTGCCTAAGGCCTGGTTCTCCATGATGCGTTTTTGTTCTTTTTTCGGATCGACGACAGTGCCGGGATAGGGCGCATCATCGACCCAGAAGATCAGTTTGTCGATAAAGCGCCGGTCTTCCTTGGCCAGAACCGATGATTCGTCGTTCACCTTTTCGCGAATGGCCGGATCGGCGGTATTGGCGCCGGTTTTCGACAGCAACACATTCGTGCCGCGGCTATCCCCGCCTGTGGCCGGCTGGCGGGGTTGTTGGTTGCGGAGCACGGCGGAACGGGCCACATCGCGCGGCGATACCCGCTGCGGACGGTCCGCGCCCGGTTGCGGCGGCCTGAGGCCGAATTCCGGCGGCAATGTCAAAGGCGGGCGTTTGTAGACGACAAATTCGTCGGGGCCCGATTTCTTCCCGCCAACGGCTTTGCGCATGGACTCGCACCCCGTCGCGGCGAATACCACGGCAATTAGGCCAATGAGGATCAAGTTGCGTTTCACGATTTTGGAAATTGCCCGTTAATCTACTAAAAACTTACGCTTGTTGACCCGGTTTTTCAACCAATCAACCCTCATTATCGCCAAACAGCGAATCGATGATCAATATTGCAGCCCCGACGGAAATGCCCATATCCGCCACGTTGAAGGCTGGCCAATGGTATCCGCTAACATGGAAATCGAGAAAGTCCACCACCGCGCCGACCCGAACCCGGTCGATCACATTGCCGATGGCACCACCGATAATCATCCCAAGCGCCGCCGCCAACCAGGGTTTGTGCACCCGCCAAAGCCACACCCCCAGAGCAGTTGCGATGGCCAGGGCAAGGGCTGAGAGCATCCAGCGCCCGAACTCAGCGCCGCCACCAAACATACCGAAGCTGACCCCGGTATTGAGCCCGAGCACGAGATTGAAAAACGGCGTAACGGTGATCACCGTCGGCGGGTTCATGACCTCGGTAATGATCCACCACTTGCTCACCTGATCGAGGATCAGTGTGGCAAACCCCAGAGCAACGCCCCGCCGGCGCATGCTGTCAATGCTCATGCGATCTGTGGCCATTACTGTCCGGGCAATGCCTGGTGGTGATCGGCGGCGTCGGCGCAACGGTTGCACGCGCTTGGATGGTCGATGTTGGAGCCAACCTCTTCCAAAACCTGGTAACAACGCTCGCACTTTTCGCCGCTAGCAGGCGATGGTACGACCGCGACGTCAGCAACATCTTCCAGTGTAAAGGCGTCAGCAGGCGCATCGCTGTCGGCGAACGAGACGTCGGACGTGATGAACAATTCGGCTGCATCCATGCTGTCGAACAGCTTTGCGGTCTCCGCCGGAGCATAAACCACGGGTGCGGCCTGCAGGCTGGACCCGATGCGCTTTTCCGCCCGTTCTTTTTCCAGCGCGCCGGTGACGACACGGCGTACGCTTCGAAGCTTGCTCCATTTTGCGGCCAGTTCTTCGTCGCGCCAATCGTCGGGAATATCGGGGAAGGTGCGCAGGTGCACACTGTTGCCGGCCGAGCGGTCCGGGTGACGGGTCAGCCAGGCTTCTTCGGCGGTGAAGCAGATGAAAGGCGCTAGCCAAGCCGTCAGGCAATCGAACAGGATATCCAAGACCGTGCGTGCGGCGCGGCGGCGGGTATCGTCCAGCCGGTCGCAGTAAAGACTGTCTTTGCGGATATCGAGATAGAAGGCCGAGAGATCCTGGGCGCAGAAATTGTGCAGTTCCGTAAACAAAGCATGGAACTCGAAGTCGTCACAGGCTTTGCGCATGCGCTGATCCATCAACCAGATGCGGTGCAGCGTCCAGCGCTCCAGTTCCGGCATCTCGGCGATGTCCAGTTTTTCGGCGTCGGAAAATCCGTTCAGGTTGCCGAGAATGAAGCGCAGCGTGTTGCGCAGCCGCCGGTAGACGTCGGAATGCTGCTTCAGGATGTCCTGACCGATGCGCAGATCTTCCGAGTAATCCGAACCAACCACCCAAAGTCGCAGGATATCGGCACCCTGTTGGTTGTAGACGTTCTGCGGCTCGACGATATTGCCCAGCGATTTCGACATTTTCTGGCCGTCCTCGGCCATGACGAAGCCGTGCGTCAGCACCGCTTCATAGGGCGCACGGCCCCGTGTGCCGCATGATTCCAGCAAGCTGGAATGGAACCAGCCGCGATGTTGGTCGGAACCTTCCAGATACAGCGATGCGGGCCATTGCAACTCCGGACGGTCTTCCAGAACGAATGTGTGCGTGGAGCCGGAATCAAACCACACGTCCAAGATATCAGTCACTTGTTCGAAGTCGTCGGCGTTGTAGTCGTTGCCCAAGAAGCGTTCCGGCGGAGATGCAAACCATGCATCGGCGCCTTCTTCTTCGAACGCGGCGACGACGCGGTCCATGACCGCCTGGTCGCGAAGCGGCTCGCCGGTTTCCTTGTTGACGAACACTGTGATCGGCACGCCCCAGGCGCGTTGGCGCGATACGCACCAATCGGGCCGGTCGGCGATCATGCCCCGCAGGCGTTTCTGGCCCGATGCCGGGACAAAGCGGGTTTCATCGATGGCCTTCAGCGCCGTGTCGCGCAGTCCCGTGGTCTCCATGGAGATAAACCACTGTGCCGTGTTGCGGAAGATCAGCGGTTTCTTGGAACGCCAACTGTGCGGGTAGCGGTGGACTAGAGAGCCCCGGCCCATCAGGGCGCCGGCATCTTGCAGCAGGTCAGCCACGTCGCCGTTGCATTTGTAGACATGCCAACCGGCAACCATGGGGACGTGGTCGTAAAAGCAACCGTCCTCGCCAACCGTTTGCGGCACTTCGATGCCGTTGGCCATGCCCAGCACCCAGTCATCGGCACCGTGGCCGGGCGCGATGTGGACGATGCCCGTGCCTTCCTCGGTGGTGGCGAAATCGGCGGCCAGGGCCGGCACGTCGAATTCAAACCCGCCACCGTCCGCTTGGCCGTTCAAGGGATGCCGGCAGAGCGTGCCTTCCAGCGCCTCGCCCTTGAAGTGCTCGAGCGCATTGTGTCCGGTAATGCCGCATTCAGCCGTGAAGGCATCAAGCCGTGCTTCCGCGATAACCAGTTTACGGCCTTGCTGGACACGGCTGTCTTCAGCGGTGCCGGTCACCTCGATCAGCACATAGTCGATCTCAGCGCCGTACGCCACGGCGCGGTTGCCGGGCATGGTCCAAGGCGTCGTCGTCCAGATGACGATCGAGGCGTCTTCGATGGCCGAAAGGTTGGTTTGCTTTACGGGAAAGGCAACAAAGATGGTGGTCGAGGTGTGGTCGAAATACTCGACCTCGGCCTCGGCCAGGGCGGTTTTTTCCACCGGCGACCACATGACGGGCTTGGCGCCCTTATATAGAGACCCGTCCATCAGGAACTTGCCCAACTCACCGGCAATGCGGGCTTCGGCGCCGTAGCTCATGGTCGTGTATGGATTGTCCCACTCACCGATGACGCCGAGCCGCTTGAATTCATCGCGCTGGATATCGATCCATTCTTCAGCAAATTCGCGGCATTCCTGGCGGAACTGGACGATCGGCACTTCGTCCTTGTCGCGTTTCTTCTTGCGGTATTTTTCCTCGATCTTCCACTCGATCGGCAAGCCGTGACAATCCCAGCCCGGCACGTAGTGCGAATCCTTGCCCATCATCTGCTGTGAGCGCACGATCACATCTTTGAGGATTTTGTTGAGCGCATGACCGATGTGCAGATGCCCGTTGGCGTAGGGCGGGCCATCATGCAGGATGAACTTCTCCCGCCCCTCGGCTGTCGCACGGTGATGACGGAACAACTCCGTCTTTTCCCAATGCGCCAGCAGTTCGGGTTCGCGCCTGGGCAGCCCGGCCTTCATGGGGAATTCGGTTTTCGGTAGGTAAACGGTTGATTTGTAATCGACGCTCATGTCTTAACTCGCCTGCTTCTCTTTCAAAATCCCGCGTGCCGTTTCGCAATCCGCGGCGATTTGTGCCTTTAATGAATCCAATCCGTCAAACTTCTTTTCTTCCCGAATGCGCTCAACCAGCGCGATGGTAATTCGCTCGCCGTAGAGATCGCCGTCGAAATCGAAGGCATGGGCCTCCAGCACCACATCCTCGCCGCCAAACGTTGGCCGCACGCCGATGTTGGCGACGCCATCCATCCAAGTCTCGGTCGCACCTTCCAAATGACCAATGCGCACGGCATAGACGCCCAATTCCGGGCGCACCACGGAACCCAGGTGTAAGTTCAATGTCGGGAATCCGATGGTCCGGCCGCGTTTGTCGCCGTGCGCCACACGGCCCTCGATTTCGAAAGGCCGCCCTAAGATGTCGGCGGCGCCGTTTACATCACCGGCGCGCAAGCAGTTGCGTACCCGGGTTGAAGAATAGACCTCGCCATTGGCATCCTCGACGGCGCTGACGGCGGTAAACCCGAAACCCAGTTTCTGCCCCATGGCCAGCAACATCTCGCAATTGCCGCCGCGGTTGTGGCCGAATACGAAGTCGTAACCAGCCACCACGTGACGCGCGCCGAAACCATCGACCAGCACCTGAGTGATGAATTCTTCCGCCGGACGGCGCGAGAAATCAGCATTGAAACGTTGCACGATCATGGCGTCGACGCCGAGTTTTTCCAGAGCGCGCGCCTTGGCGCGGAACGGGGTTAGGCGAAACGGCGGTTGGTCGGGTTTGAATACGCGCCTCGGATGCGGCTCAAACGTCAGTACCGCCCAGGGCAATTTGCCGGCACGCGCGATACGTCCGGCCTCGCCGATGACACCTTGGTGGCCCAGGTGCACGCCGTCGAAGTTGCCGACAGCGATGGCGGCACCGCGGGCCTCGTTGGGCAGGGTTTCGAAATGGCGGTATATACGCATGGCGGCACAAGGTGTCAGCGTGCCCGGGTTGGGTCAAGTCCGCTGAGTTTCCAGTAAAAATGATAAATCCGATGTACAACGAAAAGGGCGCCGCCGGGTCGTTGACCACGGCGGCGCCCAAATCTCAATAGGAGCGATCGCGGACTACTTGACGCGCGTCGGCACCATAATCGTCGCTTCGCCGTCAACCACCGGCTTGCCACCGACGGAACAGACGGTTTTCATCTCGATGAAATGCTTCTCCGGGATCATTTTGGTGATCGTGCAGGTGGCGGTCACGGTGTCGCCGGAGCGCACCGGCGCCTTGAAGCGCAATGCCTGGCTGACGTAGATACAGCCCGGCCCCGGCAATTTGGTGCCGATCACGGTGGAAATGAACGCCGCCGTCAGCATGCCGTGGGCGATACGGCCCTCGAAGATGGTCTCGCTAGCGAACTCGTGGTTCAGGTGGACGGGGTTGGTATCACCGGACATGCCGGCGAAAGTGATGATATCTGCATCGGTGACGGTTTTGGCGAAAACATCGGTCATGCCTTCTTCCAAATCCTCAAAGTAGTAGCCGTGCAGTTGATCCATGGGGTTGGTCATGGTGTCCATACTCGCTTCTCTCCGGCAAAAGTTAAATTCTATTGCGTTGCAAAAAAATGCTGCAGTGCGAAGTTAGGTGATATTTCAGTGATTAGCAACATGTGCATCGCACAAATTTTTGCAGTGCCGAATACTGGGAGATGATTTTTTGGCGACGTTCGATCTGGTTCCTGTTAGGTATTGTTGATGAAAAACGCCTGTTTTCAGCTGTTCGGCGGTTGGTTGCGCTATCTGATGATGGGGGCGTGGCTGTTTGTCGGCCCGGCATGGGCGGATACGGAGACGGCGCCGAAACTGAGCCTCCCCATCGCTTGTGATGTCGGGAAAAACTGCTGGCTGGTGAATTTCGTGGATCTCGATTCGGGGCCGGGCCGAGGCGACTATCGTTGTGGTCAACAGACCTACAACGGCCACAAAGGCGTCGATATTGCCATTCGAGACCTGGCCGCCATGGAAAAAGGCGTGCGTGTCGTCGCCAGTGCGCCTGGCGTGGTCAAAGGTGTGCGCGACGGCATGCCCGATCGTATCCCCGATGACAAGTTTCGCCGGCAGTTCCGGCATCTGCATTGCGGCAATGGTCTGGTCATCGCGCACGGGGGCGGTTGGGAAACCCAGTATTGCCATTTGCGGCGCGGCAGCGTTGCGGTGAAAACCGGCGAGCGCGTCGAACGGGGGCAAAAACTGGGCTTCGTCGGCCATTCCGGCATGACCGAATTCCCTCATATTCATCTGAGCGTACGCCGCGCCGGTAAGGTCGTGGATCCGTTTTTGGGGCGGCGGTTGAAGCCGCTGGCCTCGTGTGGCCCAGCTTCCGACGCTTTGTGGACAGAAGCCGCGGCGCGCGATCTGGCGGCGCCGACCACGGCACTGTTCAATGGAGGGTTTGCCGCTGCCGAACCGAAAATACAGGCCATTCGCAAGGGGTTGTACAAAGCCAAGGCCTTGCCGCGGCGCTCGCCGGTGTTGATATTCTGGGTTGAGGCGTGGTGGGTGCGTAAAGGCGATCAACTGGAGATGAAGATCATCGGACCTGACGGAAATGTCGTACTCACCCATGCCAGTCAATTGCCCAAGCTTCAGGCGCGGCGGTTGGCTTTTGCGGGCCGCAAGAAAAAAGGGCTGTTTTGGCCGGGCGGCAAGTACACCGGCGAAGCGGTTTTGACCCGCACAATCGCCGGCAAAGTAAAACGGTTCCGGGCGCGGTATTCCGTGATGCTCAAAGACTGACAAGGTGTGCCGATATGGTGGCAGCAAGCGAGGACAGCGATATCGACGATGAGATCGATGCCTTGCGCCGCGCGTTCGTCGAACGGCTGCCGACACGGGTCACGGCGCTGATTGATGCCATGGCCGCGGTTGACGCGGGAGCGGACGATGTGTCGAAGCAGCACGCCATCGGCGAGGTTGGCAACGTGGCGCACGGGATCAGCGGCTCGGCGGGGTTGTTCGGTTTTCATGAATTGGCCGACGCCGCGGAGGCGTTGGAGACGGCTTGTGAGCATTCAGACAATCAACCCGTCGAGATTCCGGATCTAGTCGATTTGCATGAAACCGTGCGCATGCTGGCAGCTAAGGGGAGTTAACGCTTCAAACGCCGCTTCGATACCAGCTTCGGTGTTGCGCTGAGGCCGCGTTTGAGGCGGCTCGCCCCGGCGGCGGGTTTCGTGGCCGTGGGTTTCTTTTTGGCCCGGCTCTTCGGTTTTTTCACCGTCTTCCCATCGTCCGGCGCATCGAACAAATCGACTTTGGGTTTCGCCTTTTTTTCCTTTTGACGGGCCTCGATCATTTTCAAGGTGCGCTGTATCAACGGGTCGCGATCGATACGTTTGCGGGTTTTTTCCTCATGCACCCGTGAAATCTCCGCCACGACCTTGGTGATGGCGCGCGGGGTCATGCGCGGTTCGCACCAGCGCGCATAGGCGGCGACGGTCCAAGGATTGGCCGGCACTGCCTCAAGGCCGCGCCCGGCGCACCAGGCAACAAAATCTTCCCAGTCATTATTGTCTTGGCGACGCGGCATGCGGCTCCTGGCATCCGTTGATGTTGGTGACCGATCAGGGTATCAGGTGTGCGGCTAACGGCAAAGCCCTTGAAACAGAAGGGGTATGGAGCCATTTAGATGTGGCCGCGAACCAACAAGGGAGATTCCACCATGAGCGAAACGGCCCAAGGACCAATTTGGGAAGGGTATCGCCGGTTCATCGTGGCCCGGAAGGTCCGGGAGAGTGGCACGGTGACATCGTTCTATCTGACACCCGAAGACGGCGGCCCGCTGGCGCCGTTCCGGCCGGGCCAGCATATCGGCATCAAGCTCGACATACCGGGCCAGTTCGTGCCTGTCATGCGCAGCTACACGCTTTCCGACAGCCCTTCTCAGGCGGGTCACTACAGGCTGTCGATCAAACGCGAACCGGCCCCGGCGGACGAGCCGGAGTTGGAGCCGGGCGTGTCGTCGAATTTCATGCACGACCATGTGGCGGAAGGCACAGTCGTCGAGTTGCGCGCGCCCGGCGGTGACTTCGTGCTGCGGCCCGAGGGCAAAGGACCGGTGGTGTTGCTGTCGGGCGGCGTTGGATGCACGCCGATGATCAGCATGCTGAGCGCCATTGCCGACGCAGGTGCGGCGCGCGAGGTGTGGTTTATCCATGGCGTGAAAAATGGCGCTGAGCATGCGTTTGGCTCATTCGTGCGCGCGCTGGCTGCCGAGCGCCCGAACATCCACGTCCATATCCGCTACTCCCGACCTGGTCCCGCGGACGAAGCCGGGCGCGATTTCGACAGCACCGGCCATGTGGATATGGACCTGCTGCGTCAACTGCTCCCCGGCCCCACCCCGCAGTTTTACCTGTGCGGCGCAACACCGTTCATGAAGTCGTTGTATCAGGGATTGACCGACTGGGGCGTCGATCCGTTTCAGATCAATTACGAGTTTTTCGGTGCCGCCAGTGATTTGACCGGCGAAGAAGCTCCCGTGCCCGCGGTCGTGGACGCGGACCCGGACGAGACCTATCAGGTGACGTTTGAGCGCTCCGGCGTAACCGCCACCTGGACGCCGGAGATCGGCAGCCTGCTCAATCTCGCTGAAGCGAACGGCGTCATGCCCGACTACATCTGCCGCAAGGGGATGTGCCAAACCTGCATGCAGCATGTGATGCACGGTTCATTCAAATACTTAAATGACGCGATTGTGCCGCCGGCGGGCGAGGGCAACGTGCTGATCTGCAGTGCACGTCCAACCAGCGATTTGGTGCTGAATTTGTAATCAGCCTTAGGCTTCGCCGATTCTCGCTTCCTTCATGACGGGCACATAGTCCATGTCGGTATACAGGATATGCCCCGTCAGCCAGCCCTTGAGAAATTCCAGAAAGGCGTCTTGGTCGAAATCCTCGGGCGAGTCGTCGAATTGTTCTTTCAGGTTGAACACCCGCGCCGACAACCTGCGGTGCGCTTCCGCGTGGTCCTCCAGGTCGGCATAACCGGCTTGGTCCATGAAATTTTCTTCGCGGATGAAGTGCACGTTCACGTAATTCACCAATCCCGCTAAGGTCTCGGCGATGGCTTCTTGACTGTCACCGGCGGAGATTTTGTCGTGCAGATCGTTGACGAACATGAACAGCGCCTGATGATCGTTGTCGATATCGACGATGCCGGTGGCGTATTCGTTGGACCATTCCATGAAGGGCATGAGACTCTCCCCGTATCTCTTGGCTTGTTAGATTTGGAAAAGTCTATCAGCGTCGTTGCCTGCGAGGTTTGATGTAAATCAACCGAGACGCTCTGCCCCCTGGTGGTTCCCTTGCTTCGCCAATTGCGTTAGCCTAGCGGGCAATTGGTGAATTCGAACATCCGGGGGGAGGCGAAGATCATGACCGATACCTCTAACAGCGACATGGCGGGCGATGCCGCAAGCGGTGCGTCGGGCGAGACAGTTGTATCACGCCCGAGTGGCGCCCTACCGTTCCACGACCGCATCAACACCATCACCACGCAAGAGCCCTGGGGCTGGTTGGCCGCCGGCTGGCGCGACATGCGCTCAGCACCCGGTTTGAGTATCGGATACGGCGCTCTGTTCGTCGCCAGCGGCTACGCTGTCACTTTCGGGCTCTACCAACTCGACATGACTTATATGATCTGGCCCATGGCGGCCGGGTTCTTGCTGATCGCGCCGGTGTTCTGCGTGGCGTTTTACGAAATCAGCCGCCGGCTCGAACTCGGCCTGGATCTTAACTTCTCTGCCCTGGCGAAAGCCTGGTGCGGCGACGCCCGGTGCGTGCTGGGTGCGGGGTTGGCGCTGGTGTTCTTTATGATCCTGTGGATCAGGGTCGCGGCGCTGATCTACGCCATCAACTTCCCCTACACCGGCCTCTCAATCGAGGAAATGACCGTCAAAACCTTCTTCACCACCGACGGCCTGACGTTCCTGGCGGTCGGCTCAGTCCTCGGTGCAGTTTTGGCCTTCCTGGCCTTTT
Source organism: Rhodospirillaceae bacterium (assembly GCA_016845145.1). Classification (GTDB taxonomy): domain Bacteria; phylum Pseudomonadota; class Alphaproteobacteria; order Rhodospirillales; family Casp-alpha2; genus TMED8. The sequence continues at coordinate 30,879 of JAERTE010000026.1, forward strand.
TGGTCAGCGCCGTATCGCTGCAGGCGATGCTCGCCCAAGACACCGGCTTTCTTGGTGGTGTCATTATCAGCGTGTTGTCCGTAACCCGCAACTTCGGCCCGATGATGCTATGGGCGGCAATCATCGTGGTGGTAACCACGGCGGGCCTGGCGGCGGCGTTCATCGGCCTGGCCATCACCATGCCCTTGATCGGCCACGCCAGCTGGCACGCCTACCGCAGCGTCATCCGCGATCCGGCGGAGACATAACGGCGCGGGAATGACGCCGTGTTTGTATCACTCGGTCCCAACGCTCTCGACAATGACGAGCACCCCCTCACCCATCCTCCCGTAACTCCGCCCGATACCGCGCCGAGTGTTTGACGTAGTGGTCGGCGGCCCGGATCAGGCCTTGGATGTCATCGTCGGACATCTCGCGTTTCACCTTGCCGGGTTGGCCCATGACCAGTGAGCCGGCGGGGATTTCCTTGCCTTCGGGGATCAGCGTGCCGGCGCCGATTAGGCAGTTTTCGCCGATCACCGCGCCGTTCAAGACAACCGCGCCGACGCCGATCAGGGAATTGGCGCCGACCGTGCAGCCGTGCAGCATGGCCATGTGGCCGACCGTGACGTTTTTTCCCAATGTGAGCGGAAAGCCCGGGTCCACGTGCAGCACGCAGCCGTCCTGCACGTTGGAGCGCTCGCCCAAGGTAATCGGCTCGTTGTCGCCGCGCAGCGTCGCGTTGAACCACACGCTGGCGTCTTTCTCTAAGCTCACCTGTCCGATGACCGACGCGTTGGGCGCGATCCAATTGCCGTCGGGGTGGGTTTGAACACGGTGTTCACCAAGCGTGTATTTCATCGGGCGGTCCTTCGTCTTTGAGTTTGGGGTTGGCGGCAATGTATCAGGCGTTTCTCAGGTGTGCATCCTGTACGTTGACCGTTAATCTTTGCGCGCTAAACTCGCCCCATGCGCCCGCTGATGTTCCGATTGTTCTTGATGACGTGTCTGTTGTGGCCGGCAATCGCTGCGGCCGCTGATCGGGAAATTGCAAAAGCCGGCGATACGGAACTCGGCACCTTCGCCTTCACCTTTGAGAACGATTTATTCGCCGGTACGGACCGTCATTACACCAACGGCATGCGCGCCTCGTGGCTGTCGCCGGAAGGCGGCAAGACCTTGCCGGTGTTGCAACAAGTCCGCGATCTGCTGGAGGTCATCGCCCAGGACGAAAACAAATCGACGCGCTTCGGGTGGGCCTTGGGCCAGGATATCTACACACCGACCGACCGCTTCAGCACTTCGGTGGTTACGGATGACCGGCCTTATGCGGGTTGGCTTTACGGCAGTCTGTCACTGCACACGGTGACGGACAATGCAAACGGCAGCCAGACATCGGAATCGGTGGAGCTGAGCCTCGGCGTCGTCGGGCCCGAAGCGCAAGGCGAAGAGGCGCAGGACTTCGTCCACGACCTGCGCCTGATTGATAACTTTGAGGGCTGGGACAACCAACTGAAAACAGAGCCCGGCCTGTTGATCGCCTATGAGCGCAAGTGGCGGCTCGCAGACCCATGGCAGCTGGGTCGGGGTTGGCAGGCGGACTTCGTACCGCATATGGGCGCAAGCCTGGGCAATGTGCTGACTCATGTGAACGCCGGGGGGGCCATGCGCGTGGGGCTCAACCTGCCCAGCGATTTCGGCCCGCCGTCGCTGATCCACGGCGGCGCGTCATTGGATAAGCTGCATGAAGAGGGCTGGGGTTTTTATCTGTTTACCACCGCCGAAGGGCGTTACGTGGCGCACAATATTTTTATCGACGGCAACACATGGCGCGACAGTCACAGTGTCGGGCGCGAGCCGTTCGTCGGGCGGCTCAGTGTCGGCGCCGCCATCACTCTTGGCCGCTTTCAGATCGCCTATACCAATGCGCTGATCACCAAGGAATTCGAAGGCCAGGCCCGGGTCAGCCGGTTTGGCTCCTTGAGCGCTTCGTTTCAGGCGTTTTTCTAGACCCCCTGTTCGGCGATTTGCCTCCTAAATCCACTCGCATTACCATCAAGGAACGGTGCCATGGAGAGCACAGGGAGGAAGCCATGTTCTTGTCGTCGGAGGGGTATCGCGAGTCGTTGCGCGCCATGAGCCCGCGCGTGTTCGTCGATGGCGAGCAAATTGATTCAGTCGCCGATGCGCCCATGCTCGCACCCGGCGTCAACGCCGTCGGCCTGACCTACGATTTCGCGTTGGAGCCCGCCTACCGCAACCTGATGGTGGCGACGCAGCACACGTCAGGCCGCGAGGTCAACCGCATGCTGCACCTCAACCGCACGCCGCAGGACCTGATCAACAAGCTGGAGGCCGTGCGCCTGCTGTGCCGCGAGGGCGGCTGCGTGCAGCGCTATTTGAACCACGACGGCTTCAACGCGCTCTATCAAGTGACGCATCAAATGGCGGCCGATGGTGATAACGAGCCGCACGACCGCTTCGTCAATTATCTGCACAAGGTGCAAGGCGAAGACCTCACCGTCGGCATTGCCATGACCGATGGAAAGGGTGACCGTTCGCTTCATCCGCACCAGCAGTGGAATGCGGACGCCTATGTGCATATCAAGGAGCGTCGCGCCGACGGCATCGTCATTCGCGGCGCCAAGGCCATCGTCACCGGCGCGCCTTACATGCACGAATTCCTGGTCATGCCTTGCCGTAACATGAACGAAGCCGATGCCGACTATGCAGTCTGTTGCGCCGTGCCGGCGGATGCGGAGGGCATTACCATCGCGGCGCGCCCCGCCGGAACGCCGGGCAAAGTTGCGGCGAAGTTTTCGGGCCGCTATGGGCAGTCCACGGGTGTCGTCATGTTCGACGATGTGTTTGTGCCCTATGAGCGCGTGTTCCTGGATGGGCCGCAAGGCGATCAGTGGCGATATTCCCATCATCTGACCCGCACCTACGCCACCCATCACCGCCACAGTTGCATCGGTGCGCGGGCGGGGTTCGGCGATCTGTTGATCGGTGCCGGCGTGCTCATGAGCCAAGCCAACGGATTGGACGTGGAGACAACGCCGCACCTGCGCGATCGTATGGTCGAATTGATCAAGACCGTGGAGGGATTTTACGCTTGTGGCGTGGCGGCGTCGGTTTACGGATTCCAGGATCCATCGGGCGTCTATCAGCCGGACGGTGTTTTCGCCAATGTGGGGAAGCTATTGTTGGCGACACAGATTTACGACATGCACCGGCTTGCGCATGAGGTCTCGGGCGGTTTGATCGTCACGCTGCCGGGCCCCGACGAGGATCACAACCCGGCGACAGCGGGAGATTTGTCGTCGATGCTGCAAACCCGGGAAGACGTGCCGCACGAGAAACGCATGGCCGTGGCGCGGCTGATGGAAGACCTGACGGCATCCGACGAGGCCGGATGGTATTCGGTGATCTCGCTGCATGGCGGCGGTTCGCCCGAAGCCATGAAGCGCGAGATTTACCGCTACTATCCCATCGAAGACCGCGTCGAGGTGGTGAAGAAACTGCTCGACCGCAACGTGTTGGCGGAAGACGGCAAGGATATCTCACGTGATCGCCAGCCCGGACGCTGTTGCCCGGTCGGCTGCCAGGTGCCGGAGACGCCTGAATTGGCCTTCGATCCCGATGCGCCGACTTTGATTCCGTCGTCGCAAAAACCCGCTGCCGAATAGAAAGGGAAAAACTGTGGCCCGCATTCATTGGTACTTCGATTTCATCTCGCCCTATGCCTACCTGCAATCGGCGCGGCTGGGAGCTTTGGCGGCAGACAACGATATAGAGTGCGTACCGGTGCTGTTCGCGGGGCTGTTGAACCATTGGGGGCAGAAAGGCCCGGCCGAGGTGCCGCCGAAAAAGATTTTCGCGTTTCGCCAATGCGTGTGGCGCGCGCGGCATGATGGTATTCCTTATCACACGCCGCCGAAGCATCCGTTCAACCCGCTGCGCGCGCTCAGGCTTTCCATCGCCATGGATAATGATTTGGATGTGGTACAATCGATTTTCCGCGCCATCTGGGTAGACGGGCACTTGCCTGACGATGACGCCGGTTGGGGCGGTATCCAGGCGGCGGCGGGGATTGACGATGGCGATGCGCGCGTCGCCGACCCGGCGGTGAAGGCCGGGCTGTTAAAGAGCGGTGACGATGCGGTGATGGCGGGCGTGTTCGGCGTACCGACCTGCCGCGTGGGGGACGAGCTGTTTTGGGGGGACGACTGCCTGGAGATGGTCCATGACTACCTGGACAATCCGGGCATGTTTGAAGACGACGACATGCGCAGGGTCGAGACCATGACCCCGTCCGCGGAGCGTCGATAATCAACCCTCGGGGAGCGAAAGGAAACAACGATGAAATCGACTCTAAAAATGTTGGCAATAGGCGCAGCGTTGATTGGCGTCGCCGCCGCCGGTTCGGCTCAAGCGGCGGTCAAGGGCGAGGTCGTGAAGTACAGTGTCGATGGCCAGGAGTTCACCAGCTACATCGCCCACGATGATGCGATTTCGGGCAAGCGGCCCGGCGTCGTCGTGGTGCACGAATGGTGGGGGCATGACGCCTATGCGCGCAAGCGCGCTGAATTGCTGGCGGCACGCGGCTATACGGCGATTGCGCTGGATATGTACGGGACCGGCAAACAGGCCGACCACCCGAAAACCGCCGGCGCTTTCATGAAGGAAGCCATCGCCAATGCCGACCGCATGCGATCGCGCTTTCAGGCCGCCTACATCGAGTTGCTTCAACACGCCACGGTGGACCCGGATAAAACCGCGGCCATCGGGTACTGCTTCGGTGGCAAGGTGGTGCTGGACATGGCGCGCCTCGGCGTCGATCTTGATGGCGTGGTCAGTTTCCACGGCAATCTGACGCCGATCGAGAAAGCCAAGGCGGGCGTGACGAAAGCCAAGGTGCGGGTGTTTAACGGTGCCGACGATAAATTCGTAAAGCCTGAATCAATCAGCGCTTTGCGGGCCGAGATGGCGCGGGCCGGTGTAGACTACAAGATCGTCAACTATCCGGGTGTTGTGCACAGCTTCACCAGCCCCGCAGCCACGGCCCGCGGCAAGAAGTTCAAGCTGCCGCTCGCCTACAACGCCAAGGCGGACGGCGATTCCTGGCGCCAGACCATGAACTTCTTTGACGAGATATTCAGGTAACCCCGAAGGGCCGTGGGTTTTGCCCGCGGCCCTTCGGCAAGCGCGACCGCGCGTCGGGCCCAATGGCCCGTAAGCCAAGCATTTCGAAGAAATGCGCCCGGCGCCTGAGGGGCAATACCAAAGCTCAGCCGCAACTGACGCCTGTACCGCCCAGCCCGCAATAACCGCCCGGGTTCCGGCCCAGATATTGTTGGTGGTAGGTCTCGGCGTAATAGAACTCCGGCGCGTCGAGGATTTCTGTGGTGATGGCGCCGAGGCCCGCGGCCTTGAGTTTCTTGGCGTACGCCTTGCGGCTGGCTTCGGCGGTTTTCAGTTGATCGCGGGTGGTGCAATAGATGCCGGAGCGATACTGCGTGCCGGTATCGTTGCCTTGGCGCATACCCTGGGTCGGATCGTGGCCTTCCCAGAACACTTTCAAGAGCGCGTCGAAGGAAACCGCGTTTGGGTCGAATACAGCAAGCACCACTTCATTGTGGCCGGTGCGTCCCGAACAAACCTCCTCGTAGGTGGGGTTGGGCGTGAAGCCCGCCGCATAACCCACCGCGGTGACGTAGACACCGGGGGTTTGCCAAAATACCCGTTCCGCGCCCCAAAAACAGCCGAGCCCGAAGATGGCTTGCTCAAAGCAGTCCGGGAAAGGCGGCGTTAGGTCACGGCCATTGACGAAGTGCGGCTCAGTGACGGGAATGGGCTCAGTGCGCCCCGGCAGCGCGGCTGCGCGGTCCGGCATTTGCGATTTGGCGCTGGAAAAATTGAAAAATATAAACGGCTCCGCCTAGGTCTCATATCAAGGTCTGTCCTCATCATATGGCTGTTTTGCGCCTGATTTCCACAAATCAGCGTTGACGAGGTCGTGAGAATTCATCATTTAGGCTGCGAAATCCCGCCAATTATGACTATATTACCGCCATGATCGATTCGCCTGAACGCGCTGCAAAACCCCGTCCTGTCATCTTGTGCATTTTGGACGGTTGGGGTGAGCGGCTTGAGACCCATGGCAACGCTATTGCCACCGCCGATACGCCTAACTGGGACCGTTTTGTCGACGCCTATCCGAAAGCGCAGCTCAAATCCTGCGCGCTGGATGTGGGGTTGCCGGAAGGCCAGATGGGCAACTCTGAGGTCGGACACATGAACCTGGGCGCCGGGCGCGTCGTGATGCAGGATTTGCCGCGCATCGATGCCGCCGTGGCGGATGGCGCGTTGGCGTCAAAGCCGGAACTGACGGCGATGATCGACGCGCTGAAACAAAGCGGCGGGACGTGCCATTTGCTGGGTCTTTTGTCGCCGGGCGGCGTGCATTCGCATCAAGACCATATGGTCGAACTGGCGCGCATCGTAACGCGTGCGGGCGTGCCGGTGCGGCTGCATGCATTCCTCGATGGCCGCGATACGCCGCCGCGCCAGGGCCGTGATTATCTGGCAAAGTTTTTGGCCGACACGGAAAACCTCGACAATTTCGCCGTGGCGACAGTGAGTGGCCGCTACTATGCCCTCGACCGCGACCAGCGGTGGGACCGCGTCGCATTAGCGCACCGCGCCATGGTTGCCGCTGATGGTGCCGAAAATGTCAGCGCTGCCGACCCGCTCGGCGCCATCGAGGCGAGCTACGCCGATGACAAAGGCGATGAGTTCATGCTGCCCTGCGTGATCGGTGACTACGCCGGCATGGTTGATGGCGACGGTCTGTTGATGGCGAACTTCCGCGCCGACCGGGCGCGCGAGATTTTGGCGGCGTTGGCCGACCCGGCGTTCGACGGGTTCGAGCGCGCCGCCGTACCGGCATTCGCGGCGCGGCTGGGCATGGTCGAGTATTCGAAGGATTTGAACCTGCTCTTCGGCGCGCTTTTCCCGGCCGAAACCCTGAGCGGCATCCTGGGTCAGGTTGTGTCGGAGGCGGGCGGCAAACAGTTGCGCATCGCCGAGACGGAGAAGTACGCGCATGTCACCTTTTTCCTCAATGGCGGGCGCGAAGACGTGTTCGAAGGCGAGGAACGCATCTTGGTGCCATCGCCGAAAGTCGCCACTTATGACCTGCAGCCGGAAATGTCGGCGCCGGAAGTGACCGACAAGCTGGTGGTTGCCATCGAAGGCGGCACGTTTGACCTGATCGTGGTGAATTTCGCCAACGGCGACATGGTCGGCCATACCGGTATTTTGGAGGCCGCCATAAAGGCGGCGGAGACGCTCGACGCCAGCCTTGGCCGGTTGGAGGCAGCGGTCAAAAATGCCGGCGGCGTGATGTTGGTGACCGCTGATCACGGCAACTGCGAGGAAATGTTCGACCTCGACAACGGCGGGCCGCATACCCAACACAGCCTTAATGAGGTGCCGGCCATATTGGTCAATGCGCCGGAGACAGTGGCTGGATTGCGCCATGGGCGTTTGTCAGACGTGGCCCCGACCTTGCTGGCGCTCATGCAGTTGGCGCAGCCAGGTGAAATGACCGGGCATTCCCTGCTGGATACGGGCGGCGTCGTAATCGCCGCCGCCGAATAATATGGTCCGTCGCCTCTTTATCGGCGGAATATCGGTTCTATGTCTCGCCGCCGCTGGTTGGATTGCGCCCGCGCCCGGCTTGGCGCAAACTCAAAAAAACCAACCAACAAAAACGAAACCCAAGCCGCCGGCGCCACCAACCGCCGCGGCGCGTCTGCGCGCCAAGAAACGCGAGCTGGATGCCGCGCGCGGCAAGACCGAAGCCCTGCAAAAAAAGGCGGAAACGCTGGAGACCGATATCCAGCGCATCCGTGAAGGCCTTGTGGCGGCGGCGCGGATTATCCAGCACCATGAAACCCGTACGGCTGAACTGGAAAGCCAGTTGGAGGATTTGAACGCCCGCCAGGACGGCATTCGCCAGTTGTTCACGGCGCGGCGCATGCAACTGGGTAAGGTTCTCGCGGCGCTGCAACGCATGGCGCGAAACCCGCCCGAGGCCCTGATCGGCCAACCAATCCCTCCCGCCGATATGGTGCGCAGTGCGATTTTGCTGCGCGCCGTGCTGCCGCGTCTTGAGGGCGAAGCGCGTGAACTGGCCGGCAACCTGGCCGACCTGATGGCGGCACGCGAGGAAGCGGAATCCCGGCGGGCCGAGTTGGACGGCGAGCTGGGTAAGCTGGAAGAACAACGCCAGGTCTTAAAGCGCCTGCTCGGACGAAAATCGCGCCTGCGCCGCCGGACGGTCCGGCAAACCACGCTGGCAAACAAACAAGCGGCAAAATTGTCAACGCAGGCAGCCAGTCTGCAAGATCTGGTGGGGCGTCTCAATCAACTGCGCGCCAAGCGCGAAGCGGCGGATAAAACCCAGGCATCGCGGGCCCGTGCGACATCGCGAGCATCCGGAGCGGCCTCGCGGCGTGCCGGTCAAGCGCCAGGCGTCCGCACCACGGCCTTGCGCCGTCCGGGCGCCATGCCGAAAGGTTTCAGTGCCAAGCCGTTCGATGCGGCGAAAGGGAAATTGCCGTTTCCGGTTGTCGGCCGCGTCGTAGCGCGTTACGGCCAAGCGATCGCCAATGGCCGTATCCATAAGGGTTTGACCATAGAAACGACGGCGCTGGCGCAGGTCATTGCGCCGTTTGAGGGCAAAATTGTTTTCTCCGGCCCGTTTCGCGGTTACGGGCAACTCTTGATCATCGAGCACACCGGCGGATATCATACGCTTCTCGCCGGGATGGCACGAATCGATGCGACCGTGGGACAATGGTTCTTGGTCGGTGAGCCGGTGGGGGTCATGGGCCGTGCCAAACAAGTCAGCGCTAAAGGGCGTCGTCGTGTCCAAAGACCGGCGCTTTATGTAGAATTTCGTCGCAAGGGCCAGCCCATCGATCCCCTAGCTTGGCTGGCGGCACGCAAAGGTAAGGTAAGCGGATGAACGTTTTCTCAAAGCTAACAATAATGGTTTTCCTCACAGCGGCCATGGTGGGGCTCGCCCCTCTGGCGTCCAGCGCGGCGGAAGATAAAAAGAATGGCGCCGATACCTACCGGTTATTGAACCTGTTCGGTGATGTGTTCGAGCGGGTACGAGCCGAGTACGTGGAAACCCCCACAGACGAAGAACTGATTGAAGCCGCCATTACCGGTATGCTGACGTCGTTGGATCCGCATTCCAGTTACATGAACTCGAAAAGTTTCCGTGACATGCAGGTCAATACGCGCGGAGAGTTCGGCGGCCTTGGCATTCAAGTCACGATGGAGGCGGGGTTTGTCAAGGTGATCTCGCCCATTGATGACACCCCGGCGCACCGCGCCGGCGTCGAAGCCGGCGATTTCATCACCCATTTGGATGGCAAGCCGGTGCAAGGCCTGACGCTGTCACAAGCCGTGGATCGCATGCGCGGCAAAGTCGGCAGTGACATCAAGCTGACCATTCGCCGTAAAGACGTGGCGGATCCTTTCGATGTCTCCATCACTCGGGCGGTCATCAAGATCACCAGCGTGCGTTCGCGCGTCGAAGGCAAAGTCGGATATGTGCGCATCACGTCTTTCAACGAACAAACCGACAAAGGCCTGGAGAAAGCCATGGCTAAGTTCGATGGCGAGTTGGGCGACGATTTAATTGGCGTGGTGCTTGATCTGCGTAACAACCCGGGCGGCCTTCTGGATCAGGCAGTCAAGGTATCCGATGCGTTCTTGGATCGTGGCGAGATTGTATCGACACGCTCGAAGAAACCCGAAGACACCCAGCGCTACAACGCGAAAACCGGTGATTTGGCGAAAGGCCTGCCCGTGGTGGTGTTGATCAACGGCGGTTCGGCTTCGGCGTCCGAGATTGTCGCGGGCGCCCTGCAAGATCATCGCCGGGCCATCATCTTGGGGACCAAGTCCTTTGGCAAAGGCTCTGTGCAAACCATCATGCCGCTTTCCGGTCATGGCGCCATGCGCCTGACGACGGCGCGTTATTACACGCCGTCGGGGCGCTCCATTCAAGCCAAGGGCATCGACCCTGATATCGTGGTCGAGCCGGCAAAGGTGGAGAAAATAACGACCCGCCAACGCACCCGCGAGGCGGACCTGCATGGCGCGCTGGATAATCCAGACGGCAAGGACGGTGATAAAGCGCCGGCGAAAGCGCCTGATGCGGCGGCCGAGCCCGATGCGGACAAAGCCAAACCGAAAGCGGATAAGACACCGGACGATTATCAACTGGCTCGGGCGCTGGATCTGTTGCGCGGCTTGTCGCTTTATGCCGACTCACTCTCCAAACGTACCAACTGACGGGCCAGAAAAGTCCCAATGAAGGGGTTCGGCGTTGAAGTTCCTTAAAAAACTTTTCAAGCGGTCATCGGGCGACGACGATGATGATTTCGATGACGACGATTTCGATTTCGACGACGATGACGACGATGCCTCTACCACCGTCATCATGGACGATGACGATTTCGGCAATGATGACGAAAGTCTTGATGGTGACTTTGGCGGCGACGTAGATGGCGATCTGGGCGGCAATGACGATCTCCCCGATGACGAAGATGACGAAGAAGGCGGCTCCATTCAAAATGACCAGTTGGCGGCCCTGGAAGCGCAGATGGCGGGGGACGACGAAGCGCTGTTCGGTACCGACAGTTCATCCGATGATGGCGACGATGGCTACGATGGCGCAGCCGAGGGAGATGATGATGAGGACTTCGACTTCGGCGACGATGAACTCGACTACGACGACGATGACTGGGACGATGACGATGAAGATGGCGAAGGTGGTGGAGACCGACGAAAAAAGCTGATCTTCATCGGTGCGGCGGTCGGTGTCTTGGTGTTGGGGATCGCCGGCGGCGCGGCATTCTGGTTGATGGGAGACGATGAACAGACCGCCCAAGCGCCGCCAAGCGACGGACGCATTCAGATGGCTTTGCCACCCAAGGCGGGTTCGCTAAATGCCGTCGATGTTGAGGGCGGTGAAACCCCCGCCGAAGGATCCGGCGAAACTTCGGCAGAAACATCTGCTGAATCATCCGGCGAAACCCTCAATGCTTCCCTTGGGGCGCAATCGGACGGTCAGCAAGCCGCGGCCGAATCCGGTCAAGCGGCTGGAGCCGCAAGCGAAACAACGTTGACCACACCCGATGTTGCCGGTGGCTCGCTGAATGCCTTGGCCGGCGCCGCCAGCGGCGCACAGGGGCTTGTTGTTCCGTCGGTCACGTCGACATCGTACCGGCGAACCGCGGACCTGGAGAAAGGGGTGCCCTTGGCGGCAGCGCCGATCAAGGCGTTGTTGGAAAACGTTGACGGCCAATCCAAGCCGCTGCCGAAGATCGATTCGAGAGGCGGCAAGCCGTGGGAAGCCTATGCCCGACCACTGAAGGGTAACGAACAAGGGCAACACGTGGCCATTATGGTTACCGGACTGGGGCTCAGCCGGGCCGCAACGATGGCGGCCATCCGCAAGTTGCCGCCGGAAGTGAGCCTTGTGTTCGAGCCTTATGCCAGTGATTTGGAAGATTGGCTGTTGAGAGCCCGCTTGGCTGGCCACGAAGTGTTTGTTTCGCTACCCATGGAAAGCGGCAGTTTTCCGAACCGCGATGCGGGGCCTATGGCGCTTACGACAACCATCCAAGTTGCAGACAATATCAAGCGCCTGCATAGCGTGCTTAGCAGTTTTGGAGGATATGTCGGCGTCGTGTCGAGCATGGGGTCGAAGTTTTCGACTGCGGACGGCCAGTTGAAACCAATCCTGGAGGAGATCAAGCGCAGAGGCCTGATCTTTGTCGATGCGGCCCGGTCATCCAAATCGTCGGCGCCGACTATTGCCCAGGAAATTGATCTGCCGGTCCTGAAGAACAATGTGGTGCTTGATGATCCACCGTCGTCAGGGAGCATTCAGCGAAAGTTGCGAAACCTGGAAGCGTTTATCTCGAAGAACGCCACGGCCATTGCGACAGCACGACCCTATCCCGTTAGCATTCACCAGGTTCAAGCCTGGATCAAAACCCTGGCCGAAAAGAAGCTCGTGCTGGTGCCTGTCTCCTCTGTTGTCGGAAAGCAGTTTATCGAATGAGTAAGAGCCAGAAACTAAAAGAGAAGCCAAAAGCGAAGGCGAAGAAATTGAAGAAACTGCGAACGTCTTTGCCGTTTCGCCTGGGTGTGGGCGGCGTCATATTCAATGCCGAAGGGAAGGTGTGGGTCGGTTGCCGCCTGCCGAAGCCCGGTCAGGAGATCAAGGATTATTGGCAGATGCCGCAAGGCGGCATCGACAAGGGTGAAGATCCGCGTGCCGCCGTTATTCGCGAAGTTGACGAAGAAACAGGTACCGACAAGATGGAAATCCTTGATGAAACCAAGGATTGGATCGATTACGACCTGCCAGATGAATTGGTCGGCGTTGCGTGGCGTGGCAAGTACAGAGGGCAGCGCCAGAAGTGGTATGCGCTGAGGTTCACCGGCAAGGATTCCGACTTCAATCTGGAAACCCATGCGAAACCGGAGTTTTCCGAGTGGCGTTGGGCGGAGCTTGCCGATTTGCCAAGTTTGATCGTGCCGTTTAAACGGTCTTTATATACAGAGGTGGCCGCCGCTTTCGAGCATTGGCCGGAAAAGGTCAGGAAACTCAGCGGATGATGTATTTGCAGGTGGTGATCGGGCTGGTCGTTTTGGTCGGCGGTGCCGAACTGTTGGTCAGGGGCGCGGTTATGTTGGCGGAACGCTACGGCGTATCGCCCTTGGTGATCGGGATGACGGTTGTCGCCGTTGGGACGTCCGCGCCGGAATTGGTGGTCAGCGTTCGAGCGGCTTTGGAAGGGGCGCCGGGATTGGCCGTCGGTAACGTGGTCGGCAGCAACATTGCCAATGTGCTGCTGATCCTCGGTGTGGCCGCATTGATTATGCCGATTAAACCGAGTGAGGCGGGCTTGCGCCGTGATGGCGCCATGCTGGTCGGCGGTACGCTGGTGTTCATGGCATTGGCGGCGCGAGGCGAGTTGGATGTCTTTGCCGGTGTTTTGCTGCTGATCGGCTTCTTCGTTTTTCTCACCATATCCTACTGGCGCGACAAAGGCGGAAATGGCGACGCCGCTGAGCAGTTGGAAGAATTCGAAGGATGGCCGAAAACGGCGCTCGGTTCCTCCATAGCCGTGATCGTTGGGTTGGCGGGTCTTATTGGCGGCGCAGAAGTGTTGATCGATGGCGGCGTTCAGATTGCCCGCTCGTGGGGTGTCTCCGAGGAGGTCATCGGCCTGACGTTGTTTGCGTTCGGTACGTCTCTGCCGGAACTCGCGGCGACCGTGGTTGCCGCGTGGCGCGGCCATGCAGCGGTCGGGCTGGGCAATGTGATGGGGTCCAATCTGTTCAACATCCTGGGTGTCGCGGGCACCACGGCGCTGGTGGCGCCGTTGCCGATTGCAAACCAGGTTGTCAGCTTCGATATGTGGGTGATGCTGGCCTCGACGTTGATCTTGGTGCCGGTGCTTGCGCTTGGCTGGCGCATTTCGCGGGCGACAGGTGGTGTGTTGTTTGCCGTGTATATCGCCTATATCTGGCTTCAAGCCCACGGTGTGGAACGCTTGCTCGGCTGACGTGCGAGTTTCAGGGACTTGTCTGAGCGCGCGGCTTCGATCATTCTCCGGCCATGAGCGAACAACGAAAAGGAACGGCCCTGGTGACCGGCGCGGCGAAGCGTATCGGTCGCGCCATTGCCCTCGAGTTGGCGAATGATGGTTGGGACTTGGCGCTTCATTTCGCAACCTCTCGCAAGGATGCCGAAGAACTCGCCTCGGAAATTCAAGCCGTGGGCCGCAATGCCGTGGCCGTCAGCGCCGACTTGCGCAACGAAGACGACGTCAACGCGCTGATACCCTCGGCCGTGGAGACAATCGGATCGATAGATTGCCTGATCAATAATGCGTCGACTTTCGAACGCGATACCGTTGCAACGTCGACGCGAGAAACCTGGGACCTGCATATGGAGGTCAATCTGCGCGCCCCGTTTTTGCTTTCGCAGGCTTTTCAGGCACAACTGCCGCCGGACCGCCAGGGCTGCATCATCAATATCATTGATCAGCGAGTTTGGAACCTGACACCCGACTTCACCACCTACACGCTCAGCAAAGCGGGGCTTTGGGGTCTGACGCAAATACTGGCGCGGGCGATGGCGCCCGCGGTACGGGTCAACGGCATCGGCCCCGGTCCGACGTTGCAGAGCGTGCACCAGAGCGGAGAGGATTTTGCCGAGGAATGGACGGCCATGCCATTGGCGCGCCAGGTGTTGCCCGAAGATATCTGCCGGGCTGTGCGGTTTATTTTGGATTCGCCGGCCGTGACCGGTCAGATGATCGCGGTGGATTCCGGGCAACATATGGGTATGCGCTGATCGGCGCTGGCGATATTCGAGCATCAAGGGTAGACGTAGAGGTGGCGGAACCGAGTTGACCGCGAAGAAAAGGAACGAAAGAGATGGATGCAAACCTGAAACTTGCCGACAACGTGGAACCGCTGCGCATTGCGGATGCGGGAAAATCGGTGCGGCACGTTTTCATCCGCGACTATGTGGTGGCTTGTTCCATCGGCATCCATGCGCATGAAAAAGATGGCCCGCAGCGTGTCCGTATCAATCTCGACCTTGCCGTCGACGAGGGCGCCGCTGAGATCAACGACGATATTCGCAATGTGATCTGCTATGAAGGTATGGCCGATGGCATTCAGGCCATTGTCGCCAGAGGGCATGTGAACCTGGTTGAAACCCTTGCTGACGAAATCGCCGATATGTCCTTGCACCAGCCGCAAGTGCGCTCGGTCAGGGTGCGCGTGGAAAAGCTAGATATCTTGGAAAACGCCGCCAGCGTAGGCGTGGAAATTGAAAGATATAGCCAAGTATAAATCCGCGATATCTTGGTTTTTACATAGTAATTCCAGCATTCATCTCAAGGCTTCAAGCTGTGCGGTTTTGCACAGCCTTTTCCCCGTCCCGGAAATGTGACGTATTTATTTCAGTAACCTTGCAAAATCGAGTTGCGAGCAAGAAAAATAAAATTTTATCTTTTTTTTCAATAAGTTATTAGTGTGCCTAAAATTTAGTCATTTTCGCTAAACCGTTGATTTATCATCCCAATGGACAGGTCAGGGCGCTTTTCAACAAAGATATCCACAGCTTTCGTGGATAGATCGTTCTATATTTCTGGTGTGGAAATTTGAAGCGCAAGAACGACGGCTCCGCTGAGGTGTGCAGGGAAAGCAAAATGACGGACCAGATCTCGTCTGAGCAAGATGAAAAAGAAACCGCGCCGGCGCCCCAGGCTCCTGTGGGTGTGTCGGTGATTGAGGCGCATCTGAAGACCTTGCCGCAGCAGCCGGGCGTTTATCGGATGATCAACGCCGACGGCAACGTGCTTTATGTGGGCAAGGCGAAGAACCTGCGCAAACGCGTTGCCGCCTATACCCATCCCGAGCGCCAAAGCGTGCGCATCAGCCGCATGATCTTCGAAACCGTGGGTATGGAGTTTGTCACCACCCACACCGAAGCCGAAGCGCTGCTGCTGGAATCCAATCTGATTAAGCATTATGCGCCGCGCTATAATATCTTGCTCCGCGACGACAAATCGTTCCCGTTTATTCTTATTGCGCGCGACCACGAGTACCCGCGTGTTCTGAAATATCGCGGCGCGCAATCTCGCAAGGGCGATTACTTCGGTCCCTTCGCGTCGGTGTGGGCGGTCAATGAAACCTTGGCCGTGCTGCAACGCGCCTTCCTGCTGCGGTCGTGCACGGATACCGTGTTCGCCAATCGCACGCGGCCATGTCTGCTTTATCAAATCAAACGCTGTGCGGCGCCGTGCGTCGATATCATCGGTGCGGAAGACTACGCCGCCCTGGTCGCCGAGGCCAAGGACTTCCTCACCGGCAACTCTCAGCGCATCCAGCGTCGTTTCGCGCACTTGATGCAAGAGGCCAGCGACAATCTGGAATTCGAGTTGGCGGCGCAATACCGCGACCGCATCCGCGCGCTCACGCGAATTCAGGCGCACCAGGATATCAACCTCAGCCAGATCAAGGACGCCGACGTCATCGCCGCCGCGCAGGTAGGCGGTGTGACGTGTATCCAGGTGTTCTTCTTCCGCTCCGGCGCCAATTACGGCAACCGGGCCTATTTTCCGGCGCAGGCCCGAAACGAAGATTTGGAAACCGTCGTTGAAGCCTTTCTGGGCCAGTTTTATGCGCGCACACCGCCACCAAAAACGGTCATTCTGGGTCACGCAATCCCCAATCACGAATTGGTCGAGCAAGCCTTGGGCGTGCGCGCCGAGCGCGTTGTGAAAATTCTGGTGCCAAAGCGCGGCGATAAACAAAAACTGGTGGCCCACGCTGCTGCCAATGCCCGCCAGGCCCTGGAGCGGCGCTTGGCTGAAAGTGCTACGCAGCGCCGATTGTTGGACGGACTTGCCGACAAGTTCGGTTTGGACGCAGCACCGGACCGGATAGAAGTCTATGACAACAGCCATGTTTCCGGCACCAAAGCCGTCGGTGCGATGATCGTCGTCGGACCGGAAGGTTTCCAGAAAAACGCCTATCGCAAATTCAACATCAAAGGCGCCGCCGATAAGCCCGGCGATGAGGGATACAGCCCCGGCGATGATTACGCCATGATGCGCGAGGTGTTAACGCGGCGGTTTTCGCGCGCCCTGAAGGAGGACGCCGAGCGTACAAGCGGACAATGGCCGGATCTGGTGCTGGTCGATGGCGGCAAGGGACAATTGGGCATTGCCGAAGAGGTGTTTGCCGAGTTGGGTATAGAGGATGTGGCGCTTGCCGCCATTGCCAAGGGGCCGGACCGCAATGCTGGGCGCGAAACCGTGTTTCGCCCGGGTGCGCGGCCGTTCGATTTGGCACCGCGTGACCCGGTTTCCTATTTTTTACAGCGCATCCGAGATGAGGCGCACCGTTTCGCCATCGGCTCGCACCGCCAAAAGCGCTCAAAGGCCATCCAGCGTTCCATGTTGGACGAGGTGCCGGGTATTGGCGCGAAGCGAAAGAAGGCGTTGTTGCATCATTTCGGCGATGCGCGTTCCGTCGCTCAGGCCGGCCGATCTGACCTGGAAGCCGTCGACGGCATCAGCAAGGCCATGGCGCAGACGATTTACGATTGGTTCCATGCGGAACAGTAATCGACTTTCGATGAGCTTCTGAATCTTGGGCAGCGGTAGTTGCCAGTGTGGTTGCCACTGTAGTTGCCTGTCCGGCATCTTGACGTAGAATGCCCATGGCGGCACGAGGCCGCCGGCCTGGGACGAAATGATGCTGAACCAAATTCCGAATATCTTGACATTCTCGCGGGTTGTCGCCATTCCGGTGGTGGTGTGCCTGCTTTTGTTCGTTGGCGATCCGCTTGGCAGCTGGCTGGCGTTTTCCGCCTACACATACGCCTGCATAACGGATTTCTTTGACGGTTATTTGGCGCGCGCGTGGCATCAACAATCAGCCTTTGGTCGGTTTCTCGATCCTATCGCTGACAAATTGTTGGTGGCGGCGGTGCTGCTGGTCCTGGTGGGAATCGACCGGGTCTCGGGGCTTACGGTGCTCCCGGCGGCGGTTATTCTGTGCCGTGAGATCTTGGTGTCGGGGCTCAGGGAATTTCTGGCCGAAGTGCGGGTCAGCGTGCCGGTCAGCACGCTGGCGAAATGGAAGACGACAATTCAGATGCTGGCGCTTGGGTTTTTGCTGGTCGGCCCCAATGGACCGGATTTCGGACCCATCAGCACGATCGAAATCGGCGTTTACGGGCTTTGGGGCGCGGCCGTCCTCACGTTGATTACCGGCTTCGACTATCTGGTGGCTGGGCTTAAGCATATCCGCGAAACGGATTCCGCGCCGGCCGAGCGATCCTCGACCGACACCGGAGATTGAACCAACGATGACGGGTTTGCATTCGAAGATTTTCGGCGTTGTCGGTTGGAGTGGCAGCGGCAAGACGACGCTCATGCGCGAGCTGTTGCCTGAGCTGATCGGGCGTGGGTTTCGTGTTTCGACCATGAAGCACACACACCACAACTTCGATATCGACAAACCGGGCAAGGATTCCCACATGCACCGGGAGGCCGGCGCTTACGAGGTATTGATCACGGGCACCAAACGCTGGGCCTTGCTGCACGAGAACCGCGACGAGCCGGAGCCCGACATTGATGCCTTATTGGCGAACATGGCGCCGGTTGACTTGGTGCTGATCGAGGGATTTAAGCGCCATCCGCACCACAAGCTCGAGGTGCATCGCCCGGCAATCGGTAAGCCGCTGATTGCCCAAACGGACGACACAGTGGTTGCCATCGCCAGTGACGGTGCCCTTGAGACGGCGGCGGTTCCCGTGTTGGATTTGAACGACGTTGCCGCTGTTGGCGACTTTATTGTCGAGTATTGTAAGCTTGAGGCGGAAGAATAAGAGATGGCACAGCTTAAGGACGATTGTTTCGCCTTCGGCGGCGCTCTGATGCCCGTCGATGAGGCGATGGCTATTTTAGCGGACCGAGTGGCGCCGGTGGCAAAACATGAGAGCGCGCCGCTTGCCGAGGCGCTTGGGCGGATATTGGCTGAAGACGTGAGCGCACCGCGCGATGTGCCGCCGCACGATAACAGCGCGGTCGACGGCTATGCGGTATTTTTCGACGATCTGAACCCCGATTCCGAGACGCACCTGCCGATCGGCGGCCGCGTGGCGGCGGGTCATCCGCTTGGGCGCGACGCCAAGCCGGGCGAGGCGGTGCGTATATTTACCGGCGCGCCGATGCCCGCCGGCATGGATACGGTGTTCATGGAAGAGGATTGCAGCGTCGAGGGTGACAGCGTCATTCTGCCTGCCGGCTTGAAACAAGGCGCAAACCGCCGCTTCCGGGGCGAGGATGTACAAACCGGCGATGTCGTGGTGGCCAAGGGCGCGCGGCTGCGGCCGCAGGAGCTTGGGCTAGCGGCGTCTGTGGGGCGGGGTGCGCTTTCGGTTTTTCGGCCATTGCGCGCGGCTGTGTTTTCTACCGGAGACGAAGTCCGCGACCCCACCGACGATGCGCCCGACGGATGTATCTTCGACGCCAACCGCTATACGGTCATGGGCATGCTGAAGGATTTGGGTTGCCGGGTAACGGACCTCGGTATTCTGTCCGACGACGAGGATACCATGGCCGCGGCACTGCAAGCTGCAGCGGCGGAGCACGACGTGTTGCTGACATCCGGAGGCGTGTCGGCGGGCGAAGAAGATCACGTTAAAGCCGCCGTTGAACGCAACGGACGGATCGATTTTTGGCGCTTGTCGATCAAGCCCGGGCGGCCCATCGCGCTGGGGCAGGTCGCGGGTACGGCGTTTGTCGGCTTGCCGGGCAATCCGGTGGCCGCGATGGTGACCTTCATGGTGTTGGCGCGGCCTTTGCTGTTGCGGCTTGGCGGTGCGACCAATCTGGATGCCCGACGGTTTCCCGTACGGTCCGGGTTCGACTATAAGAAAAAGACGGGTCGGCGCGAGTGGGTGCGGGCCCGCCTTGAGCACGACAACAGCGGACTGGTGGCGCAAAAATATCCAGCCGGCGGTTCGGGCATTTTGACCTCCATGGTGTTTGCCGATGGCTTGGTGGAATTGCCCGAGGAGCGGGGTAACGTGAAAGCTGGTGAAACTGTGGAGTTTCTGCCGTTCAACGAGGTGACGCGATGAAGTTGGTGTATTTCGCCTGGGTGCGCGAAAAGGTTGGGGTATCCGGCGAAGAGCTGAGCCCGCCAGATGATGTGGCCACGGTCACGGACCTTATTGAATGGCTGCGCGGCCAAGGCGCAGGCTATGAGGCGGCGTTTGCAGATTTGGCGACGGTGCGTGTGGCCGTCAATCAGGTATATGCGGCCTTGGACGCGCCGATCTCAGCCGGTGATGAAGTGGCGTTTTTTCCACCGGTGACCGGCGGCTGATATGAGTGTACGGGTGCAGCTCGAAGATTTCGACGTCGGCGCCGAACTGGCGGCGCTTAGCGACGGAAACCTTGGTATCGGTGGCATGTGTTCGTTCGTCGGCCTGGTGCGCGACATGGCCGGTGACGAGGAAATCGGCGCCATGACCCTGGAGCACTATCCCGGCATGACCGAAAAGGCGCTATCGGATATTGAAGCCGAAGCCCATGCGCGTTGGCCACTGGCATCAAGCTTGATTATCCATCGCTATGGCCGCCTGCAACCGGGGGAGCGAATTGTCATGGTGGCGGCGGCATCGGCGCACCGTGAAGCTGCGTTTGAGGCCTGTCATTTCCTGATTGATTGGCTGAAAACAAAAGCGCCGTTCTGGAAGCTCGAAGACACGCCCGACGGCGGCAAATGGGTTGATGCCCGCGACAGCGATGATGCGGCAGCGGAGAAATGGGGGAAGTCGTGAGATGAAAACCCTGAATTCTCCGGCCGCAATCTTTTTCGATTTCGATGGCGTGCTGGCCGAATCGGTGGCGATTAAAGAAAACGCCTTCCGGGATTTGTTCGCCACATATGGCCGAGATACCGTCGACGCGGTGATCGACATGAACCGCGAGATGGGTGCCGTGTCGCGGGTGATCAAGATCGAGCGCATGCACAAAGAAATTCTGGGCAAGCCATTGTCGACGGAGGAACTTGATCAATGGGCAGAACGCTATGTGACGGCTGTCGAGCAGGCGGTGATCGATTGTCCCGAAGTGCCCGGCGCCCAAGCGCTGCTGCAAGCGCAAACGTCATGTTCAAAATTGTTCGTCATTTCCGGCACGCCTGAGGACGAGATGAACCGGATTGTTCGGGGCCGTGGGTGGGAACGTTATTTCGTCAGTGTTCATGGCTCTCCCAAATTCAAGCCGGACATCGTCGCGGAATTGTTGCGAAAGCATGACCTATCCGCCGCGGATTGCCTGTTTGTTGGTGATACTTTTACCGACCGGGATGCGGCTCTCGCCCATGACATGCCGTTTGTCGGGCGTCGGCCGATCGTCCGCAAAAACCCTTTCCCAGCGGATACCTTGATGGTTGACGACATGACGGGATTGTTGAATTTGATCGAAACCGGAGCGCGGCCATGAGCAATGGGAATGGGGAAAACGGCACGCCCAAGGCATATCGGAACGAAAAGTTTCTCAGCAGCTCGGATGCGCGACCGCTCAGGATTATGTCCGAGTTCATGGAGCCGCAAGCCCGGTTTCGAGACCAGAATGTCAGTGACGTCATCGTTTTTTTCGGCTCGGCGCGGATGTTGTCGCGCGATGATGCGGAGAAAAATTTGGCTGAAGCGCGTGCAAGCGAAGGAGATATCGCGCGGGCCGAGCGCGATCTCAAGATGTCGGCTTATTACGAGGATGCCCGTACCCTCGCTGGCCGTCTGACGACATGGTCGAAGGAATTGGAAGACACACACCGCCGTTTTCTGATCTGCACCGGTGGCGGGCCCGGTATCATGGAAGCGGCCAATCGTGGCGCATCGGAAGCCGGCGGCATTAATATTGGATTCAATATATCGCTGCCCCATGAGCAGACCGACAACCCCTACGTCACACGCGAGCTTAATTTCGAGTTTCACTACTTCTTCATGCGCAAATTCTGGTTCATCTATCTGGCCAAGGCATTGGTCGTGTTCCCCGGTGGGTTCGGGACGCTTGATGAGCTGTTCGAATCGCTGACGCTGATTCAGACCAACAAGCTCTCCAAACGCCTACCGATCGTGCTTTACGGCAAATCGTTCTGGCGCGACGTGTTGGATCTGAAAGCGTTGGTTCGTCACGGCACCATTTCGGCCGAAGACCTGGATCTGTTTTATGAAACCGATTCATTGGACGATGCCTTCGATCACATTGTCGACCAGCTGACCACCCATTCGCTGGGAACACCAGGCGGCATTCTTTGAAGCCCAGGTTGGCATACCTTATGACAAAAGCGATGATGGGAGGGCTTGGATTTCCGTTGATGATCCTCGCGCTGCTGGTCGGATGCGTGGTAACGGACCCCGATGAGCCGGTATCAGACAAACCGGCCCATCATGCCGCGGACGGCTTCAAAAATCTCCATATCGAACATCCGAAAAAGAACCTGTTCGATTTTCTGATCATGAAACATTTCGGCGATACAAACTGGGCCGACCACGCCACGCGCGCAGCTGAGGTTTCGGTGCGGAGCCTGGAGTTGGAACCTGTATTGAAGCCGGCGCCCGAACGCCTGCAAATCAGCTGGCTCGGCCATTCCACCTTCCTCATTCAATCCGCGGGAATCAATGTTCTAACCGACCCGATCTTCTCGGATCGTGCGTCCCCGTTTTCATTCGCCGGACCAGAACGCTATGCGCGCCACGTTGTAAACTACGATCAATTGCCAAAGATCGACTATGTGATCATCAGTCACAGCCACTACGACCATCTTGACAGGGCGACAATTCGGAGGCTGGGCGATCAACCCATATATCTCGTGCCATTGCGGTTGAAAACGTGGTTTGTGGAGCAAGGAATTTCGGCAGATCAGGTCCATGAATTCGACTGGTGGGACAAAGCGGCGTTTGGGGGCCTACACGTACAGGCCATGCCATCGCAGCATTGGTCCGCTCGAACGTTGTTTGACCGGCACCAAACCCTATGGGCGAGTTGGTTTCTGAAATGGGGAGGCCGCAAAATCTGGTTTGCCGGTGATACCGGCTACAACAGTACGCAGTTCAAGCAAATTGGCGAAGTGACCGGCGGCGTTGATGTCGCGCTGATTCCGATCGGCGGATATTTGCCGCGCTCCTTTATGGGGCTTTACCATGTGAATCCCGCAGAGGCGATCATGATCCACACAGATATCGGCGCCGAGACGTCTATCGGCATGCACTGGGGCACCTTTCCACTGACAGCTGAAGGGCCGATCGATCCGGTTGTGGAACTACGCCGCCAGGTTGGTCTTCAAAACCTGCGCAAGGGCGAATTCATGTCCTTGGCGATTGGCGAGACCCTCAGATGGTAAACGACTGCGCGGCATCTATCCCCGCCGGTTTCTGACACGCGATAGGCGTGTGCGAACGACCCCGTGCGATTTTGAGACAATATGGTAAGTTCCGGCCCATCCAGGCCAAGGAAAGACAAGGAAACTTATGAATTTGGACGCTGTGGAAAATGCAGATACCGAAGGTGTCGCCGATAAGGATGTGCCGCTCCGTGATGATATCCGGCTTCTTGGGCGGTTGTTGGGCGATATTGTACGTGCGCAGGAAGGCGATGAGATTTTTGATATCGTCGAACGCATCCGGCGCCTTTCCATCAGCTTCCACCGTGACGAGGATGATGATGCAAAGCACGATTTGGAGAAAACACTTCGCAAACTGAATCCAACCGAAGCCGTCTCGGTTATTCGTGCCTACAGCTATTTCTCACATCTCGCCAACATTGCCGAGGACCAACACCATATTCGTCGCACCCGTAGCCACGACATTGCCGGATCCCCGCCGAGGGCCGGGACCGTGGCGAAGGCGCTTCGCGATGCTGTCGATGCCGGACATACCGCGGACGATTTGCGCGCGGTGTTTGCCGACGCATATGTCTCGCCGGTATTGACCGCGCACCCGACCGAAGTACGCCGTAAAAGCACAATGCATCGCGAGATGGACGTGGCAGCTCTGCTGACGCGTCGCGAGAACGGTTTCCGGAGTGATGAAGAGCTCGCGGAAATCAATGATGAGCTGACGCGCAACATTCTCGTTCTTTGGCAAACCAACTTATTGCGTCAGACCCGGTTGGATGTGTTGGACGAAGTGACCAATGCCATGTCCTATTTTGACTATACTTTCTTCAAGGAGATGCCGCGTCTCTATGCCAAGCTCGAAGACCAGTTGGTGAAAATCGACCCCGATGCACCTGAGCAGCCGCTCGAATCGTTTCTCCGGATCGGCAATTGGGTAGGTGGCGACCGGGATGGAAACCCTTTCGTTACGGCGGACATTCTGAATGAAACCCTTCGTCGGCAAAGTGCGAAGGCAATCGCGTACTATCTAGAGGAAATCCATCAACTTGGCGAGGAACTGCCGCTGTCTATGGCTGTCGTCGATGCTTCACCAGCACTGCTCGAGTTCGCCGCCTTGTCGCCGGATATATCTCCGCATCGCCAGATCGAGCCCTACCGCCGGGCTCTTTCATGGATTTATGCAAAACTGGCCGCAAGCCAGATGCAATTGAACAGAGAGCGGTCAGCCCGAAAGCCGTTGGCAGAAGCGAACCCTTATATCCTCGTCCAAGAACTGCTCGTTGATCTTGATATCATCTATAGTTCCTTGGTCGAAAATGGTTCGCGATCTTTGGCTCAGGGCCGGCTGCGGAACTTAAGACGGGCTATCGATTGTTTCGGGTTTTATCTGGCCAGGATGGATATGCGTCAGAATTCGGACGTTCATGCGGCCTGTCTGCACGACCTTTTCGAGGTGGCCGCTCCGGGCACGGGTTATGCGGATTTGTCGGAAGACGATCGGGTTGGCCTTTTGTGCCAGGAACTCGATACGGTGCGGCCTTTGGTGTCGCCACATCGGCTGTATTCCGATCAGACGTCCAATGAATTGGCTATCTTCAATGCTGCACGAGAGAATTTTCATCGCTACGGTCCCGAGTGCATCGCCCATTCCATTGTATCAAACACACAGAATGCATCGGATATTCTTGGTTTGGCCGTGCTTTTGAAAGAGGCTGGCCTCGTCAACCGAGATGGTGATTGCATGATCAATCTGGTGCCGCTGTTCGAAACCATCGACGACCTACGCCGATGCGTATCGATTATGGATCGGTTGTTTTCATTGCCCGCCTACCGGCGGTTCATCGATAGCCTGGGCGGCGTTCAGGAGGTGATGCTCGGCTATTCGGACAGTAACAAGGACGGCGGTTATGTCACCTCCGGATGGGAGCTCTACAAAGCGGAGGTCGGGTTGGTCGATCTGGCCAAGCGCCATGGCATTCGGCTGCGCCTGTTTCATGGCCGTGGCGGCACTGTCGGACGCGGCGGCGGGCCCAGTTATGATGCTATTCTGGCACAGCCACCGGGTGCCGTGAATGGACAAATCCGCCTGACCGAGCAGGGCGAGATCATCTCCAGCAAGTACACCAACCCGGAAGTCGGGCGGCGCAACCTTGAAATCCATGTCGCGGCTACGCTCGAGGCGACACTAATGCATCCGCAGCTCGGCGCTGTACCGGAGGACTTCGCAGAAATCATGGAGAAGTTGTCCGACGCCGCTTTCCGGGCATACCGCGCACTTGTCTTTGAGACACCGGGGTTCAATGACTACTTTCAGGCGGCGACGGTTATCGATGAAATTTCTACTTTGAATATCGGTTCACGGCCGGCATCGCGAAAGCAAGGAGGCCGCATCGAAGATTTGCGGGCCATCCCGTGGGTATTCAGCTGGTCGCAATGCCGGATCATGCTTCCTGGCTGGTATGGGTTTGGCTCGGCGGTTTCGTCCTGGCTCGATGAAAATCCGGATGATGGATTACAGCGCCTGCGCAGTATGTATGCGAATTGGCCGTTCTTCCGCACGTTATTGTCGAACATGGACATGGTGCTGTCGAAAACCAACATGGCGATTGCCAGACGGTATTCCGAACTGGTCGACGATGAGAAACTACGTAAGCAGATTTTCGCGCGAATCCGTGACGAGCGGAGAACGTCGATCAGGGCTCTTTTGGAGATTACAGAATCCGATGAGCTGCTCGCATCAAATCCGTTGCTGGCGCGCTCGATCCACAACCGGTTTCCGTATGTCGATCCTCTGAACCATCTTCAGGTCGAGTTGTTGAAATCGCACCGGGAAAGGTCCCGGGACCCAAAGGTCCTTCGCGGCTTGTTGTTGACCATCAACGGAATATCCGCAGGATTGCGCAATAGCGGCTAAAGGGGCTTTCCCGCCAGATGACTGATTGTGTGCCGCTACGCCGCGTCGGCCGCTGCCGTTTTGCCGACTGCCGCATCGTAGTCGTCGATCAACCAATTGGTGATGTCGCCAACCGTGAACTTGTGCTCATCGATCTCGCCCACGGGCGTCACTTCCGCCGCCGTGCCGGTCAGGAATACCTCTGTGGCGTTGGCGAGTTCATCGGGCATGATGACGCGTTCGATAACTTCGATGCCGCGTGCTTCGGCCAATTCGATGACTGTTTTTCGGGTAATGCCGTTGAGGAAGCAGTCGGGAATCGGTGTGTGCAGTTTGCCGTCGCCCATGACCATGAAGATGTTGGCCCCGGTGGCCTCGGCGACCTGGCCACGCCAATCCAGCATCAAGGAATCGTCGTAGCCCTCGGCCTCGGCAGCATGTTTGGAAAGCGTGCAGATCATATAGAGACCCGCTGCCTTGGCATGCACCGGCGCTGTTTCGGGCGCCGGGCGCCGCCATTTGCTGGTTTTGAGGCGAATGCCCTTGGCGCGCGCCTCGGGAGAGAAATACGAAGGCCACGGCCATGCCGCGATGGCCAGATGGATGGTGTTGGATTGCGCTGACACCCCCATCATCTCCGAGCCACGCCAGGCAACAGGCCGGATGTAGCCGTCGACAATGCCGTTGATCGTGCAAACCTCATTGCAAGCGGCGTCGATTTCATCGGCGCTGTACGGAATCTCGAAGCCGAGCACCTGCGCCGACATCAGCAGCCGGTCCGTGTGTTCGCGCAACTTGAAAATGTTGCTGGCATAGGACCGCTCGCCCTCAAACACGCATGAGCCATAATGCAGGCCATGGGTGAGAACGTGTACGTCGGCATCGCGCCAGGGCATCATCTTGCCGTCGTACCAGATTTGCCCTTCCAGGCTGTCAAATGAGGTGCTGTCCGTCGCCATTGTAATAATCTTTCATCTCGGGAGTCTGAAACCAAAGGTTCTTGCGTTTCGTAGCATTGTCGTGCATATATGTCAATAACACTGACTTATATTTCAGGTTCTTTTATGCCCCAGCACGGCCCCCAGCACGGCGAAGGCATGCGCCAAGCCATTGAGCTCTTGTTTTTTGCCTATCGGGATTTTACCGGCGAAGCCGATGATATTTTGACCGAGTACGGCTTCGGGCGCGCTCATCACCGAGCTTTGTATTTCGTCGGCCGCAACCCCGGTGTCGCCGTGAACGAGTTATTGGCGATCTTAAAAATAACCAAACAAAGCCTGGCCCGCGTGTTGGGCCAATTGATCGATGAAGGCTATATCCGCCAAGACAACGACCCGGCTGATGGTCGAAAACGATTGCTGAGTTTGACCGACAAAGGAGAGCAACTGGAAGTCTTGCTGATGGAGCGCCAAAGCCATCGTATCCAACGCGCCTTTGAAGCTGCCGGCGTTGGTGCGGACGCTGGGTTCATGCGGGTCTTGGAAGCGATGATCGATGATCGGGACGCGGTGCACTTGAGTGGCGAGGATTGAAGGCGTGACGGATCTCGGAACCGGCGTGCCGCATGTCCTGGTCGTTGATGACGACGACCGGCTGCGCGACCTTTTGATCAAATACCTGAGCGAAAACGGATTTCTCGCCAGCGGCGCGGAGGACGCCAAGGCCGCCCGCGCCAAACTGCACACGTTGGCGTTCGATCTCCTTGTTCTTGATTTGATGATGCCGGGCGAAACCGGCCTCGAGCTAGCGCACGACCTGCGGCGCACCAACAACGTGCCGATCTTGATGCTGACGGCCATGAACGAGCCCGACGACCGGATTCGCGGCCTGGAGCACGGTGCCGATGACTACCTCGGCAAACCGTTCGAACCGCGTGAACTGGTACTCCGCATCAATTCCATTTTGCGCCGTGTGCCCGAACAACAAGAGTTGCCCGACGAGATTGCTTTGGGCGACGTCGTGTTTCGTCCTGTCCGGAGCGAGTTGGTTCGCGAAGGTGCGCCGGTACGTCTGACCGATGCCGAAGCCGCCTTGCTGGGTGCGCTTGCGGCTCGGCCCGGCGATGTGTTTTCACGTGAAGACCTGATCGCCATCACTGATACGCAAGGTGGCGGCCGGGCGGTCGATGTGCAAATCACCCGACTCCGACGCAAGATCGAAGCCGACCCACGCCAGCCCCGCTATTTACAAACAGTGCGGGGCAAGGGTTACATGCTGATACCGGATTGATAGAAGGGCGGCGCCATGGTCTTCAGTATCAAGGATTACCTGCCGAAGAGTTTGCTCGGCCGGTCGTTGTTGATCATTGTCGTGCCCTTGATCTTGCTGCAGGTGGTGTCCGGCTTCATCTTTTTCGAGGCCCACTGGGACAAGGTCTCGCTGCGATTGGCGCGCGGCGTTGCCGGTGATATCGCAACAGTTATCAATCTTCTGCGGGCCGACCCGACCCCGGAACAACGGGCGCTCATTTTGGATACGGCGGCGGAGAAAATGCAGCTGGTCGTGACGATCCGCGAAGGTGCGGTTTTGAAACCCACACAATCGCTTGCGGAAGGGTTGACCGGCCGGATGATGACCCGTGCCATGCGTGAGTACGTGGGTAAGCCGGCGTTGATCGACACCGAGAGCGTACCTCGCCACGTGGTGGTCGATGTGCAACTGCCGAACGCCGTCTTGCATGTGGTCGCGACCCGCAAGCGGTTGTTCTCCAGTACTGCCTATGTGTTTGTCGCATGGATGGTGGGTACGTCTTTAATCTTATTTGGTGTTGCGATGATCTTCATGCGCAATCAGGTCAAACCGATCAGGCGTTTGGCGCAGGCGGCGGACGATTTCGGCATGGGGCGCGAGGTCGGGAATTTCAAACCCGAAGGTGCTACGGAGGTGCGCCAGGCGGCGGCGGCGTTTATGGCGATGCGCGAGCGCATTGTGCGCCAAATTCGGCAACGCACCGACATGCTGGCCGGCGTTTCCCATGACCTGCGCACACCGCTCACCCGGATGCGCCTGCAATTGGCGATGCTCGACCCGGCCTTGGCGGAGGAACTGAAAGCCGATGTCGATGAAATGGAGCATATGCTGGAAGGGTATTTGGCCTTTGCGCGCGGCGAGGGAACAGAGCCGCCAGTGCCGACGGATATGAGTGCCTTGCTCGAAGACATCGCCCATCAAGCTCGGCGTAAGGGAGGGCGTATCGACCTGCATACCGAGGGCGAGCTAATGGTGCCCTTGCGGCCTACCGCGTTTCGGCGTTGCGCAACCAACATCTTGGAAAACGCCATGCGCTATGGTGAGCATATCACGGTGCGGGCCGGTTTGCGCACGGGCGGGGTCGATGTGGTTATTGACGATGACGGTCCTGGCATTCCTGCCGATCAGCGCGAAGACGTATTCAAACCGTTTTACCGAATTGATAGTTCGCGCAACCCGGAAACCGGCGGTGTTGGCTTGGGATTGAGCATTGCCCGCGACGTCGTCCGTGGTTTGGGCGGCGAGATTTCGCTGGAAGATTCGACTTTGGGCGGTTTGCGCGTGCGGCTTCGGCTTCCGTTATAAAGGACTAAGAAAAACTAATTACCGCTTCAAAAGTCTGGCAACAGTTGCAATAATCCCTTAGTGTCGTTATATGGCTTTGGGCGTAGAATAACTCCCGTTGTGGGATATGCGTGGGACATGCAGTTAAGGAGGCTGAATTGCCGCAATCGAAAACGTTGAGAGTATTGCTTGCTGACGATCACGCGCTGTTTCGCGAAGGCATGAAGCACATTCTTCTGGGCCTAGATGACGGTGTTGAGGTCATTGAAGCCGCAAGTTACGGCGATGCGCGTGAGTGTATCGCCAATGAACAGGCGTTCGATATGGCGCTTGTCGATTTGGCCATGCCCGGCCTCGACAACTTTGCCGGGCTGAAAAGCCTGTGCGAGGAGATCGGTGAGGTGCCGGTGGTTGTGGTATCGGCAATGGAAGGCGGCAACGAGATTCGCAAGGCCATGGATTGCGGCGCCTCCGGTTATGTGCCCAAAACCCTGGATAGCAACGTGGTCTTGAGTGCGTTGAAGCTCGTGTTTTCCGGTGGCGTCTATCTGCCGACCAATCTTTTGGGCGCGGCTGAAAGCGAAGGCGGCTCTGAGAGGCGTGGCAGCGATGGCGGCAAAGGACCGCTGACGCCCCGGCAATGCGACGTGCTGGACTTGATGGCTAAGGGCTACTCGAATAAGGAAATTGCCCGCACGCTGGATTTGGCTGAGGGTACCGTGAAATTGCATGTGACCGCTTTGCTGAAGGCGCTGGACGTCTCCAACCGCACGCAAGCTGTCATTAAAGCCACGGCCATGGGCCTGACGACGACCTCTACATAATAGGACTAAAAAAGTTTCCCGCCATTGGGGACAGCGTTTGTCGGTTGGATCAATACGACCTCGCCCTCGGTGTCCGGAAATCCAAGTATCAGAACCTCAGACATAAACTTGCCGATCTGCTTGGCCGGGAAATTGACCACGCCTGCCACTTGCTGGCCGATGATCGATTCGGGCGTGTAGTACGCGGTAATCTGGGCTGATGTCTTGCGCTCGCCGATTTCGGGGCCGAAATCCACCCAAACCTTAAGTGCCGGTTTGCGCGCTTCGGGGTAGGGCTCGGCGCGGACCACGGTACCCACCCGGATATCGACCTTCATGAAGTCGTCGAAATTAATTTCCATTCAGCGCCTCCGTTGTTTCGGCCCACCGTTGTATCAACAATGCTGGCACGAGCATCCCATCCAGACAAGAAAAGGCCGCCTGTCCGAGGGGATTCCGTAGTCGGATTTCCCATGGCCAGGCGGCCAAACTTCTTAGGCGATGAAAAAGTAGCTTACTTTTTCTTTTTCAGGGTATTGGCCTGCTTGCGGATGTCGTCGAGGCTCTCGGTGATCCGCGAGCTGATGACCTTGGTGGTCTCGGCGTTGGAGGATGCGACCATCTCGGCCAGTTCCGTGGAGTTGGCAACCGCTTTCTCGAAGGCGGTTTTCAGCAACTCGGCCTGCTTGGCGGCGGCATCTTCCGGAGCTTCGAGCTTGCTCAATTCGGCGACCGCATCGGTGGCTTCCTTGACCAGTTCCTGCACCAATTCGGTCTGGCGCTGGGCTAGGGCCTGGATGCCTTCAACGGCTGCCTTGTTGGCGGCGCTCAAGGCTTCAATGTTTTTTTGCTGGGCTTGAACCAGCGCGTCGACGTTGACGTCAGGCAATTGATAGTTGCCGGCCAGTTTGGCGAAGTTGTCGGCAACTTTGGTCGGGTCGAAGTCGGCCATCATTTTGGTCATGTCGACATTCATAAAGGGGTTCATGTTGGCGTTCATAAGGTGTCTCCAGTCATTACGGTGGCGTCTCGCCACCTAAAAAATCAGTGAATTGCCGTTACACAATCGATTATTGTGCAATGCAACATAAGCCTAATATGGGGGAAGCAGTGACTATTGTCAATAAAATTTGTGCAGTGCACAAAAAATGCTGCGTTCGCGAAATTCTGTGCCGTTATTGGTCGGTGGCCGGCGCGCGCTTGTCGATTGCCGCCGATAGGGCCGTTGCCAGTTTCTCGGCGCGCATCAAACCTCGATCCAACGTGGCCATGGTCTGGGCGAGATCCGGTGTGTCGTCATCCAACCAGACCCGGAGTGCATTGGCATAGATCGCCGCCAATGCTTTTGCCTTGAGCCCCCCTACAAGGCCGGCGGCGGAAATCCCTGCGATTTCCAAGGCAAGCCGCATGCTCTTCATTACCTGTCCCAATTGGCAGGCGACAGCCAACGGGTCAGCGGGAACCTCTCCGGGGAGTTGGTGAATGATGTGCCGAAGGCCGGGCTTGTAGCGCTGCAGCGCATCGAAGCGGCGCATCAGGACATCAAAAAGCCGATCGCGCGGTGATTCCCCATCGTCCAGTTTGGCTGGTGTGCCTTCCAAAACCAGAGCATCAATGCGTGCGCCGAAGCCGGCCAGAATGTGTGATTTGTCCGCGTACGTATGCAGGGCCTTTGGCAACGCTACATTGGCCTCTGCGGCAATGGCGGCCATGCTCAGGCCACGCCACCCCGTATCCGCAGCCAACCCCATCGCCGCATCAATGAGCAGGTCTTCTGTCCGGTTTTTGCTTTTCGCCTTGCGTGCCACGCGTTGGTCCTCCCGCCGATGTCAAAATCGACGGTGAGAAGTTTATCAGTTTTGCGAAGTTCGCTCTAGCCGGCCAATTCGCGTGATCGCGCCGTGGCGGCGGCGATGGCGCGATCCATCAAGGGTTGCCAGCCATCTTCGGCCATCAAAACCTGCAACGCTTCATAGGTTGTGCCGTTGGGGCTGGTGACGTTTTCGCGCAATGTCGACGCCGGCTCATCAGATTGGCGCAGTAGCTCGCCGGCTCCGGCTACCGTGGCGCGTGCCAATCGCTCGGCCAAATCTGCGGGCAGTCCGGACGCCGCGCCAGCTTTCGCCATGCACTCGGCAAGCAGAAATACATAAGCCGGCCCGCCGCCGGAAAGCGCCGTCACCGCATCGATCAGCCCTTCATCATCGACCCACTCGGCGGCGCCGACGGCGCGCAGCAGGTCCAGGCATTGTGCTTGTTGTGCCGCGCTGACGCCGGCATTGCCGCAAGCCACCGTGATGCCGCGCCCGACAGCTGCGGGCGTATTGGGCATGGCGCGCACGATTGCCGCATTGTCGCCAAGCCGTTCGCTGAAATAGCCAATGGTTTTTCCGGCCGCGATCGACATGAAAACCGTTTCAGGCCCGGCGAACGACGCATAAGGTGGCGCAACCTCGTCCATGACCTGGGGTTTGACGGCGAAAATCACCACGCCAGGTTCCAAGTCCGTGGGCAAAGCTGCATGGCTCTCCGCCGTATGGGCGCCGCGTGCCGCAAACGCTTCAGCGGACGCAGGGAAAGGTTCCACCACGTAAACGCTCTCAGCGGCAAGACCTTGGTCGAGCCAGCCTTCAAGCATAGCGCCGCCCATTTTTCCGCCGCCGACAAGCACAAGAGGTCGATCCAAAGCTCAGGCCTCGCCCATGGTGTCGATCATCGCCGACTGCACGGCCTCGACGGCTGTCTTGCCGCCCCAGATGACATATTGGAAAGCGGGGTAGAAGCGTTCGCATTCTAGGATTGCGGTCTCCACCAAGTCCTCGGCCTGTTCCACCGTGACACCGGGATGGCCGCGCATCGGTAGCGTGGTGCGGAACATGGGCAGGCCCTCGTCCGCCCACATGCCGAAATGGCCGAGCCAGAGTTTCTCGTTGATCAATGCCAGCAACTCATGCATCTGCTCGTACTGCTCAGGTGATACCCGCATGTCGAACGCGCAGGTGAAATGCATTGCCGCCATTTCAGGATTCCAAGCGAAATAGAGACTGTAGTCGCACCAAGATCCCGGCACCTGCACAGCCATTTCTTCGTGGCTGCGCCGGTCGAAAGTCCATTCGTTGAACTCGACCAGTTGTTCGACGGTATCCATGGGGTGCCCGGAGGCGTTTTCGATTGAGACGTCAAGAGTGGCCATGCCCGCTCCTCCTGTTGCCGTTGTCGGCGTTCGAAGCGCGACCGGTCTGAGTAACACTACATTTAGTGCCAACCCCTAAATATAGCGATCACATTCAAAACCGGCACTACACATAGCCTGCCCTAAACCGGGACTCCGGCGCAAGGGGAATTGCAAAGAAACAGTTAATTTATTGTGGACAACCCGCAGGGCGGGCCGAGCGGCAGAACATAGGGTGGGCCGAGAGCAAGCCGCCAATGAGGCGGAACAAGTCTATTTTGCGCTTTTGGCGCGGCTCGATTTCGTGCCCGTGGCTTTCGCTCGGGTGGCGGGACGCTTTGCCGCCGGTTTACGTTTCGGCGCGGGCTTTGATATCTGCGCTTCCAATTCCGCCACGCGTTTCGCCAGCCGTTCTTGCTCGGCACGGGCCTCTGCGGCCATGGCTTTCACGGCTTCGAATTCGTCGCGCGGCACCAAGTCGGCATCCACCAAAAGCCGCTCGATGCGCTGACGTACAAGCGCGTCGATTTCGCCTTTTACGCCGGTTAGCGTGGAGACAGCGCCGTTGGCGACGCGGGCGAGGTCATCGAGAATCCGATTCGAGGTTTGCATGGCGGTTCACCTTGTTTGAAGTACGCATGGATAATTATGGGCGTCGGTTTCCGGGCATGCAACTACGCGTGTGTTGATCTCATGCCGATCTCTTGCGGGGACCGACGCCGGAGCCTATAAACCCAGTATGTATGTGGTCACCGGCGGCGCCGGATTTATCGGATCGAATATCGCCCACGGGCTGGAAGCGGCGGGTCTCGGCCCCGTGGCCGTAATTGACCGGCTGCGCGATGGCGTCAAGTGGCGCAACGTGGCGAAGCGCGATCTGTTCGACATCGTCCATCCCGACAACGCCATGACGTTTCTGGAAGCCCATGCCGGCGCGGTGACGGCGATCATTCACATGGGCGCGATCTCGTCGACGACGGAAACCGACGCCGACAAGATCATGGACAACAACTTCCGCTTTACAATGCAACTGTGGCACTGGTGTGCATCGAACCGGGTGCGGTTTATCTATGCCTCGTCGGCCGCGACATATGGTGACGGCACCCAGGGCTTTGATGACGATGCCGACGGCGCGGCGCTCGCAACTTTGCATCCTATGAACCCTTACGGTTGGTCCAAGCACCTTTTCGACCGGCGGGTTGCCGCGATGATTGACGAAGGCGACCGGTTGCCGCCGCAATGGGTCGGCCTGAAATTCTTCAACGTCTACGGCCCCAACGAATATCACAAAGGCGGCCAACAAAGCGTCGTCGCGCAAACCTATCCGCATGCGCAGAACGAAGAGGCTGCCGTACTGTTCCGCTCCCACCACCCGGACTACGAGGACGGTGGGCAATTGCGTGATTTTATCTGGGTCGGTGATTGCGTCGATATCGTGCTGTGGCTTCTGGACAACGAAGGCGTCAGCGGGCTGTTCAACTGTGGCACAGGCCATGCCCGTTCATTCGCCGATCTGGCCCGCGCCGTCTACGCTGCCAAGGGAACCGAGCCATTGATCGAGTATGTCGATACGCCGCTGCAAATTCGCGACAAGTACCAGTATTTCACCGAGGCCAAAATGGACCGCTTGCGCTCGGCGGGTTACGACAAGCCGATGACCGAACTTGAAGACGGCATTGCCACCTATGTGCGTGATTTTCTCGACACCGACGACCCCTACCGCTGAGCGATAACGTCGCGTCATGATGCTGGCCATTCCGTTCCCACAGATCGATCCGGTTATCGTCAGTTTCGGACCGTTAGCCGTGCGTTGGTATGCGCTCGCCTATATTACCGGCCTTATAATCGGCTGGCGGTTGGTGCGGCGTTGGGCGGCAAGGCCAACATTCGGGATTGATCCTGAGCGCATCGACGATTTCCTCGTTTGGGCCATCTTGGGCGTTATCTTAGGGGGGCGTATCGGTTATGGGCTGTTTTACAATCTGCCTTATTATATTGAGCACCCTGAAAAGATCCTGTTCATCTGGCAGGGCGGCATGTCGTTTCATGGCGGCTTCTTGGGTGTCGTCGTCGCTGGGTTGCTGTTTTGCCGCAAGCACGGCATTGAGCCGCTGAAGCTGGGCGATCTGTTGGCATGCGTCGCACCCATCGGCCTGTTTTTTGGACGCATCGCCAATTTCATCAACGGCGAATTGTTCGGCCGCGTCACCGATGTACCGTGGGGCGTCGTGTTCCCGCGCGGCGGACCCGATCCCCGCCACCCGAGCCAGCTATACGAAGCCGCACTTGAAGGCCTGGTGCTGTTTGTCGTGCTCGCTTTGCTGTTCCGTGTTGAGGCCATACGTGAGAAGCGCGGCTTCCTGACCGGCGCTTTCGTCGCCGGCTATGCGATTTCCAGAATGATCGTAGAATTGTTCCGACAGCCCGATGCGCACATCGGGTTCCTGTCGTTGGGCTCGACCATGGGGCAGTGGCTTTCGGTGCCGATGCTGGCTGTCGGGCTTTACATGATGGTACGCGCGCGCCGAACCGCGTGATGGCGGAGTTGCTGGATCACCTGAGACGCCGCATCGCCCATGAGGGACCGATTACCGTCGCTCAGTATATGGAAACGTGCTTGGCGCACCCCGACCACGGTTACTACATGACCCGCGACCCACTGGGGGCTGCAGGCGATTTCACCACGGCGCCGGAAATCTCGCAGATGTTCGGCGAGTTGATCGGGATGTGGGCGGCGCAAATCTGGCAGACCATGGGTTCACCAAATTCTTTCAATTGGATCGAACTGGGGCCGGGCCGTGGCACGCTCAGCGCGGATGCATTGCGCGCCATGTCGGGCGTGCCAGGCCTCAAGCCCGCACTCGAGGTTCATTTGGTGGAAATGAGCCCGGTGTTGCGCGAGCGCCAGGCGGCGACCCTACAAGGATGGTTCCCGAACTGGCACGACCGCATTGATACCTTGCCCGACGGTCCGGCGGTGATTGTTGCCAACGAGTTTTTCGATGCCCTGCCGGTACGGCAATTGGTGCGCACGGGCCAGGGTTGGCGGGAACGCACGGTGGAGTTATCCAAAGACGGTGCTCTGACGTTCGGCCTGACTCCGGCTTTGGGCATCGCGCCGGTGCTGCCGAAGGGCATCGTGGATGCGAGAGAGGGGGATATCATTGAGGTTTCGCCGGCTTCGATTGGGATTGCCCGAGCCTTGAGCGATCACCTGCGTGACCACGGCGGCGCGGCCTTGATCATCGATTACGGCCATACGCTCAGCGTGCCTGGCGACACCCTGCAGGCGGTCAAAGAACATGCTTATCATGATGTCTTGCGAGACCCCGGCTCGGCGGACCTGACGGCGCATGTGGATTTTGCCGAATTGGCAAGGGCTGTGCGGAGTGCTGCGGGCATCGTCCACGGACCTGTGACACAAGGTGCGTTTCTCAGTGCGCTCGGCATTCATGTCCGGGCCGAGCAACTGCGCGTCAACGCCAGCCCCAAACAGCGCGCCGACATCGACAGTGCGCTTGAACGGTTGACGGCCGGTGCCGCCATGGGACGGCTGTTCAAGGTGATGGCGATCTCGGCCGCGAATTTACCCACGCCGGCCGGGTTCGAGGATTTGCAATCGCCCTCCTTGACCGTGACCGAGGACGGTTCATAATCCGCCGATGATTCGCGCCGCTAAGCTCCAGACTGCCGCCGGTATCCGGCATGGATTTCTGACCCGCCAAGGCGGCGTCAGCGACGGCGTGTTTTCGTCTCTCAATTGCGGCTATGGCTCGGGCGATACCGAAGCAAATGTACACGCCAATCGCGCCCATGCGGCCTCATTGCTGGGGCTCAATGCTGATGATCTTGCGTCTCTCTATCAGGTGCATTCCGCCGATGTGGTCGAGGTTACGGAAGTGTGGTCCTTGGATCAGCGGCCGAAAGCCGACGCCATGGTGAGCCGCACACCGGGTGTTGGCCTGGGTATTCTGACCGCCGATTGCGTGCCGGTCCTGTTTGCCGACGCCGAGGCAGGTGTCATCGGGGCCGCGCATGCAGGTTGGAAAGGTGCCTTGGCCGGCGTCACGGAGGCGACGATCACCACGATGGAAAAACTGGGCGCCGAACGTGCGCGCATCAATGCCGCCGTCGGGCCTTGCATCCACCAGGTTTCTTACGAGGTCGGGCCGGAGTTGCGCCAGGCGTTTACCGATCAAGATCCGGCGCATGCGCAGTATTTTATCGCTTCCGCCCGTGACGGCCATTTCATGTTCGATCTGGCGGGCTATGTCTGCGACGCCGTACGGGCGTCGGGTGCGATGGTTGAGGACGTCGGCATGGATACCTACAGCGACGAAGACCGATTTTTCAGCTACCGCCGTACTACCCACCGCCAAGAAAACGATTACGGACGCGGCCTATCATTGATCAGTTTGGGAGAAGACTGAATGGCACTGCATTTTTCCGAAGATGAGCTGGCCGAACGCCGCCGACGCACCTGTGAGGCCATGGCGGCGGACGGGCTCGACGGTTTGCTGATTTTCCGTCAGGAAAGCATGTTTTATCTGACCGGTTACGACACCTTCGGCTATGTGTTTTTCCAGTGCCTTTATTTGGGAGCCGACGGCGCCATGACGTTGCTGACCCGAGCTCCCGATCTGCGTCAGGCGCGACATACCTCGGTCATTGAGGACATCCGCATCTGGGTCGATCATCCCGACGCGGAACCGGCGGCGGACCTGCGTGCCATACTTGATGAGCACGGCTGCGGCGGCCAACGCCTAGGTGTGGAATGGGAAAGCTATGGCCTGACGGCGCGCAACGGCATGCGGCTAAGCCATGCGCTTGAGGGGTTTTGCACATTGGCGGATGCATCTGAGCTGGTTACCCGTTTGCGTCTGGTCAAGAGCCCCGCGGAAATCGCATTTGTTCGTCGCGCGGCTGAACTGGCTGATGATGCCTATGATGCGGCGGTCGAATTGACCCGCCCTGGCACCTTCGATGGTGATGTGCTGGCGGCCATGCAAGGTGCAGTGTTCAAGGGCGGTGGCGATTATCCGGGTAACGAATTCATAGTCGGCTCCGGTGAGGACGCACTGCTCTGCCGCTTTTTTTCCGGGCGGCGCGATATTGACGCACAGGATCAACTGACCCTGGAATGGGCCGGCGCTTACCGCCACTACCATGCGGCCATGATGCGCACGTTTGTGATCGGCCAAGTGCCGGACCGCCAGCGGCTATTGTACGATGCCTGCCGTGATGCGTTGGCGGCGGTTGAAGAGGCTGTCAGGCCCGGCAAAACGTTTGGCGATGCCTTCGATGCCCACACCCGCGTGGTCGATGCCATGGGATTGTCGGATCACAGGCTCAACGCATGCGGCTACAGCTTAGGGACAACCTTCGCACCCAATTGGATGGATTGGCCGATGTTGTATCATGCCAATCCGGTCGAGTTTCAGCCCGACATGGTGGTGTTCTGCCATATGATTATTTTCGATTCCGATGCCGGGCTGGCTATGAGCTTGGGCGAAACGGTGCGTGTTACGGATAGTGCCTGCGAGCGCCTGTCACGATCTCCGTGGGATTTGGTGGTAAAGTAAGCCTGGAAACGATGGAGCCGGCATGCCGTATCTGTTTTTATTCGGGGCTTTCGTGCTGATCAGTGGGTTGGCGACCTGTGCCGTGGTATGATCGCGTTGATGACGGTGCGCGCATTTTTGAGAGTTGTTGTGGTTTGCTTGAGCGCGGCGAGCGTGCTCGGCGGTTGCGGCGCGCTGCCGAAACCTTTCAAGCGCACGGATGCGCCGCCTGATTCCTTGACCCGCGCAACGGGGGGGCAAGGTGTGCGCGTCGGTCTTCCCAGCGGCACCACCGAACCCATGGCCAAGCTGATTGCCGAAGCAGTGATCAAGGAATTGGCGGCACATGAGATTCCCGCTAATATCGGACTGCAGGGAAAACTGCGCTATGCCTTACAGGGCATCGTCAAACCCGGTGTCGACGGCTCACCCGCACGTATCCATTGGCAAATGACCGAAAAGCAGGGAGAGCCATTTTTCTCGTTCGTTCATGACGTCAAGGGAACGCAGTGGGAGTGGGAATGGGGATCGCCCAAGATCATCCAAGAGGTTGGCGCAGAGGCCGCGCGGCTGGTGGCTGGCGCCGTCGAACCGGAAGACAAGACCTTGGAGGCTGTGGGGGCCGTGGCTCGGGGCGTATGGGTTAAGCCGATACGGGGCGCGCCCGGCGACGGCGATATATCGCTCACCCGCGCCATGCGTTTTGCGCTGATGGGCGCCAAAGTGGCGGTGACATCGGAGCCGGCAGCGGCCCGTCACCATTTGCAGGGCGAGGTTCGGGTCGGCGCGCCGAAAGGAAATGCGCAATCCGTCGTCATTCGTTGGACGGTCAATTATCCCGACGGCGGCATTGCCGGAAGCGCCGTACAGCGAAATGTGGTGCCGGTTGGTACTTTTGACGGGCGTTGGGGCGAATCGGCATCGATCATTGCCGCCGCCGCAGTCAATGGAGTCAAAGATGTGCTGGTTCGCGCCGAGGAGACGGTCCGACTGCGTTTGTCGGGAGCGGAGCCGTCATTGCGCACCGATATTCCCCAAGAGCAAGGAAAGCCAAAGCTGCCGCCGCCTGAACTTTCTCCAGAACCGGAATTACCGGCACCGAAAAAACCCTGAACTCTGCACTGGCATTTGGTGGTGCCGGGTTTTCGATGATATTTCCGTGACAGGCTGTTACATTCCCATAGGTCAGATCAGGGAATTGTATGGAACCCATGAAGGCTGGGGGCAAAACGACGAATACAGCGGCGCATTGGCGCGGGCTGGTTCTGGCCACATGCACAGTTGTGGTTGCATGGGCATTGGCTGCTTGCGAGACGGCTACCATGCCGCCCAAGCCGTCGGTGCCGGATGCCACCGCGACCGAGGCCAACGCCGCACCTTTGAGCCGGTCGAGCAATATTATTCATGTTTTGCCTGTGGAGGGCTTGGACAATCCGCTGCGGCTGGTGTTGGCGGATGCCGTGGCCGCATCACTCCGTGATACAGAGCGACCCGCCGTACTGTCGGAAATCGCCAACAACCAAGGGCCGTCTATTCTGGCGGCGGTGGAGAATGTGCGTGAGCGCGGCTCGGTGGTTTGGGTGAGCAGCGTGTGGAAACTTCGTGCGCCCTACGGAACCATTGTCGCCGAGCGCAAACGCGAAATGGTCATCGACAAAACACTGTGGCAGCGCACCTCTGTGGAAACCGTAAACCTGATTATCGACGATGCCATGCCGGCGATTGCCGACATGGTGCGCGATTTCGTCGGCCCGGCGCATATTGCCGAAGCCGACGAGCCACCCGATAGAATCGGTTCGGAAACAGCTGCGACGCCGATACTCGGTCGCATCCCTTCATCGTCTCCGTCTTCGGCGCCGACAACGTTGCCGCCCGAAGTCGGTGCCCCGGCACCGCCGACGCCATTGGAAAACATGGTGTTTGATTTGCCGGCAACGATGGAGACCGATGCGGAAACCGTGCCTCAACCGGCGCTGCCGCCACCCGCATCCGTCGCCGAGCCCGTACCGGCGCCGGGCTCGCCTCAGATACCGGCGGTTCCAGCGAGCCGCCCGCCGATGGTCTTGGCGCCGAACCAAGAAGCAGCAGAGCCGACCGGCCTCACGTCTGAGGAAATGACCGTCAAGCCGCCCTTGGAACAATTCCCCGGTGAAAGACAATCCATGAAAGATCTTCCCGCGGAAAGGCCCGCACTGGAAATGCCATCTGAGCCAACGCCTTTGAGTGCAC
>JAERTE010000027.1 GCA_016845145.1 Rhodospirillaceae bacterium
GGCGCGGATTGCCGCGTTGGTTGAGGCGGGGCCGGTGGGGCCGGTTTCGGCCTCGGTGCAGGGCCCGCGGCCGGCGCTGCTGCTGGTGTTGGCGCCGCATCTCGCGGTTTCGGCAAGTCTTCGGGCTTTGTGTTGCCCGGCGCCGCCGGTGCTTCGGGCTCAGTGGTGCGCGGCTGTTGGCCAAACAGCTTGGGCAGAATTTCCCGGGCTGGGCCGGCCAGCGCGACTTTGCCCTTGTCCAACGCAATTAGGTCGTCGCAGGCAGCGAGTAGGATCGGACTGTGCGTGACGATGATCACCGAGCGTTCTTCGCCGATCTCCACCAGCGTCTTGCGCAAGGCCTGCTCGGCTTGCCGGTCCAGGCTGGCCGACGGCTCGTCCAACAGCAATACCGGCGGGTCGCCGACCAGTGCACGTGCGATGGATATGCGTTGGCGCTGGCCACCCGACAGACGGCGCCCGGCTTCACCAATCTCGGTGCCGTAGCCTTCCGCCAGGTCGATGATGAAATGATGCACACCGGCAGCCGTGGCCGCCTTGATAATTTCTTCGTCGGAGGCATCGGGGCGGCGGTGGATGATGTTGTCGCGGATGGTGCCGGCGAACAATACGGTTTCCTGCGGCACGTAGCCGATCCAGTTGGAAAGCTCAGGCCGGCTGAATTGCGCAATGTCGGCGCCATCCATGACCACACGGCCAATCTGGGGGTGATAAAGACCCTGGATAATCTTCATCAGGGTCGTCTTGCCCGAGCCATTGCGGCCCACCAGCGCGTGCACGCCGCCCGCCGATAACTTCACCGATACGCTTTCCAATACCGGTGGTAGGTCTTCCGCATAGGAGAAAGTCACGTTCTCGACGAATATCTCGCCCGTCGGGCGGTTCAGCACGATCTCGCTTTCGGTGCGCTCGCTTTCCATGGCGAACACTTCACCCAACCGCTCGACCGATTGCTTGAAGTTGTTAAAGGTGCGCCACTGGCCGACCAATTGGTTCAGTGGACCAATCAAGCGGCCCGACAACATATTGGTGGCCACCAGCCCACCCATGGTGATGGCGCCCTCGATGATCAAGAACGCGCCGGCGCTGGTCATCAGCACGGTGGTCATCATGGTCAGGCTGCCGCTGAAGCTGGAGAAGAAATCCGACTTGGAGCCGCGCCTGACAGAGGTCTCGATGTTCTCGGCGTGTTTGTCGGCCCAGACCGGGCCCATGGCGCGATCCAGCGACAGCGCTTTTACGGTGGCGCGGCCTTGAATCATTTCGCCGATCAACGCGTCGCGGGATTGAGATGTCTGGCGTTCGTTCTGGTTGGCCTCCGACATGGCGGCGGCCGAGCGCCAGGCGATGAACATAAACAAAGGCATGATCACCAACAGCACCGGCACCAGCGGCGGCGCGATCATGGCGATCAGCGTGAAAAACAGGAAGAAGAACGGCAAGTCACAGGCCAGTAAAGCCGATGCGCCCGACAGCGTGTTGCGCACCGTATCCACATCACGGAACAGAGCCTGCCAATAACTGGCGGGTTTGCCTTCCAACTCCTGTAAGGGCAGCTCCATCAATTTGTGGAACAGTTTGTGGCCGACCTGCACGTCGATACGCAGCGCCACGGTTTGCATGATGCGCGATCGCGACATGCGCAACACATAATCGAATATCAAGACAATGATCATGCCGATGATGAAACCCACCAGCGTCGAGATGCCGGCGTGGCCAATCACGCGGTCATAGACCTGTAGTGTGAACACAGGCACCGCAAGCGCCATCAGATTGACGAACGCCGACATGGCCAGGACTTCCCGAAAAACCGAGCTGACCGGCTTAAGGAAAGGCTTTAACCACGCGCGCTTGGAAGCATTGCTCATCGCCTACGAATATAAGGGTAGGGGGATTCCGATGCCAGGGAATGTTGTAGCGTGGCTGGTGTAAATATGATCACGCGGGTAGCACGATTTCCCGGTGCACGCCCATGACATCCATCTCGAAATCCAA
Source organism: Rhodospirillaceae bacterium (assembly GCA_016845145.1). GTDB lineage: Bacteria > Pseudomonadota > Alphaproteobacteria > Rhodospirillales > Casp-alpha2 > TMED8. The sequence continues at coordinate 1,996 of JAERTE010000027.1, forward strand.
TCCGATCACCGGCGGCAAGGCGTGAACCCACGTGAGCCCATGCGCGGACGCGCCGCGGGACAAAATCTCGCCCGCCAAAAACGGCGGCAGGTCTTGGATGGTGTAGGCGTGGGCGGTCGTGGTATCGGCCCAGCCGAGATCGAGCGATCCCATGCGGTTTTCCATCGCACCCAGCACGCAGAGGGCTTTCTCGCGCATGGCGTCCAGAGACGTATCGCCGAACCGGACGATTCGGTCTTTGTAGGCGCCCGCGCCCGGTAGGGCATCGCCCGCACCGGAGACAACGAAACTGGGGCGTGAAGGCGCGCTCTCGGCCGCTACGGTATAGCTGAAAGCATGAAAACCCGGTGCGGTGGGCGGGTTGATTTGCGGGCAGACGTTGGTCCGGGCCACCGGGTTGTCGTCGTCCTTGAAAATGCCCCAGCGCTCCAGCGTACCGACGTAGATGCGGTTGAAATCGATGAACCCCTGGTCGGTGAAGGGCTCGGGCGAGCGCAATTCGCATGCCGCGAACGCCGTATAGGGGCGGCCGACGGAATCGAGATGCGCTTCTATGCGCCGGAAACCCTCTTCCAGTGGTACTGGGGCCGCAAACCGGGCGCGCTCAATGGTGAAGCCCGGCTCAGCCGCCACGCCGCAGGAATACTGAAATTGGAACGGAACATAGCGGTATCCGCCGGGGGCAAACGGTCTGGTTTCGGACATGGTATAGAGGTCTCCGTACAAAAGCAGGTTGTTACCCGTTGATTGAAAGCTAGTCGCCGCGTGACCGGAGGTCAAATACGGTATGAGGCCTGCTGCCGTGACAAAAAATATTGATTTATTCCTATCATGTAGATATATTGTCCTTTGGCGGCAGCTTTAAGAGACGCCGTTGTTTCGGGCGGGTAGGTTTTTGAAATTGGGTTCGTTCCGTCACTTTTTTTGGGTTTTGATGAAAAACAATCGCTTCCAACCCCGGTTTTCAAGTCCGTGCTCCCCGAACGGGTGGGGGAATCTTGATCCGGTGGCGGGGTGCCGGGCGGTGAGAGGTAAATCGACCTTGACCCACCGCCGTGCGGGCGGTGTACAATTGCGGACAATAAGAAAAACCGAAGGAAAACTAGGGTGAACAGGGTTCGGGATAATCACATCATGGCACAACAGTTGGTGAGGGCGGACGTATGGGGTTCCTGAAACGGGCGTTCAGCCTCGACCGTATGTTGGGCATAGCTCTTTTGATTGGCTTGGTATTCTTGAAATACTGGGACCCGTATCCGGTGGAATTCCTGCGTCTCAAGGTTTTTGATTTCTATCAGCAGACCAAGCCGCGCGAGTTGCCGCCGCCCGAACGCAAACCCGTCACCATCATCGATATCGACGAGCAGAGCCTGACCGAAATTGGCCAATGGCCGTGGCCGCGAACCACGATCGCCAAGCTGGTGCAAAACACCATGCAGATGGGCGCCGCCGTGATCGCTTTCGATATCGTGTTCGCCGAGCCCGATAGGCTCAGTCTGCCCAACGTCGCGAAAACCGCCTTTGGATTGGACAAGGCGACCCGAGAAAAGCTTGAAAAAAGCCGCTCGAACGATGCCATTCTCGCCAGTGTGATCAAACGCTCGCGTGTGGTGCTCGGCCAAGCGGGGCGACAAGTCGAGGTCGAAGGACAAGAGAACCGCCCACCCGTCAAAAAGACTGTCGGTGTGTTGAAATCAAAAGGCGCATTGGATCCGCGCGTCTACTTGCCGACTTTCCCCTTTATGACCCGCAACCTGCCGATATTGGAGCAGGCCGCCAAGGGGCCAACGGGTGGGTACGGTATGTTCAACGCCATACCTGACCGTGATGGTATCATCCGCAATGTGCCTGCGTTCTTTGTGCATGATAAGGTGATTTACCCATCGCTGGCCGCAGAAATGATGCGCGTGGTTACCGGTAAGCGGAATATCGTCGTCCGCGCCAACGAGGCCGGTATCGAAAAAGTCGGTATCCACAAGGCATTGACCGTTGAGACCGACGCGCATGGGCGTATCTACCCGTATTTTTCATTGTCCGATCCGGACAAATACATCTCCGCAGTTGAGATTTTGAACGGTACCGCCGATCCGAAAATGATGAAGGGTAAGCTGACCATCGTCGGCACCTCGGCTGTGGGCCTGAAGGATATCCGGTCCGTGCCCACTGACCCGGTGATACCGGGGGTGGAAGTGCACGCGCAGATCGTCGAAGCCGCCTTCAACAAGGCTTACCTGAAACGGCCCGGCTATTTCCTGGCGGGTGAGTTGGCATTCATTATCGTCGCCGGGATATTGATGATTATCCTGGTGCCGTGGGTCGGCGCCAAATGGACGGCGCTGTTGCTGGTGGTGGTCGCCGGCGGAGCGGGGGGGACGTCTTGGTATATGTTTACCGAGCAATTGCATCTGCTCGATGCCAGTTACGCCATCATTACCGTCTTTATGATTTATTCGACGCTCACCTACACCGGATACGCCAAGGAGGAAGCGCAGCGCCGCCAGACGCGCGATGCGTTCTCCAAGTATCTGTCTCCCGATATGGTCAGCCGCGTCGCCGAAAACCCGGACGAATTGCAACTGGGTGGCGATCAGCGCGACATGACCCTGCTGTTCTGTGATGTGCGCGGCTTTACCACCATATCCGAACAGTTCGATGCGGTCGGGCTGACGGCCTTGATCAACAAGCTGTTGACGCCGCTGACCAACGTGATCCTGGAGCGCCATGGCACCATCGATAAATATATGGGTGACTGCATCATGGCGTTCTGGAATGCACCGCTCGACGACGACGACCAGGAGTATCATGGTTGTACCTCCGCGCTGGCGATGCTGGCGGAAATGGGGCCGTTGAACGACCGGTTGGAGGTCGAGGCCAAGGAAGAGGGGCGCAAACACATCCCGCTTAAAGTGGGCTTGGGCCTGAACACGGGGCCGTGCGTTGTCGGCAACATGGGGTCCGACATGCGTTTTGATTATTCGGTGCTGGGCGATGCCGTGAACTTGGCGGCGCGTCTCGAAGGGCAATCCAAGAGCTACGGCATGAACGTGGTGCTGGGCCCGACGACGCGCGAAGCCATTGAAGACCGGCTGGCGACCATTGATCTCGACTTCATCCAGGTGAAGGGCAAGACCGAAGGCACCTATATTTATGGTTTGATGGGTGACGAGGAAGTGCGCGCCGATCCCGAGTTCCTCGACGTTAAGAAAAAGGTCGAACAGGCGATGGAATTCTACCGCACCCAGCAGTGGGACGATGCGGAATACCTGTTCAAGTATTTGCGCACGGCCGGTAATGATGAGAACAAGCCGTGGAAGTTGGACGCCAACCTCGATGTGCTTTGCGATCTCTATGAAGAACGTATCCAGGAGTATAAGAAGGCTCCGCCGCCGGCGGATTGGGATGGTGTGTTCATCGCAACGACCAAGTAATGGGCGTACCATCAGGGAATCAAGGCCACGCCAGATATGAGCAAAATTCTGATCGTTGATGATACCCCCGAGGTCCGCATGCTGGTCGGCCGCTTTCTGCAGGCCAAGGGGTACGAGGTCGCGGAGGCCGAGAACGGTGAGGTGGGCGTGGCGACGGCACTGGCGGATCGTCCGGACCTGATCTTGATGGATTTGAATATGCCGGTCATGGACGGCTTTAAGGCCACACAGGAGATCAGAAACAAGGCGGAACTCACTGGCGTGGCGATTGTTGCGTTGACGGCCGAGGGCGATACGGAAAGTCGCCATGCGATCTTTGAAGCCGGATGCGATGCCTTTGTGGCAAAGCCCATCAACTTCGAGTTGCTGATGAGTAAAATTGAAGCGCAATTGGATTCGGCCCCGCAATAGCGGTGGCAAAATAGCGAGGCAGGAACGTGTTGGACAACGACCCAGACCTTGAAATGATCCTGGCGGATATGCGCCAAGAGTTCATTGAAAGCTCCGAGGACCGTCTCGACGAAGTTGAGGAGGCGATTTCCCGGCTGCTTTCAAACAAGGGCAAGCCCGAGTACGAGATGCTCGAAATCAAACGCCACGTGCACTCGATCAAGGGCATGGGCGGCAGTTTCGGGTTCAGTTCGGTCACCCTTTGGGCACATGCGCTCGAAGATTACATGGAGACGGTCAAGGACATTGGCGTCGACCAGCTTTGGGACGTGCAGTTGTTTGTCGACCGTGTCCGCGACATCCTGGAACACGGTGCCGATGTTGATAGCCGTACGGTGGCTGATGCGATCAAGCATTTGCCGCTTCGGGGCGTCACGCTCGAGCGCTCCGGTCTGAAGGAAGGTCTGTCGGTGCTGCTGCTGATGCCGAAGGGCATTCAGCGCAAGATCGTCGGCCGTGAATTGACGACGTTCGGCTTCAAGGTGATCATCGCCGAGACGACCATGGAAGCGATCGATCTTGGGCTGACGCACCGACCCGACGTGATCATTTCGTCGATGTTGCTGGACCGCATGAACGGGCTTGAACTGGCGGGCGTGTTCAGCGCCATTGCCGCGACCGCGCATCACAAATGCCTGGTCATCACGGCATCCGACGAGTCCGATATCGTCGGCAAGGACCTGCCCGACAACGTTCAGGTCGTGCACAAAGGGGTCAATTTCTCACGTGATTTGATCACTTTCCTGACCGAGCAAAAGCTGCTGAGCGCCTAGCGCGGGTTTACTTTGACGTCATGACCCACACGCCGTTCCATTCCTCCGGCGGTTCTTCCATCAAGTGCTCGCAGCGCCCGATATAGGTCTCGGCCAGTTTGTCGGTGGGGTTGACCTTCAGGGCTTCACGGAAATCGCCCACGGACTTTTCCCAATTGCCGGCACGGTAATCTTTGACGCCTTCATTGAAGTAATTCACTGCGTCCATCAGGTTGGGGAACGACTCATCGGTGTGGTAGTCCAGCACCTCGAACACGCCGACGGGCTCGGTCTTGCCCTTGACCACGACCAGGTCGACATCGCGCATGCGGTAGGTGCCCTTGAGTTTGGCGCGGGTGAACTCGGATATTAGGATGCGCGCCGAATATTGCTTACAGGCCGATTCCAACCGAGCCGCCAAGTTCACGCCATCACCGATCATGGTGTAGTCCATGCGCTTTGGTGAGCCGATATTACCCGAAACGATCATCCCGGTATTGAGCCCGACACCGTGTTCGATGGGCAAGTCGCCTCGCGCCTCGCGTACTTTGTTCCACTCCCACAGATCGCGGATCATGGCGATGGAGGCACGCACGGCGCGGTCTTCGTCGTCGTCGTGGGCGATGGGTATGCCGAAAGCCGCCATGATGGCGTCGCCGATGAACTTGTCGAGCATGCCGCCTTCGCCGGTGATGATATCGACCATGATCGTAAAGTACTCGTTCAACATGGCGACCGTACCTTGAGCGCCGAGCGATTCGGTCAGCGTTGTGAAGCTGCGCACGTCGGAGAACAAGATTGTCGCTTCCGTGCTTGCACCGCCCAAAAGGTCCTCGCCGCCGCCCATCAGCTGATCCGCCAACCCAGGATCCATGTAGCGCGACATTGTGGACTTCATGCGCTTCTCGGATGAGATATCCTCGATCATGACCATGGAGCCGAGTTTCTTCTGCTCAGAGTCCTGCAACGGCAGGATAGTGATATTGGTCGATAACGTCTCAAAGGTGCCGTCTTCCTCCTGCACGTGCAGCTCGGCATCCATGAATTCCTTGGTTTCCAGGGACTCTTCGACTTCCTCGACCTTTTCCATGACCCACTGGTTGTCGCCGGCGAAGAACTCCTCGGCCTTCTGCCCGACGACCTCGTCTTCCGGCATGCGCAGAATGCTAAGGCCGGCGGAGTTGCAGGTAACGATAATGCCGTCCTCGTCCAACGTAATGACGCCGTTGGTCATCGAAAGCAGCATGCTCTCGTTGTAGGACTTCATATTCTGCACATCTTCGAACAACTTGGCGTTTTCCAGCGCAATGGAAACCTGGGCGGTAAAAGCCTTGAGGCGCGTTTCGTCTTCGTCGGTGAAGGGGCCGCCGCGCTTGTTCAGCACCTGCGTAACGCCGATGACCTTGCCGTCTTTGTTGATGACGGGCACACAGAGGATCGAACGCGTGAAATAGCCGGTCTGTTTGTCGAATGCCGGATTGAAGCGCAAATCGGCATATGCATAGGGAATGTTGATGGTTTCACCGGACGTGAACACCGCGCCGGCGATGCCGGCGACATTCGGCAACCTGATTTCCCCAATGCCGTCGCCCATGGCGACACGCGAAAACAACTCACCGGTCTTTTCGTCGTTCATGAACAGGGTCGAGCGGTCGGCGCTGAGCATCCGCGTTGCTTCCGCCATGACCTTGGCCAACAAGCTGCCGAGTTCGAGCTCGGAGGTGACATCGGCGACCACGTCGAGGAATTCCATTTCCTTCTCACGGGTCTTCTTCATGGTCTCGACGAATTGCGTGCTTTGCAGGGCGACCGCCGCCTGGGTGGTCATGGCCTCAAGCAGTTCCAGGTCTTCTTCGTCAAACTCGCCGTCCTTTTTGTTCAGGACCTGGATGACGCCGATAATCTCACCCTTAACTGTTTTGACGGGCGCGCACAAAATGGAGCGCGTTTTGAACCCGGTCTGTTCATCGATCGTGCGGTTGAAGCGGTCGTCTGCGTAGGCATCAAGGATGATCTCGCCCACGGCATTTTGGAAAATCGCGCCGGCGACACCTGTCGTGTTGAGGATGCGAATCTCACGCGAGAAATTGCCTTGCGCGACCCGCGAATACAATTCGCCGGTCTGCACATCATTGAGGAACAAGCTGCCGCGTTCGGCCTGCAATTCCCAGGTGGTCATTTCCACCAGTGTCTCGAGGATTTCATCCAGGGTCTCGATGGCGGCAACGCGCCTGGATACCGCCAGCAACATTTCCGCTTGTTTGAGGCGCTTGTTGGCTTCGTGCAGCCGCGCAGATTCTTCGCCCGCGCCAGAGGATATTGCAGCGGCCTTGCCCGAAGTCTTTCTCGCAGCTTTGCCCTGAGATTTGCTCTGGGCCTTCTCAATCGAGGTAACTTTGGCTTTCAGTCTTGGTTTACTCGCCATTTCCAGTCCCTAGTTTTTATCTTCGAGTTCTTGACGCAAGGTCTGAATGGTTTGATGAAGATGGCCCACTTCGTCGCGCGTGTCACGGGCTTGAGCCTGAAGTTTCTCCTCGTAGTCGAATCTGATCGATTCCAGCTTTTCGCGCAACTCATGCGCCGTGCCCCTTAACTGCGTGATCTCATCGTTGCCGTGTGCCACGGCCTCCTGCACCGCTTTGTCCTTTGAGAAACGTAATTCCTCCAATTCGTCGCGCAAGGCGCCGACAGTTGCTTTCAGTTGCACGACCTCGTCGTTTGCGTTCGCGACGGCTTCCTGCACAGCTTGATTCTTCTCGAATCTAAGGTCTTCGAGGCTATCGCGCAACGCACCCGCCGTCTCTCGAAGCTGTTTTATTTCATCAAAGCTTTGCGCACGGGCTTCCTGCACCGATTGTTCCGTTGCAATGGAGAGATTCTCCATTTCCTCGCGCAACGCGGCGATGGTGGCCTTCAAATGCCGCACTTCCGTCTGCGCCTGGCGCAGCGGATCATCCTCGATGTTATCGGCAATTAACTCAGCGGGCATGACGGCAGGAAACCAGTTCGATAATCGTTAAGCTTCAATAGTGTCGCTTTCGGCAATCACTGCGTCAAGATATGCTATCCCACAAGTCTCACCAGTTCTCGCATCTGGCCTGTTCGCGTTTATAGTTTTGCGGCGTATCGAGCTTGGCGTTTTCGCGGTTCAACTGCTGGTTCATTTCCCGAAACAACGGCTGCACTTCTTGCTTGAGCTTATTCTTCAGGCGCGTAGCCGCTTGTTTGGCATTACTGGTGACGACGGGGCGCAAACGCGACGCAGCGGATGTGATTCGCCGCTCCAGTCTGGGTGCATATCGCTCTAAGATGCGTCGGAAAACCATGACGTGAAGCTGTTCGTGTTCCATTATGGATCCGTAATGGCACGAGCCTGGGCGGTATTTTCGTGCGACGTAAACGATCAGCTTTTCGTATCCCACGGTGGCGTCAACGGAATCCAGGTAGCCGCAGTACCGATTGCGCTGGCTGGGGACCGCTGTCACCCGGACTTTCATTTGAAAACCGAGTTCCGTGGAGGTCAAGCCAACCGGGTTCCAGCCCAAAGCGCTTTTGGTGGTAGATTGGCCCTTATGCAGACGGCGCAAACTCTTGTGACTTCGGTGGTTGTTGACGACAACGCCACCGGGTTTGATTCGCACGCTCACGTCCGGCGCTTGCTTAGGCGGCGGGCAGACGGTTCTCGCCAGCGCTGCGGGAGGCGCCCATATAGGTAGCATTATACCGATTGCGGCGATGCCGGCGGTTACTCGAATACAGTGGATCAATGTTACCCTCTCGCACCAGCGTTCATTCTAGCACATACCTTGGTAATTACATGAGATCTTGTAACGACCTTCAACATTGAAGTCTTGATTGAGACTTGTTCGAGATAGCTCAAGACGGCATGATACTGATGGGGGTGGCGCTCCTGCCGCAGTGGTGCCACATATTGGATCAAATTCCATGTTTGCAGGCCGCAATGTCTTCATTCGATAGTTCATATCTGCTGGAGTTAGCGCGTAAGCGTTCAACGGAAGGGCGCAGCGAACTGGCTGCCGCGGTATCCGACCTCTTCGACGGGGAAGGCGCTGTGCTCACCGACCGAGAGCGCGCCCTCATGTATGAAATTCTGCACGGCGTTGTCCGTGATGCGGAAATGGCGGTCAGAAAATTGGTAAGTACGCGCCTGGCGGACAGAAATGATACGCCACCTGACCTCATCAACTTGTTGGCCAATGACAAGATTGAGGTGGCATTTCCTATTCTGAGCGAAAGTGCGGTTCTCCAAGATGAGCAACTGATTGATGTGATCCGGCAACGTACGTTGGAGCATCAGATGGCGGTGGCGATCCGTCAAACCGTCAGCGAAGACGTTTCCGAGGCGATCGTCGAGCAGGGCAACGAACGCGTCATCCGGACCTTGCTGCAAAACGACAACGCAAACATTTCCGAAAAAACCATGGAGTTCCTGGTCGAGCAATCGGAACGCGTTGATTCCTTCCAGGAGCCGGTTTTGAACCGCCGGGAATTGAAACCCGACATGGCCAAGCGCATGTTCCTTTGGGTGTCGGCGGCATTGCGCAAACACATCATCGATCATTGCGGCCTTGAAAAATCCGAGGTCGACGAACTGATGGAAAAGGCGGCGCTCGAAAGCCTGACCGTCGAGGAAGAAAGCGCAGATTCGAAGTCCGAAGAACTGGCGCAAACACTTCAATCTGAAGGAGCCGTCGACCCGGCGTTGATGATCCGTGCCTTGCGTGACGGTGAGGTGCGTTTGTTTGTTGATCTGCTGGCGGCGGCCACCGGTATCCGGCACGATCTCATTATGCGTTTCGTCCTGGAGCCCAGTGGAGAATCGCTGGCCGTTGCGTGCAAATCCTTGGATATGAGCGAAGAGCAGTTCAAGAACGTCTTTATGCTGTGCCGTAAGGCACGGCCGATCCGCATGGACCGTTTCAAGGAAGATGCGGAAGGCGCGTTGACGCTGTTCCGCAATACCGATTTGGCGGCGGCGGCGGAGGTTGTTGACCGCTGGAAGCGGGATTCAGGTTATTTGGCGGCGTTGCGCGATCTCAACATGATTTGAGCGCGCTCAGCTCATTCTCCACCTGATCCAACACCGATGACCAATCACCGGGCTGTCGTTGTCTGAGCAACCGCACGCTCGGATACCAATGGCATTGCGCGCCCTTGGCTAACCAGCGCCAATCAGCCACATGCGGCAGCAACGCAATCGTCGGAACACCCAGAGCGCCGGCCATGTGTACGGTGGTGTTGGCAACGGATACAACGAGGTCCAGGCCGGCAATTTGGGCCGCCAGGTCGTCCAATGATTGCAAAGAGTCTACGTCGGCGTCTACGTGCAGGCACCCGTCTGCGAGCTGCGAGATATCGGCGGATACATCCCCGTACTGCAGGCTGACCCACCAACAATCCCGGTTTGCAAGTAGGCGTTCGAGCGCTTGGGTATCGAGGCTGCGGGCAACGCCGGCACGGTCCGCTCCGCTGCGCCACGAAAGCCCAATGCGCGGACGGTTGCCGGCTTTGACATCATAGCGTTGGCGAAGCGTTGTTGCCGTCTCGTTGTTCGCCCGCAGATAGGGTTGGCCACTTTGATACGATGCCATATCGCACCTCAGATGCAGTCCCAGGTCTCCCATGGGTATTTGGTAATCGATGCTGCCTTGCATCAGCTGCCCCTCCGGTGGCACTGTGCGCGTAAAAACCTTGGCGCCGGGCAGCGAGCGGGCGAACAATGGCTGCAGGCGATGCTCAGTCTCGACTATGACACGCCCGCCACGTTCAAGAAGCTCCGGCAGCATGGTGGCGAACATCAATTCATCTCCGACCGCTTGTTCCCCCCAGACCAACAGCGTTTTGCCGGTGAAGTCCTGGCCTTGCCAGCGTGGTTGCACGAAGGGGCGGGCGGGCTCGTGAAATGCCGATGTCCAGCGCGCCGCATAGTCCGGCCAGCCGTCCGCGAACCGTGCTTGTGAAAAACTGGCAAAGGCCCGGAGACAGCGGGAATCGGCATCGTTTGGGTCACCGGCGATTAAGGCATCGAATATCTCGGTCGCCTCTTCCAACCTGCCCGACAGCCGCAGCGCGTTGGCTAGGTTGCGTTTCGCAACCGAGTTCGACGGGTCATCGGCAACGGCGGCTTGCAAGTAGGGCAAGGCATCGGCGACACGATGTGCGCCGAGCAGGGCGTTACCCAGATTGTTGAGTAGGGCGGGATGGTTATCGGAATGCTCTAGGCCACGTTCGAGAACAGCCACCGCCTCATCATTGCGGCCCGAACCCATCAGAACATTTCCCCAGCTCACAAAGGCATCGGCCATGCCGGGCGCAAGTGAAGCCGCCGCTTCGAGTGCGCTGCAGGCCGCATCAATGCCACCGGCGTCAACCAGCGCGTTGCCCAGGTTGAATTGGGCGCCTGCATGGTTCGGCACAATGGCGACCGCGCGCTGCAAGGCGGCAACAGCTTCGTCCGACCTGCCGAGGGATCGCCGGGCAGCGCCCAGATTAATCCACGCAGCGGCGTTGTCCGGTTGTTCGCTCAGCAGTGATTCATATACCGCGATGGCGTCATCCAGGCGGCCCGATTGGTGATGGGCGAGCGCTTCGGCCAGCAGGGTATCTAGGTTACGTGGAGGCGTATGGCTCACACTTTTTCCAGCGCCAGACGCAGCCCAAGTGCGACCAGAATGGTACCGGCAACGTATTGTATGACCCGTGCGGCGCGTGCGCTGGTTGCCAGCCAACGGCGCAATTGGCCGCCCGCCATTCCGGCACCGGCCATGACAACAAAGCTGACGGCCATGAAGATCGTGCCCAAAAGCGCAAATTGAGGTGCCACCGGCCCGGCGCTGGTGTCAATGAATTGCGGCAGAAAAGCGAGAAAGAACAGCCCGACCTTGGGGTTGAGAACGTTCATGAGGATGGTCTGGCGGTAGATGGCGCCGAGCGGCTGCTCGTCACCGTCACCGGAAAGATCAAACTCGTCGCGCCCCAGCAGCATCCGCGTGCCGAGATAGACCAGGTAGGCCGCGCCAGCCAGCTTGACCACCGTATACGCCGTAGCGGACGCTGCCAATATGGCCGTCAGCCCGACCACCGCGAAAGCCGTATGGGCAATGATGCCTGTGCACAATCCCGCCGCCGCGGCGATGCCGGCGCGTGGACCCTGTGCGGCACCGCGCACCAACACGTAGATGATATCCGGACCTGGCGTAATACCCAGCACGGCGGAGGCGACGACGAAAGCGATCAGTTGCTCGATTCCTGGCATGCGGTACTCGCTCGGTTTTAAGGCAGCAAAACGGTGGTGCCGGTGGTTTGGCGGTTTTCAATGGCGCGGTGGGCGTCGGCCACATTCTTCAAGGCGAACGTAGCACCGACTGTGTCCTTGACGATGCCTGCCTTGATAGCGGCGAATAGATCATCGGCGGCATACAACAGCGTTTCACGGTCGCGCACGTACCAGTGCAGGCCGGGCCGGGTAATGTATAGCGCGCCCGGTGTGCCGAGTTCGCGGATGATGTCGACCGGGTCGGGTTCACCCGATGCATGGCCGTACGCGGCACACAGGCCCATTGGCTTGAGGCTCGCGAGTGATTTCCTGAGCGTCGTCTTGCCGATTGATTCGTAGACCACGTTGCAACCTTCACCATCGGTGATGTCGCGCACGCGGTCGGGAAAATCCTCGTCGTCATAGTTGATCACATGGTCGCAGCCGAGCCCGCGGGCGATCTCGGCCTTGGCTTCCGTGCCGACCGTGCCGATCACCGTGGCGCCCAAGTGTTTTGCCCAAGGGCACAGCACATGACCCATGCCCCCCGCCGCCGCGTGGATCAGCACCGTGTCGCCGGGGCCGACTGGGTAGGTCCGTTTCAGCAGCATCTGCGCCGTCAGGCCGGTCATCATCAAGCCGGCAAGCGCGGTATCGTCGATGCCGTCGGGTACGGCGACCAAGGTTTCGGCAGGGTAGTTGCGTTCCTCCGCATAAGATCCGACGGGTGGTTTGCAGTAGGCGACTTTGTCGCCGACGGAAAACTCATCGACACCGTCGCCCACGGCAACGACATTGCCAACGCCCTCCAGTCCCAGAATCAATGGCAGATCGGGCAGCGGGATCACATGCTGCATGCCGCGCCGATGGTAGGTGTCGGCGTAGTTGACGCCGATTGCGGTGTGGCGAATGCGAACCTCGCCCGGGCTCGGGTCGAGGACCATTACCTCCTCCCAGCAAAACACCTCAGGCGCGCCTTTCTCGTGAATGACCGCGGCCTTGACCATGGTTCGAACCCTCGTGATCTGTTCAGTGCCGACACGGTAGCGGCAAACGGGCGCGGTGAAAAGTTGCCTTAGGCGGCGAACGCGGCTTCGATGACCTGCGCGACGCGCGTCGCCGTCAGGTCCTTGAAGCGCTGCCACCAATCGAGGGCTTGGCGGCGTTGATCTTCATCGAGATTTTGTGCATCGAGCGTCGTCAGGTCCCGCCAATGGTCCAATACCACCACCGGCGGCAGGCCCAGCGCGGCGGCGCCGCCCGTGTCCTGCAACCACGGAGACTGGGTGACGATCGGCAGCGCGCCGCATTCCAGCGCGTCGTAAAAGCGGATGGTTTCCGGCGCGTTGCCGGCCGGCGCCAACGCAAACCTGGTGTCACCGAGATAGCCGGCATATGCGGCCGTGCCGAGGCCTTGGCCGAACCCTTCCGTCAAGATCACCGTTGCCGGTCTGCCTAAATTCTTAAGCGCATCGAGCATAGCTTCGCGGTCGGGCAGGGGGGAGGCACCTGTGCCGGCGTGGCCGGCAAAGAAAATTTCATGGCGGCGTTCGTGGAAATTCAGATGCCGGTTGGCGGCTACCGGTCCCATACCCGATGCCCAACCGTTGGGGAGCCATGTCACGGAGCGGCAGTGGCCGCCGCTATCGGGCAAATTGGCGCGATGATAGTGGCGCAACACGTAGTCAGCGTCGGCGTAGAACCCTACATCATCGGTACTGCGCTCATCGCCCAAGTGCAACACACCGATATTGCGTCGCCCCGCAGCGCGAAAGCCGCGCAGGACCTCGCCGCAATCGCCGAACGAACACATCAGTACATCGTCCATGGTGGGTAGCGGGGCGTTGTCCTCGATGGCGACCCATCTCACGGGACGTGCCAACTTACTTAGCACCACGTCGCGCAGGAATTGCGCCTCCAGGACGCCATCAAGGATTGAGCGGCGCCATATCAAATTGAGCGGTCTGGATGAGGGGGCGGGGACGGTCATGCGTCAGGATGAGCCGTCCCCGTCTGCGATGCAATAATAAGGCGCTAGGGCAGGCCAGATGTTGTGTAGATCATCGCCAATGTCGTTGCCGACAACAACGCCGCTAGGCCGAAAGCTTTTAAATTGGTCATGGTATTCTCCTGTTCTGGGAGGCACATAAAGAATCGCCCTACGCGATTCTTGTGTATCTTGACGCAACTAAAATGATCAAGCAGTGACGGCCATCACGGCCTACAATGACATGCAGTTTTGTGTTGCAACGCACAATAATCGGCTTAAATTTATATTGCGCCGCACCATTAATTTGGCCTCCGCATCCCATCGGAGACAGGAGCCCCGGCCATGACGATCCGCAATCTCGATAAGCTCTTCACCCCGCAATCGGTGGCTGTCATCGGCGCCACCAACCGCGCCGGCGCGATCGGCAATATTGTCATGCACAACATCCTGCAAGGCGGGTTCGAGGGGCCGGTGCTGCCGGTGAACCCCAAGCACGAGGCCGTTGCCGGTGTGCTGGCGTATCCGGACGTGGCGTCCCTACCCAAAGCGCCGGACCTGGCGGTGATCTGCACGCCCGCCGAACCGATTCCGGGCCTGATAGCCGAATTGGGTGCGGCCGGCACGCGCGCCGCCATTGTGCTGACGGCCGGGCTGGAGGCAGAGAAGACGGAAGACGGCGTGAGCGTCGCCGATGCCATGCTGAAAGCCGCCGAGCCGTACTTATTGCGCATTCTCGGGCCGAATTGTTTAGGGATGCTGGCGCCGAACATCGGCTTGAACGCCAGTTTCTCGCACCTGCCGGCATCGCCCGGCGGTATCGCCTTCGTGTCGCAATCGGGTGCGCTGTGCACGGCGGTGCTGGATTGGGCCAGCCTGCACGATGTGGGCTTTTCCTACTTCATCTCACTGGGCAATGCGCGCGATGTGGACTTCGGCGACGTGGTGGATCATCTGGCCAACGACCCGAAAACCCGCGCCATCCTGCTTTACGTCGAGGCCGTGACCGATGGCCGCAAGTTCATGTCGGCGTGTCGTTCAGCGGCGCGCAACAAGCCCGTCCTGGTGATCAAGACCGGCGTTGTCGACGAAGGCGCCAAAGCCGCTGCGACCCATACCGGCGCCTTGGCCGGCAGCGATGCGGTTTACGATGCGGCATTCCAGCGGGCCGGGCTGTTGAGGGTTTACGAGATCGATGAACTGTTCGCCGCCGTCGAAACCCTGGCGCGCGCCAAGCGCGTTCAAGGTGAACGGCTCGCCATTCTGACAAACGGTGGCGGCATCGGCGTCATGGCGATGGATTCGCTGATCCAGCACGGCGGCGTCCCGGCCGAGTTGCCGGACGATGTGGTGGCCGAACTGGACGGCGTTTTGCCGCCGACGTGGTCGAAAGGCAACCCGGTCGACATCATCGGCGATGCGCCCGGCAGCCGTTACGCCGATGCGACACGAATTCTTGCGGGCAGTAAGGCCTGCGACGCCGTACTGGTGATGCACGCGCCGACGGCCACCGCCGATAGCGTCGAGGCGGCGCGCGCGGTGATCGATGTGGCGGATCGAACCAAGGCCAACCTGTTGACCAGCTGGGTCGGGGGCAAGGCGGTGGCGCCGGCACGGCAACTGTTCCATGAAGCCTCGATCCCAACCTACGATTCACCCGGCCAGGCGGTGCAGGCGTTCATGCATGTGGTCAATTACCGGCGCAGCCAAGACATGCTGATGGAAACGCCGCCCTCCGCGCCGCAAGGATTTACCCGTGCCACCGATACCGCGCGCCTGGTGATCGAGGCGCGCCTGGCCAACGCAACCGACATGCTGAGCGAGCCGGAAGCCAAGGCCGTGTTGGCGGCTTATGGCATTCCCACCGTACAGACGCACATCGTGCGCACCCCTGAAGAAGCTGCCGAGAAAGCCGACAGCATGGGCTATCCGGTGGCGCTTAAAATCATGTCGGAAGACATCGTGCATAAATCCGATGTGGGTGGGGTGAACCTATTTTTGGACACCCCGGACGCGGTGATTGCGGCGGGCGAGCATATGCTGGGCACCATCGCCAAGCGCTTGCCCGATGCGCGGGTGCAGGGCTTTTCGGTGCAGCGCATGGCCGACCGCCCCGGTGCGCACGAGGTGTTTATCGGCGTCAAGAACGATGCCGTGTTCGGCCCGGTCATCGTCTTCGGCCACGGCGGCACGGCGATTGAGATCATCGACGACAGCGCCATTGCCCTGCCGCCCTTGAACATGAAACTGGCCCGCGATTTGATCGAGCGCACGCGGGTGTACCGCCTGCTCAAGGGCTACCGCAATCGGCCCGCCGTCGATCTCGACAAGCTCTCGCTGGCGCTGACGCAGCTCTCGCAGCTGGTGGTCGATATCCCGGAAATCGTCGAGGTCGACGTCAACCCGCTGCTCGCCGACGAGACCGGTGTGCTGGCCTTGGATGCCCGCATTCGTGTCGCCAGCGTGCGGCCCGGCAAAGTCAGGCGTCTGGCCATCCGGCCCTACCCGGAGGAGTTGGAAGAAACCATCACCACGCCCGACGGTCGCGCGCTTTTGATCCGCCCGATCCGCCCCGAAGACGAGCCCGAGCACTACAGTTTTCTCTCGCAACTGACGCCCGAGGACATCCGGTTCCGGTTTTTCGGTCAGGTCGGCGTGTTGCCGCACACACAGATGGCGCGCTTGACGCAAATCGACTTCGATCGCGAAATGGCGTTCATCGCATCGGCGCAAAATTCCGATGGCACGCGTGAGACGCTGGGCGTGGTGCGCACGGTCACCGACCCCAACAACGAACGCTGCGAGTTCGCCATCGTCGTGCGCTCGGATTTGAAAGGGCAGGGGCTGGGGCGCATGCTGCTGGAGAAGATGATCAGCTACTGCCGGGCACGCGGCACCAAAACCATGATCGGTGAGGTACTGCGCGACAACCGCCCGATGCTGGGCCTGGCCGAAAGGCTCGGTTTCAAGCGCACGTCGAGCACGGGTGATTCCGCCGTGGCGGTTGAGCTGGATCTTTCAGCGGCAGCCTAAGACCTCAGGCGCATAGATCTTTGAGCATTCGCATCAAGTCGTCGTCGATTTCAATGCCGTCCGATTGGGCGCGCTCGCGCCGTTTCGCCTTCGAGAGGCCGGGGATGTGCACGCCGTAATCATCGGCCAATCGCTTGATCTGCGCCGCCATGCGTTTGGGGAAACTCCGCGCCGCCGGTGTCGGGTCGATGGCCAGCACGAACAGGCCGGTTCGGGCGCATTCGTCCCCATTGAAGAACGACGGCGCATCCAGCGACCAGTTGGCGCCCGCCAAGCCACCCGCCAGCACATCGACCATCAGCGCGATGTTGGCGCCGCGCGCCCCGCCGAACGCCAGCAACGTGCCGTCCAGTGCGGCTTTCGGGTCGGTGGTCGGCTGGCCGTCACTGTCGAGCGCCCAACCCAATGGGATGGCTTCACCGTTCTCGGCCGCCGCGCGGATATTGACGTAGGCCGTGGCGCTTGAGGACTGATCGATCAACAGCGCCGGGCCGTCGGATTGCGGCGCGGAAAACGCCATGGGGTTGGTGCAAAACACCGGCTTGGTCGCGCCCGACCCGGCCAGCAGGGGGGAGCCGTTGGTGGCGGCGAAACCGATCAGCCCGGCCTCGGCGATCCTGAGCGCAAAGGTGCCGAGCGAGCCGCAAAGCGTCGCGTTATGGCTCAGGAACAAACAAAGCCCGAGCTTGCGCGCCGTGGCAACGATATCGTCAAACGCCAGATCGAAACCGGTTTGCGGCAACCCGCAATTGCCGTCGGCTTGGATGATCGCCGGCGCGGCGTTGGAGACCGTGGGCACCGCCACCGCATCGAGCCTGCCGGCTGCCGCACCGTCAATGAAATCGAACAGATGCGACACCCCGACGCTTGGCTGCCCGAGCTCTTCCGCCAGCACAGTCTGGCGCGCCAGGGCGGCGGCGTTGGCACCCGAGAATCCCTGCGCCCGCAGGGCGTTTACCAACAAATCGTGTAAAGCGTCTGGCAGAATGGCTGTCATGGGTTGCGTCCGCCTTTGTCGGTTGCCGGGGAGGGGCGGTTACGATTTGGCCACCATCCAATAGATATTGGCCAGCGGAATGAGGGTCGCGAGGATGCCGAACCCCATCCACACGCGACCATAGTGCCAGTAGCGCGCCGGGATGTCGCCGGTTTTGGTAAACCCGAGTGCCAGACGGGCTTGTGCGATCTGAGTCGGAATCAGGATCAATCCCCAGATGACGCCGGAAGCGAGGAACTGATAGTACCCCCAAGCCAGCCAGCGTTGCGCATGGATTTCGGCAACGATATCGGGGTTCAGGTGCGCGACCATGCCGAACGCGGTGCCGCCGATGATGAGCACGCCGCCCAGGGTGAACACCCAATCGGTCATCGTCACCTGGCGTTGGGCGAAGGCAATGATGCGGAAATCCCGGGTGCGGTCGGCCATGGATTTCCACCACGCCGTGACCACGATGTTGCCGACAAACAAGACGATACCAAACATATGAACGATCTTCAGCGTTTCGTAGTCGAAATACTGTGCGATCAATCCGCCGAATAAGCTCATGACTGGTTCTCCTCTGTGTTCGAGTGTGTTGCGAACGCCGCCACCGTTTCGTCGCACCAGGAAATGAAGTTCCGGGTCTGGGAAATGCCGAGGTTCAGGGTCATGCGCCAATACTTGGCTTTGGCGTGACCGGCGCCCAGGACGTCGAGTTTCATTCCAATGCCCTCAAACGTGCGCAGCCGCGCGACGGCCTCTTCGCGGGCCTTGCGGCAATGGTCCCGGACCACATGCGCGTCGCCTTCCGAGGCGAAGAAAATCTTCAACAGCAATTCATCGCGCGGCGGCCGGTTGGCGGGCTCAACGGAAATCCACTCGGCCAAAGCGGCCCTGCCGGCATCGGTAATGGCAAATGGGGTTTTGGTTGAACTGCCAGATATCTCGGAAGGCACTTTCTCGATCAGGCCGGTCTCGTTTAACGCTTTGAGTTGCGGATAAATCTGGCCGAAGCTTTCGCTCCAGAAATTACCCAAGCTGCCGTCGATTTCGTTTTTCAGATCATATCCCGTCATGGGCCGCCAAGTGAGCATGCCGAGCAGCGGGACGGATGATGGTTTCAAGGTCATGAGAACCTCCTGTGTCAGAGTATATCAATTAGATATATCTAACAGATATAAATGTAAAGAGTCAAGCAGAGAGGTGAATCTGTCGTTGTCAGTGAGTGCGGATGATCGATCCGGTCAGTCGTACTGCACGGCCACGCGGCCGGCTTTTTCGCGCGCGATGATCAGCTTTTGAATCTGCGCCGTGCCGTCGCCGATTTGCAGGCCGAGCACATCGTTGTAGCGCTGCTGGTGCGGCAGGTCGGTGGTGTAGCCGTAGTGGCCGTGCAGGATCAAACATTGGTGCAAAATCTCACACGATGTTTTCGGCACGTACCATTTGCACATGGCGGCTTCGGACGTATGCGGCTCGCCGCGGTCGCGCAAATCCAGCGTGCGATAGCAAAGCTGGCGCATCATGGTCAGCTGGGTTTCGGCCTCGGCCAGCGGAAAGCTGACGCCCTGGAACTGCACGATGGGGGTGTTAAAGGCTTCGCGCTCTTGTGTGTATGCCCAGGTCTCGTCGACCGACGCCTGCGCCGGCGCCAGGCATTGCAGGCCGATGATGGCGCGGCTGAAATCGAACCCGGCCATGACGGTGCTGAATGCGCGGTCCTGTTCGGCCATCAGCGCGTTGTCGGGCACGAATACGTCGTCGAAAAACATCGAGCCGCGCCCCACCGGCTTGGTGCCGATATCGTCGAACGAGGTTTTTGTGATGCCCTCGGATGACGCATCGACCAAAAACGAACTGACGCCCTTGGCCTTGCCGTCTGGATCACCGGTGCGGGCAAAGATGATCACGACGTCGATCTGGTCGCACATGCTCATGGATGTCTTCTCGCCGTTCAGCACCCAGCCGCCATCGGTTTTCTCGGCCCGCAGTTGCAGGTTGGCGGCGTCCGATCCGCCGCGCGGCTCGGTCAGCCCGAGCCCGATCACCGCCTCACCGGCAATGACTTTCGGCACCCAATCCTCGGCCAGTTCCGGCGCTGCGTGCTTCGCCACCATGCCGCCCAATAATGAGGCCAACAGCTGGATATAGCTCATGTTGAAATCACCGTAGGCGATCTGCTCGGTGATCAGCCCCGACGTCACGGAGGATTGCCCCATACCGCCGAACGCTTCCGGCAGATCAACCCCAATCAGCCCCAACGCTCCCATTTCCCGCATGACATCGCGGTCAAGTTGGTCGCTCTTCGCCCGCGCCAGATAGTGCGGTGCCAGGTGCTCGCGCGTAAACCGTTCGGCAACATCCACAAAAGCGGTTTGTTCGTCGGTCATTTGAAAAGGCATGGGTCGGCTTTCTGAAGTTGGCTCGGTTGAGGGCCGTTACTTCATACTGGTGGGGGAGGGGTGTCAACTTGGGGAGCGCATGTTCGGGTCCGCTATCAATACCGGACGTTAAAACAGGCAAAATAGATGGGCTGCTGATGACCCACAACAGACAATTCCAGGTGGCATGTAGATTTTCTTCGACAGGGATCTCTAAGTATGTGCAAAGTATCTGATGGATGATTGTAGGCTCAGGAGTACCATCATGATTACCCCGTATTTCAGACAGGCCATGGGCG
>JAERTE010000028.1 GCA_016845145.1 Rhodospirillaceae bacterium
GGCGCCGGCAAGGCGTCGGCGGCCATGGCCGAGGCTGTCGAAGCGCATTGGCCCGAAGACAAACTCCATGAGCTATCTGGGCTGGTCATCACTCGCTACGATTACGGCAAGCCTTGCAAACGCATAGAGATTGTCGAAGCCGCCCACCCAGTGCCCGATCAGGCCGGAGCCGACGCAGCAAAGCGCTTGATGGACCTGGTCGGTTACTTGGGTGAAAACGATCTGTGCCTTGCGCTGATCTCGGGCGGTGCATCATCGTTGCTGACGCTACCTGCCGATGGCCTGACCCTCGAAGACAAGCAGACCGTGAACCGCGCATTGCTGCGCTCGGGTGCAACGATCACGGAGATGAATTGTGTGCGTAAGCACGTCTCCGCCATCAAAGGCGGGCGGTTGGCCGCAGCGGTTCAGCCGGCGAAATTGGTGTCGCTGTTGATTTCCGACGTGCCGGGCGACGATCCGGGCGTCATCGGGTCAGGCCCCACGGTTCCCGATCCCACCACCTATGCCGATGCACAAGAGATCGTTGAACGCTATGGCATGGCGCTTCCCGATTCCGTCACCGAACACCTTGCAATCGGCAACGACGAAACACCGAAGCCGGATGATCCGATGTTCAAAAACACCGAGCTACGGATGGTTGCCCGACCTGCGGCAAGTATAGAAGCCGCGGCCGAGGTCGCCCGTAGCTCGGGCCTAAACGTTCTTATTCTGGGCGATGCGCTAGAGGGCGAGGCGCGTGACGTCGCCGTTGAACACGCAGCATTGGCCAAGCGGATTAGAAGCGGCAGCGGCCATGTGCAAACACCGGCTGTGATCCTGTCGGGCGGCGAATTGACGGTCACCATGACAGGCCAAGGACGAGGCGGCCCCAATGGCGAATACATGCTGGCTATGGCGCAAGCGCTTCAAGGCACCGAGGGCATTTTCGCCATGGCTTGTGACACCGATGGGATTGACGGCTCCGAAGACAATGCCGGGGCCATCATTTCTCCCGATACGCTGAACCGTGCCAGTGCAGTCGGTCTCGAGCCTTCCGCTTTTCTGTCGGACAATGACTCCTATGGCTTTTTCTCCGCTCTGGGTGATCTCGTCATCACGGGTCCCACTTACACCAATGTGAACGATTTCCGGGCGCTGTTGGTGTTGTCGTAAAGCGTATGACTCACTACACTTCGGATCAATAATACAGATCACAATCCCCGGGATTAACGCTTTGCGGAAATTTATCTGGTTCGCCGCTGTTGTTGTCGTCGTCGCCGTCGGCGCCGTATTTGTTGTGCCCAGCTTCGTCGACTGGAACCAATACAAAGGCATGGCCACTGAAAAAGTGCGCGAGCTGACCGGCCGTGAGCTGACCATTGCCGGTGAGGTCCGCATCGCCGTGTGGCCTGCGCCAGCCTTGGTGGCCGAGGACATAACATTTTCCAGCCTTCCGGGCTCTCACGCACCCAACCTCGCCAGCATCAAGGCGGTTGAGGTGCGGGTCGCCTTGGCACCCTTGATCAGCGGCCGGGTGCAGGTGGAAACCGTCAAGTTGATCGAACCGGTTATTGAATTGGAGCGTCTTGCCGACGGACGCGCAAACTGGGATTTCAATGCGACGGAACCGTCTGGCGAGCCGTCCAAACCGGCATCGTCCAGTCCATCTGAAAATGCCTCGGCCCAGGAATCAACGCCTGACATCGTCCTCGACAATTTCACCATTGAAAACGGCACCCTGATTTATCGCGACACCGGCGCCGGCACCGTTGAGCCCGTTGACAAGCTGAATGCGACCATCTCCGCAGCATCCGTGCAGGGCCCCATGGAGAGCACCGGTTCTTTGGTGCTGCGGGGTATTCCGTTAAGTTACTCCGCCTCACTGGGAGAAATCATTCACGACCGCACCGTTCCTTTCAACGCGCAAGTTTCCATGCCCGCCGGCGATTTATCGGTGCAAGCGGGCGGTTCATTGGTCAATTTGCTGGAAACTCCGCAATTCAAAGGCAACATCAAGATCGCCAGCACGAATGTCGCCAACGTGCTCGCCACACTCGGCTCAAAAGGGTCAGCGAGCGGGCCGGCACTGCCCCTCAAGGTTTCCGGACAAGTTGTCGTCTCTGCGGAAGTGGCGGAAATCAAAGACCTCACGGTTGATCTCGCGGGCGTCAAGGCGCAGGGCGATCTTCAGGCCGACCTCGGCGAGAAATTGCAATTCGGCACACGGCTTGGCATCAACCGTCTCGACACAGACAAGCTCCTGGCGGCATTGACCCCAAAGCCCCCCGTCAAAGATCCGTCGGCCAAACCCGCCGCATCAGAGACGCCAAAAGCAAGCAACTCAGTTCAAGCCAAACCAGAAGCAGCTGCCGAACCGCTCCGCTTTTCACTGCCGGGCAACATCTCGGGTTCCGCGATCCTGACCGTAGACGCCATTGGCTATAGTGACGGCGTCATTCGCGATGTATTGCTCAACGCGGAACTGCGTGACGAAACCCTGACCATCCAGCAATTGTCCGCACAGTTTCCGGGTGGGTCGGACATCGGCATTTCCGGCACGCTTTCAACGCCCGAGCAAGTGCCGACATTCACCGGAGAGCTCGACAGCACGGTCAGCGACCTGCGCGGCGTTTTATCATGGCTCAAGATCGCGCCGCCCCCCGTGCCCGCTGACCGACTTCGCAAGCTCAGCATTGTCAGCCAATTCGCCGCCACGCCGGAGCAAGTCCAAGCGACCGGCATCGATTTGCAGTTTGACAGTTCGCGTTTGCAGGGTGGCGTGACGGTGGCATTACGGAAACGGCCCGGTTTCGGTGCTGCTCTGGCACTTGACCGTTTGAACGTGGATGCGTATCTGCCGCCAGAAACACCCGCCAAGAAAAAGAAAGCCGCAAGCCGACCGACGCAGGATTCAGGAACATCGGGAAAACCCAGCGCGGCCCCGAAGCCTCAAAAATCCAATAATCCCCTAAGCGCGCTCAGCACCCTCAATACGTTCGATGCCAATTTCAATGTGCATGTGAAATCGGCTACCTATCAAAACACGCCGGTCAAGGATTTGGTGACCGAGGGTGTGCTGTACAACGGCGCACTGGATATCAAGCGGTTCAGCATCGGCAAACTGGCCGGAGCGTCAGCAAGCCTTTCGGGCAAGCTGACGGGCTTGAGCGATATTCCCACGGCTAAGAACCTACGGTTCAGCGCCAAGGTGCCGAATGTGAGCACGTTGGCCCGCGTTGCCGGCACGACGCTGCCCATAGACGGCAAGAAATTGGGTGCGGTTAGCCTCAAAGGCGATCTCAACGGCAACTTGCTGACGCCAAGCGTCAATGCCGTCTCGGGGCTTGCGGGTGCGGTGGTCAGTTACAAAGGCCGCATCGCGGCTTTGACCTTGGGCGACATGTTGAAGGGCCGGTTCTCGATCAAGCACAACAGCTTGCCGGTATTGCTGCGCCGCTTGGGCGTTGATTACCGCCCGACCGGCAAACTGGGCGGGCTAAACCTCAGTGGTGACATCAGCGGCGGCACCAACGCCATTGCGTTGAATGCGCTCAAGGGGGCGATCGGCAAAACCTCCATCGGCGGCAATTTGGCAGCAGCGCTGGCGGGCCCGAAACCCCGTATTACCGCTGACCTGCAAACCGGCGCACTGAATATCGAGCATTTCCTGCCAGCCAAGAAATCCGCCGCCTGGAAGGGGCTCGTCCCGACGCTCATCCCGGCGACGTGGCGTCCGTCCGCACGGCCCGTTGAGAAGGCCTCACCCCTGCTCCACAAAACGGCACGTGGCCAGTGGCCGACCACACCGCTCGATCTTTCAGTGCTCAATAGCTTGGATGCCGACGTAGCGATCAAGACACCGATCCTTATCTATGGGCGTTATTTGGCGGAGAAAGCCGATATCAGAGCGAAGATTAACAATGGCGTACTTAATCTGGATCGCCTAACCGGAGTATTGTTCGGCGGCGCCCTGAACGGCACGGCCCAAGTCGCGGCGCAGGGGAACCGGATGAAATCGGCAATGAAGGTCACCGGCTTGAATGTCGAAGAGGCACTAAAAGCGGTCACCGGTGAAGCCGGGGCGAATGGCAAGATGAATGTCGCGTTCGAAGTCGCCAGTGGTGGGCGCAGCGTCTCAGACCTGATCTCGGCTCTGGGCGGACGTGGCAATTTCGCGCTCACCGGCATGGATGTGAAAAAAGCTACGAAAGGCTCGATGCTGACAGGCCTGCTCGGCTTGTTTACGTCGCTCAATCAATTGGGCGGCAAGTCCACTGATGACAAGGCGGCAGTCAGTGCGTCCTTCGATATCCAGCGTGGTATTGCCACGACAAAAGACCTGAAACTGGCTTCTGCATTCGGCAACGGCGGCGCTGCCGGATCGATCAACCTGCCGAAATGGACGATTGATCTGAACGGCCAGGTGCAATTGGCCGAATCCATGCTGATGCGGATTTTAAAGGCCAAGGTGCGGGAAACCAAAAATGCGGTGCCGTTTTCCATTACCGGCTCCTTGGAGGCACCGCGCGTCAAGGTCGATACCAATGCAGCACTTGGTGCCGGTGTGCCGATCCCGGGCGCGGACGCGTTGCTGAACAAGGCGCCGAAAGGCGTTGGAACCCTCCTGAAAGGCATCCTTGGTGGCGTCTCTAAACAACCGGCACCGGCGCCGCAATCGGGCGGCGGTCAGGCACCGCCCGCCGCCACGCCGCCACCCCCGCCAAGCGATACACAGCCAAAATCCGACCCAACGCAGGACTTGCTGAAGAAGCTGTTCAAGAAACTCTAAGTCTCGGTCTAGGTTTTCACCCAGTCCGCATCATCAGCTTCCTTCTCGCCAACGAATTCTGGATCGAACGGCGTGCGGGCGAAAATACCGCGTACCAGAGGTTCAAAATGTTCCAGCGGCGGTAGCGGTCCTGCCGGGTCGAACGCCGCTTGATCCCAGCGCGCACAGAAATTAACACAGGCCTCGAAATGCTCGTGCCCTTTATAGCGTTCCCGTGCATTTCGAACAGTGTCCGGCCGATGCGGTACATGGTGCAGTTGAAACAGCGGATGCATACGAACGACCCAGACGCACTCCGGCCGCACGTAAGGTTTTAAAATGGACGCGGCAAAACCACCGTGATCGTATGGCGCCAACGTGTCACCGATGTCGTGCAACAGGGCACTCATGATCATCTCATCATCAGCGCCATCGGCCTCGGCCAAGGCTGCCGTTTGCAGGGAATGGCCGAGCCTGCTGATCTGATACCCACCGTAGGCGCCTTCGAGCCCGCGCAGTGCCCCGAGAACGCGGTCTGCCAGCCCCGCTGTATAGGTTTCCTCGAAACGCTCCAGCAAAGCGTAATCTTCCGGCGTGCCGTCTTCCATGCGTGTAAAACTGACGGTTTCCATCATGGTTCTCCGATCGATTTCAATACATAAACCCGAAGCGCACTCGACAGATTACCTTGCCGTTCGCGATCGATTTCGGCAATGAGATCGTTGAGCGAGCGCCCCTGCCGGGCAGCAATGGTTTTCAGTTCCGCCCAAAACGCATCCTCCAGCGACACACTGGTGCGATGCCCGGCCAGCACGACGGAATGTTTGCGGATACGCGCACCGGTCATTTTCGTTTCCGTTTCTTCTTCGGCTTGGCGTTGCGCCGTGCGGCATCCCATGCACCCGCCGCCCACTCAGCAAGCTCATCGGAATTTTCCAACACTTCTGGCGGCACTTCCCAATAGCTGAGGGATGCCGGTTTTCCGGCGCGCTCGTATGTAAAAGGTCCCATGTCATTTGCCTTGAAAGTGGGTCGGTTCTGATCATCCGCTTTCAGATAAAACACGTCATCCGCCACGAGTCCGAACATCAGTCCGTCACGAAATGTACCCAACCCGCCGAACATGCGCCGAAACTGAACACCATCAAAACCCGTCAATTGATCCGCCAAGAACACCTTGAACTCTTCACTCACGGGCATGAGCGGCGCCTCAATCCATCAAGTCGGGATAAATTGGGAACTGGCGACACAGGGCGCGAGTTTCATCGCGCACGGTCGCCTCCCTCGCTCCGTTGTCCCCAGGGCCTGATTCGGCCAAGCCCTCCAGCACATCAGCGATCCAGCCGCCAACGGCGCTGAACTCATCCGCGCCGAAACCGCGCGTGGTGCCCGCCGAAACGCCGAAGCGCAGGCCCGATGTGACCTGTGGCGGCTCCGGGTCATTCGGCACGCCGTTTTTGTTGCAGGTCAGTCCGGCGCGTTCCAACGCTTCGGATGCGACATTTCCTGTAAGCCCAATACCGCGCAGGTCCACCAGCATCAGTGGCGTGTCTGTGCCGCCGGCAACAAGGTCGATACCGCGTGCCTGCAAGCTGGCCGCCAGCGCTCGGGCATTGGCCAAGACATTGGCGGCATAAGACTGAAACTCCGGCTTCAAGGCCTCGCCTAAGCAAACGGCCTTGGCGGCTACGGCATTAAGGATGACCGAGCCCTGCACGCCTGGAAAGACACCGCTGTTGAGTTTCACCGTCATGGCGTCGTCGTTCCAGAGTGTGATGCCGCCGCGCACACCACGCAAATTCTTGTACGTCGTCGCCGTCGCCACGTGTGCGTGCGGGAATGGGTGCGGATGCTGGCCACCCGCCACCAGCCCTGCAAAATGTGCCATATCGGCCAGCAACCAAGCACCGACGCTGTCGGCGGCGGCCCGGAACGCGGCAAAATCGATGGCGCGTGGATAGGCCGATCCACCGCAGATGATCAATTTCGGTTGATGCTCCTGGGCCAATCGCTCGACTCCGGCCATGTCAATATGGCCGTCTTCGGGCCGCACACCGTAATGCACGACGTTGAACCATTTGCCGGTCAGGTTGACCTTGGCGCCGTGGCTCAGGTGACCGCCAGCGGAAAGATCCATGGAGAGGATGGTATCGCCCGGCTTCAACAACGCCAGGAAAACGCCCAAATTCGCCTGCGAGCCCGAATGCGGCTGCACGTTGGCATGTTTGCAGCCAAACAACTGTGTGGCGCGGTCGATCGCCAGTTGCTCCAATGTGTCCGCAAATTCCGCGCCACCGTAATAGCGCCGGCCCGGATAGCCCTCGACCGTCTTGTTGACCATGACCGAACCCAACGCATCCAAGCTGGCGAGGCTGACCAGATTTTCCGACGCGATCAGCTCAATCTGATCTTGCTGGCGGTCCAACTCACCGGCAATGGCGTCGAACACTTCTCGGTCGGTATCTTTCAGACGAGTGGCGAAATAAGCTTGTGGGTCTTGCATGGGAAATGTTCCGGGGCAATGAGGTCCAAAGTTCGCGACCCTAACGCGATCCCACAGGCTATGACAACCACACTCGTCGAACACAATCGGGTCACGGAATCGTTAAACTGTGGTCGCGCTCATCTGGCGTATGATCACCTGAATGATGGAGGTTTCATGCAAACGCTTTTTGTCCTGATCGTGCCGCTGTCGCTACTGGCGACAACGGCCAGTGCGGAGACCTTGATGCAGGCGGCTCTCGGCGCCGATATCCATGCCACCAACAACCAAGGAGACACACCCCTATCCATGGCCCGCGACAAAGGTCATGAGAGCGTCGAGAAGATGCTGCTGGACGCGGGCGCCAAGCGCTGAACTAATTACCGTCATGAGACGATTTGGCGTAACCATTGCGGTGTTTACGATATTGTGGGCAAGCCCCCTAGAAGCTGCGGATACATTCACGGCAGTATCGTTTCCAAGTGCTGACAGCGAAAATACGGAAATCGGCGGAAAGATAGTGAGGCCCGCTGGGCCTGGTCCATTTCCCGCAGTTATCATGCTGCATGGATGCGCTGGATTGACGACCAAAACCGGCAAGCTGCGAAAACGGCCTGAGTTTTGGTCGGCCTGGTTGGCGGCACGCGGTTATTTGGTGTTGATGGCAGACAGCTTCGGCCCACGCGGGTATGGCTCCATCTGTTCGATTAAACAGCGTCCGGTACGCCCCGACCGTGAGCGACCGTTCGACGCTTATGGCGCGCTTCGTTACCTGCAGGGCCGGGACGACGTACGCGCTGAACATATCTCACTCATGGGCTGGTCCAACGGCGCCATGGCTTTACTCTGGACCATAAAATCTCCCGCGCCGTGGCGGCCGTCAAAACTGCGCCACGACTTTCGCGCTGCAATCGGATTTTATCCCGGCTGCAGCAAGATTTCCAAAACACCGCATTATACAACGAAAATCCCCACCGCTTTGTTGCTGGGCGGCCTCGATGATTGGACTCCGGCCAAACCATGCCTACGCTTCGCCGCGACCGCCGCATCAAGGAGCAATCCCGTCCGGGCAACGGTGTATGCGGGCGCCTATCACAATTTCGACCATCCAACGGCCAGGGTGAAAACTGTGCTGACCCGCAACAGCGAAAGCAAACCCACGGAACGGCGCGTGCATTCCGGCGGCAATACTGCCGCGCGGCGCGCCGCTATCGATGCTGTAGCGGCGTTTCTGACGCGTCATGCGCCGGTAGACCAAGATCAATAGAGGTCTTCGAGGCGGAACGAGATTGGCCCCGACGGCGCGTCCGCCATGGACCTGGGTGTTGAGAATGCGTACCGCACACCGACCGCCGCCGCCGCCATAGCAAGGTTGCGCGACGGCAGATCCTTGACGTAAGTGTCGATTCCGGATTGCTTGGCGCCAGCAGCGAAATCCGCCATCGCGCCCATGAGATCGTCTTCGGATTCCCCGGTTTCACCCGCCAAGGAAAAGCCCGCGACCCGAATGCCCAATGATCTGAGCAGACCGAAATGCCGCCAATTCAAATCGCAATTGACAATGATGCGTCCGACGAACGGCTGGAACAAACGCACCACATCTTCGACAGCAGCGGAGTAAATATCGGCGGGCAAGAGCAACTCACCCAACACACTGCGCCGCGCCTCGGGCGCCATTTCCAAAAAACTGGTGAACAGGAAGTGTCGATTGCGCATGGTGGCGAGTGATTCGAAATGCACAGGCACGCAAGCCGGAGGCCCATCGGCTTGTCGGCAGGCCCAATGCACGCCCAGCCGATCATGGCCAAGCGTCACCACACCCATGGGGTTACTGGCGACCAAAGCATCGCCGTAAACAAAATTCTGGTCCATTGATGCGACGGGAATACAGGCTACAGCAGCGGCTTTTTTCGATTCCAGATCCCAAACCGGCCGTGCCACCACCTCGGCCAGATCGACCTGGCTCTTTAAATCTTCAACGGAAACGTTTTCGGCGCTTCCCATATCTTTGGCCAATTGCTCTTGGTCGGTGAAGTGGAAATAACTCCATTCCTTATCACCGGGCGCTGTTTGCTGCGACGTTTCTCCGTCGTCATCGCCGTTGCCATCTCCGGGCTGTTCATGCCCTTCCGGCCGAGCCGGTGACGCCATTTCCTCGCGCACCTGGTCCCAATCGACCATCAACCATTGTTCCCAGTTCTCTAAGCTGTCGGCGGTGACGGCTTCTGTGTTGTCATTGGTCCAACTATCTTGGGCCTTGTCATCCAGAGTCTCGGGCTGAGCCGCGTCGGTTTCACTCACCGGCGAATTCTGGTTTTGGGTTTCCAACTGCTCGTAAAGTGATGTCAGGTCAATTTCAACCGGCTTAGGTTCGTCATTGGCACGCTCCGGCTCAGCCACGGCCGGTGCCGCCAGCGGTTCATCGACCGCTTTTTCTTGTTCGCGTTCCTTGGCGTCGAACATGCCGTCTATTGCCGCCTGGTCCTGCAATTGAACAATGCCGTTCACCGCCACGACCGCCGAAGCGACTTGTACCTTGCCGCTCAGTTCCGGCCTAGCCGCAACAAGTTTTTCGATATCGGCGCGTACTGCCGCGCAGGTTTCATCGGCCTGTTCCATGCCCCGCGCACCAAACACGATTAAGCAAGCGCCGCCCTCAACCATGCGCAGGTTGTCTTGGGCACTCAAATGACGGCGTACGATGGTATCGATGGCGACCAAAAATTCTTTGATATGCTGTAGGGGAATATTTTTGGTCAGTTCGTCAAACCGAAGCACCCTGACCCGGCCAACCATGGCCTCGCCGCGCTGCTTGATCAGGCGTTGCACGTTGCGTTCCAGGCCCGCCATATCCAAGGCCTTGGGGCCATCGGCAGGTCTCTCCGTCGATGCCTCTTGTGGCGGTGATGTACGAACACTGCGCTTAGTACGCGGTTTCTCGCGGACCGGCGCGTTTGTGTCTTCCTCCTCCACAGAGAGGAGCTTTGAGACTGAATCAACGGCAGACTTGAAGAAGCTCTTTTTCATCGCTCTCAACGTGACACACGGCTGTATTCTTCTCAACCATGGCGGCGGGCACTCAGAATTTCGTCAACCGTTCGGCACGATCAGCGCATCCAATGCGCAACCACCCTCAGGCAGTGCAAGATACGGGTTGATATCAAGGCTGTCCAATCTATCAGCGTTCTCCGCTGCAAACACCGATACTCGTGCCAGCGTCTCCGCCAGGCCATCGAGATCGACCGCCGGTCCACCGCGTGCGCCTGTCAGCACGTCGAAAGATTTGATCTCGCGGATCATGCGCGCCGCCTCATCAACACCAAACGGCGCCAGGCGGAAAGTTACGTCCTTCAACACCTCAACAAAGATCCCGCCAAGGCCGAACATCACGACCGGACCGAACGTCGGGTCTGAGTTAACGCCGATCACCGTCTCAACACCACTTGATACCATCTCACAGACCACGATACCGTCAATACGCGCATCCGGCGCGTGTTCCTTGGCACGTGCGAGCAATGTGTCGAAATCATCGCGCACGGCATCCTCGCCCTCGACGCCCACCAGCACGCCGCCGATCTCCGTCTTGTGCTGGATATCCGGGGATGCAATTTTCATCACCACCGCACCCGGCATTTCAGCCGCACTCGATGCCGCACCGTCGGCGTCCGTTGCCAATACCTCGCGCACCACGTTGATCCCGTTGCTGGCGAGTACGCGCTTGGCCTCCACTTCGCTAACGGCTGTCTCGGGTACGCCCAAGGCAACGGACGGTCGCGCGGGCGGCGGCGCACCTTCGCCGCGGTCGAATCCTTCACGGATTTTGCATAGTGCCGCCAAGCTGGCGACCGCGCGGTCCGGCGTATCGAATACGGTGTGGCGATCGGCCTCATAACGTCTGGCGACATCTTCGGGCATGATAACGTTGAGTGAAATCGCCTTATTGGGCGTCGCTTCGCGCACACGGGCGAAGTACGGTAGCAAGGTGTCGGCGACATCGTGAGAACCCGAAACCGGCGTCAGGAACGACGCCACCGCATCACAATCGGTCTCATTGAGGATGATTTCGTGCGTGATCGGCACGAAGCTCGGATCTTCCATGGCCGTGGCAGTGATATCCACCGGGTTGCGCACGGCGGCAAAGGGCAGCATCTCGGCGATTTTTTCCTGTGCGGCTTCGGGCAATTCCGGCACTTCAAGACCGTGCTTGATGGCGCTGTCGGCCATTTGCACACCGACGCCGCCGGATATGGTCAAAATGCCGAGCTTCCGGCCTTCCGGGAAGACACCCATCTGGCAGGCGTAGGCGACGTCCATCATTTCATCGGTGGTGTCGGCACGGTAGACACCATACTGGCGCAGCAGCGCATCAACCACAGCATCGGACACGGCCAACGACGCGGTATGCGATTTGGCGGCCTCGGCCCCGGCCTCGGTGCGACCGACCTTCAGAAAAATTACCGGCTTGCGCGCTGCGCGCGCCTTCGACAAGGCCCGGCGCAAGCCATTGGGATCGTTGATGCCCTCGGCATAGACGACCAAGGTATTCACCTCGTCACGATCAACCAGGAAGTCGAGGCACTCGGCAACGGTGATATCAACTTCGTTGCCAGTCGTGACCCAGTGCGAGAGACCAATGCCGCGGGCACGTGCCAGGGAATAAAGATGCGCGCCGAAAGCACCGCTTTGCGACACGATGCCGACACTGCCAGGCTCCGGCAGGGCATCAAGGAAGTTCGAACTGAAAGACGCTATCACGCCGCTGTTCACGCTCGCCGCGCCCAGACAGTTGGGACCCAACAGGCGCACGCCTGCATCAAGTGCCGCCGCACCCAGCTCATCCTGCATGGCGCGGCCCTCATCGCCCATTTCCGCAAAACCGGATGAAAACACCACCACCGCCTTCACACCCTTTGCGGCACAGTCATAGAGCGATGGCTTCACGAAACGCGCCGGAATGGACAGAATCGCCAGGTCAGCGGAGCCGGGAATATCCAAAATCGACGGATAGGCCTGCTTGCCCTGTACCGTTTCGCGTTTCGGGTTGATGGGATAAATCGGCCCCTTAAAACCAGCCTCGTGCATATAGCGCATGACCCGGCCGCCGACCCTGCGGGTCTCGTCGGTTGCACCCAAAATCGCCACTGACGACGGATTCAGTAATCCGTCCAACGTTACCCGGCCCATGTATCCCCTCCCAATTGGATCGCGAATTGGAGGCGATTATGGGTTCACCCCCACAAAAGGCAATACGCGGACAACCGGTTTTCATTGAGCGAAACGGGCTTAAGGCTTGGCCCAACCGATTTTTTTTGGCATTGAGGGGCCATGAACGACACAAACACCCCTGAAGACGTTGCCCCCAGCGATTTTATTCGCGACGTGGTGCAAGGTGATATCGCCGCCGGACGCACTGAGACCGTGGTCACCCGCTTCCCGCCGGAGCCCAATGGCTATCTGCATATTGGGCATGCCAAATCGATTTGCCTGAACTTCGGCATCGCCGCCGATTTCGGCGGTCGTTGCCACCTGCGCTTTGATGACACCAACCCTGCCAAGGAAGAGCAGGAGTATATCGATGCCATCAAAGAAGATGTGCATTGGCTTGGCTTCGATTGGGGCGACAACCTGTACTTTGCCTCGGATTATTTCGAACAGCTCTACGGGTGGGCCGAACATCTGATCTCGAACGGGTTGGCCTATGTAGATGACCTCAGCGCCGAGGAAATTCGCGAGTACCGAGGTACGCTGACGGAACCCGGCAAAGACAGCCCTTATCGTGGTCGCTCGGCGGAAGAAAGCCTGGACTTGTTTGCCCGCATGCGCGCCGGCGAGTTTGCCGAAGGCAGCCACGTGTTGCGCGCCAAGATCGATATGGCCAGCGGCAACATCAATCTGCGCGACCCGGTACTGTACCGCATTGTTCACGCGAGCCACCCACGTACCGGTGATGCCTGGCATATTTATCCGACCTACGATTTTGCGCACGGCCAGTCGGATGCCATTGAGGGCGTCACGCATTCCGTCTGTACGTTGGAATTCGAAGACCACCGCCCGCTGTATGACTGGCTGGTGGAAAATTTGCCGACGCCATCACAACCCCGGCAGTACGAATTTTCGCGCCTTAATTTGACCTACACCGTGCTTTCCAAGCGCCGCCTGATTCAGTTTGTGACCGAAGGACATGTGAACGGGTGGGACGACCCGCGCATGCCGACGATCTCGGGCCTTCGCCGGCGTGGTATTCCCGCCGCAGCTATCCGGGATTTCGCCGGTCGTATCGGCGTCACCAAATCCGATGCGGTCATCGAAGTGGCGCTGCTGGAGCATTGCGTACGAGAGCTGCTGAACAAATCTGCTCAACGCCGCATGGCGGTGCTGAAACCATTGAAAGTGGTGATCGAGAACTACCCGGAAGGCGACAGTGAGGAACTGGAAGCCGTCAACAATCCCGAAGACGCGGACGCTGGCAAACGCATGGTGCCGTTTTCGCGCGAGTTATACATTGAGCGCGACGATTTCATGGAAGATCCACCGAAGAAATTCTTCCGATTGGCGCCGGGCCGCGAAGTGCGCTTGCGTTATGCCTATTTCCTGACCTGCCAAGAGGCGATCAAGGATGAAAGCGGCGAGATCGTTGAACTGCGCTGTACCTACGACCCGGAAACCAAGGGCGGCAATGCGCCCGATGGCCGCAAAGTGAAAGCGACCCTGCACTGGGTATCGGCGGCACACGCGGTGAGCGCCGAAGCACGGCTATATGACCATCTGTTCGCGCGCCCGGACCCGGGCGCCGAGAATGACGTCCTGGAGGATATCAACCCGGCCTCGCTCGATATTCTGAGCGGCTGCATGCTGGAGCCGTCACTTACCGATTTCCCGGCAGGCGAGACCGTGCAGTTCGAGCGCTTGGGCTACTTTTGCCCGGACCCAGACGGCACGAAGGATGCACCCGTGTTCAACCGTACTCTCGGCCTTCGGGATGCCTGGGCGAAAATCCAGAAAAAGGGTGGCTGACCCGGGCACTGGTGTCCTGTAGGCTGCCGCCATGCTACCCACCGAGATCCTTTTTTTCGTGGCGTTTGCCATGTTCGCCGCCGGCGTGGTCAAGGGCTTGACCGGGCTTGGCCTGCCAGCCATGTCGCTGGGGCTGATGATGCTGGCGGTTGACTTGAAACAAGCCATCGTCATCTTGCTGGTGCCGCTGTTCGTCACCAATATTTGGCAAGGCGTGATTGGCGGGCAGTTGCGCGCTACGCTGAGTCGGTTGTGGCCGCTGTTCGGCGCCGGCATGGTGGCCATCTGGTTTGCCGTCGGGGTGATGATCCAAACCGATCCCGCGATTCTGACGATCACGCTTGGCATCATCTTGTTCAGCTATTCCGCCTATAGCCTGGCAACGCCGCAAGTCCGCTCACCCGGCCGTTGGGAACCCTTGCTGTCGCCGATCGCCGGTGCGCTGACCGGTGTGATCGGCGGTTTTACCGGATCGCTGGCCGTGCCGGCAGTGCTGTATATGCAAGCGCTTGGCATGAACCGCGATGCATTGATCCAGGCCATGGGCATTTGGTTCAGCTTAGGATCAGTGGCACTGACTATCGCACTTGGTGGGCGGGGCGCACTGCCGCAGCACTTGGTTGTCGTCTCAGCCGGCGCCGTCGTGCCGGCCATTGTCGGCATGGAATTGGGCGCTCGCATGCGCAAGCGGTTACCTGAAACCGTGTTTCGCAAAGTATTTTTCGGCGCGTTGCTGCTATTGGGTATCTACATCGCCACGCGCGGCTATCTACAAGGTTAACCGCCTACAGGGACACCAGGAGACACACATGATCATCGACCACCGCACTTACAACGTCTGTCACGGCCAGATTAATACCTACATAGACATGTTCGAAAGCATCGGTTTGCCCATCCAGTTGAAGCACCTGGGTAACCTAATCGGCTATTTTGAGACCACGATTGGCCCGATCAATCAGGTCATCCATCTGTGGGGCTACGAAAACCTGGCCGACATGGAAGCAAGACGCGCCGCACGCGACGCTGATCCCGATTGGGCCGTTTACAAGAAAAAGACCGCAGGTATGTTGTTATCGCAAGAGAACAAGATCGTCACACCGGCGCCGTTCTCGCCCATACGATAGATTTCTTCAGTCCGCAGCATTTGGCTCCCGGTGCACTCTGTCGTATGCTTAACGCACTCAACAAAGACGGGAAATTTTGGATGTCTCTATCCGTCAATGTCGAGCATAGGTCGATGTCGGAAGCGCCGGTGAGCGCTTTGCCGTTACTCGACTATTGGCAGGAACTTACCCCCGACGGCGCTATTGGCCCAGCGTGGAAAACTTTCGATATGCTCCGAATTCCGGCCGCATATCTCCCGACAACCGTCGTTGTTGATTATGACGCTGCAGTGCACCGTTACCGTTACCGCTTTTGGGGCAGGGCGTTGACCGATATTTTTCAGGGAGACTACTCCGGCAAAACATTCGATGACCTGCCGCCGCCATTCTCCTACATCAGTTATCAGACCTACGACCCCGTCATCGAACTCAGACGGCCCTGTCTGATGCATTTCAATATAACCGACGGCGTGACGGAAACCGGTTTCCATGATGCCCTTCGCGTGCCGCTATCAGATAACGGCGCCGACGTAAGCGGGGTCGTATCGATTGTCGTGCAACTATATCGCAAACATGAAATGGACCAGTTGGTCGAAAGCCAGGTGTCGGAAATTTTAGTGAAAGGCTGATCCAAAAAACGCGGTCAATCGAAGCCGAAACCGCGCTCTTTCAATACTTTCAGCAAATGCTCACGCTTCGGTGCCGAAAACTGCTTGGCTACCCTTTCAGCCCAGGGCTCGTCCGGATCGCGCCCGACGTGGCGATGATGCTCGGACATGGCCAATTCGTAATCGGCAAGGCCTTCATCAAGGTCGCCTTCGGTATATTTCTCACGATGGATAACCATATCCTGCGGAAGACGAGGCTTGGCCTCGGGGCGGGTGTTGGGCCAACCGACACACAAACCGAATGCGACGAACACACCATCAGGCAACCCCAATTCTGCGGCTACGCCGGCGGGATCGTTCCTCATTCCACCGATCATTACCGTTCCCAACCCAAGAGAATCGGCGGCCAACGAAGCGCACATACCTACCAATGCTGCATCAATGCAGGCGACCATGGTCATTTCCAGATGATCAGTTGCAATTGAGCTGCCTACACTTGCTGTCACACGGCTCAGCCGGTGCGTATCGGCGCAAATAGCGACAAACGCAGGCGCATCAATAACATGTTGTTGGCCGCCAGCCATCGCCGCCAAATGCTCTTTGGCCACCGGGTCGCGCACAACAACAAAACTGTAAGCCTGCAGATTTGATGACGTCGGCGCCTGACGCGCTGCATTGAGAATAGTGTCCAGCATTTCATCGGAGAGATCGTCGGGCTTGAAATCCCGCACGCTGGCTCGACCGCGCAAGGTATCGATAACAGGGGACGAAATAATATTTTCAGGCATCTCTGTGGTTTCCATCTCGACTGGCGGATCGGAGACCCGCAATTTGCCTCACGTACACGGAGGAAACAAGCTCAGCGGATGGATCATATGACGACCTTGTACTGGTTAAAATACATCCCTTACGATATAATCCTTTTGTTACCATGCAGACGGTGAATTCCCTAACAGCCAGTTGGTCGGGGACGTCGTTTACGTGATTTGATCAAGAGGCAAAATGAACACCGCTCAAGAACCCAATGTTGCCTTCCGCGATATTCTTGACGATGCGGCACCGCCGACGTTGTTGATTACCGTGGATGGAGTTTTATTTGGGTTTAACTCTGCGGCATCCGATTTTTTTGGGACGGGGCTGAACACTCACCGTGGCCAAGATATCCTCGACTGGCTCTCGATCACGCCAGGCGCATCGAACGCGCAATTCCACACCGCTATATCGTCCAGACAAGAAACCGAGTTGCTCCTTGATATTCGCCGCCGCGGCACACGCACACCCCATGCAGCATTGGCCTCGCATCTACCGCAAAGCCACGATCCGCCACTGATCAAGCTGGCCTGGGATCGACGCGTCGGAAACCGAGGGAAATTTGTGCCCAAAGGCGGCAACGACACAATAGCATCCGATTCAATTGTCAATGAACGGCGGCTGCGGCGAGAACTGGAAGACACGGTCGAGCAATTGGCGGCGACCAGCCACCAACTGCTCAAACGTGAGCAGGAAATCCGAGCCAGTGAAGAGCGTTATTCACTGGCCGTCGGCGAAGCCGGAATCTGGGATTGGAATATCGACACCAATGAAGTGTATTACTCACCTCACTTCGCCGAACTGCTCGGATACTCGGAAGAGGCGCTTAGCGATGTGATCGGTGACTCGATTAAATCCATCCTCCATCCCGACGATCTAGAACCATATCTCGAAAATCTCCACACCCACCTGGGCAACCCGCAAACGCCCTATAGCAGTGAGCACAGATTCCGAGCTCGAGATGGCGTCTACAAATGGTTTCAGGCCAGAGGGCGTAGCATCTGCAATGATCGCGGCAAGCCGGTTCGCATGACAGGCATCATCACCGATATCGACCGCCTTAAACGAACTGAAGCGGCGCTTCGCGAGAGTGAAAATCGCCTCAAGGAAGCCCAACACATCGGTCAGATCGGTGATTTCAGTCGCGATCTGAAAAACGACCGAATTGAATGGTCGGATGAAGTGTTCACGATATTCGGTCTTGAGCCAACTGTGGGCGGCACGTCGTTCAATGATTTTACGATACTGATTCATCCCGAAGACGTCGATGCATTGATGGCATCCGTACAGCGTGCCATTGAGGAAATTACACCTCACCATTACGAATACCGCATCATCCGACCGGACGGTTCACTCCGTTGGATCGCCGCCAATGCGCAACCCGTGTTGGACGAAGACGGCTTGCCTTGCCGCCTAGTGGGGACGGTGCAGGACATCACCTATCAGAAAAGCACGGAAGCCGCCTTGCAACAGGCGAAGGAAGATGCGGAATATGCAAACCGCACGAAATCTGAATTCTTGGCACATATGAGCCACGAGTTGCGCACCCCGCTCAACTCGATCCTCGGGTTCTCGGATCTGATGTCGCGGCAGTTGTTTGGCGGCTTGCGCCAGCAATATCGAGAATATGCGGAAATCATTTTTACGGCCGGTGACCATCTGCTTAATCTGATCAACGATATCCTCGATCTCTCCAAAATCGAAGCTGGCAATCTGGAACTGGAGAACGAAGATGTCGATGTTCACGCGTTGATTGCCGAAGTTCACGCCTTGCTGGCCAATGCGGCCGTAAGCGGTGGCGTCGACTTGCGCAAGCCAAACATCGATCCTTCAGCTTTAACACTCCACGCCGATGCCCGCCGCTTGAAACAGATTTTGGTCAATCTGATAAACAACGCCATCAAGTTTTCCCCCGCAGGAGAGGTTGGTGTTCTCGCCCGCAACGATGACGGGTGCGTGGTAATCAGTGTTACCGATACGGGTTGCGGCATCGCGACGGAAAACATCCCAATTGTCCTTGATCCATTCACTCAGATTCGGGATAACGCCCACCTCTCGCAGGAAGGCACTGGCCTGGGCCTCAATCTTTCCAAGCGCCTGACGGAGTTACACGGCGGGCACCTGAGTATTGAAAGCGAACTCGGGCAAGGCACAACGGTCACTGTCGCCTTTCCGGCTGATAGAACAGTGGGCACCCCCGTAAATCGCTAGGCGGCTTGCTAGCCATTGTTTCGGTCGCGCCCAAAGACAAAACCCCAGGCTTTTGGCCTGGGGTTCTGATGGTGGGCACGACTGGGATTGAACCAGTGACCCCCTCGATGTCAACGAGGTGCTCTCCCGCTGAGCTACGCGCCCTTTCGCGATCCGTTTATCACGTCCGCGGCCAGTGTTGTACTTATTCACCGAGGCGTTGACAAGTCCCATGGCGGATGCTGCCATCACCTTGTGGAAACATTACCGCGAACAACCCCTGGGTAGACATGAACGACGGCTATCGAGAGATCACGTCCGGCACGGATTGCACTGTTACTTCGGCCTGCGATTTGCGCGCTCCGGCGCGGCAGACAGCACCCTTGGTTTTTTCATCGCCGCACTCAGGGCGCAATTATCCGCCTGCTTTCGTCGCCGATTCCTTGCTCGATACGGTCCAACTGCGCCGTTCGGAAGACGCCTTTGTCGACGAGATTTTTGCCGCCGCGCCGGATTTAGGTGCGCCGCTTTTGCGCGCGCTTTTCCCCCGCGCTTACGTGGACGCCAATCGCGAAGCGTTTGAGCTTGACCCCGCCATGTTCGACGACCCGTTGCCGAACTATGTCCGCACCCAGTCCACCCGCCTCAGCGCCGGGCTTGGCACCATCCCGCGAATCGTCGCTGACGGCGCTGTTATCAGCAACAAACGGCTCGGCTTCAACGAAGCCAGGCAACGCATCGAGCGCACCCATAGGCCATACCATCAAACGCTGACCAACTTGCTGGAATCAACGCAAAGCCTATTTGCCGGCGTCGTGCTGGTGGATTGCCATTCCATGCCCTCCGCCGGCGCGCCAGGGGTGCGCAGCAGGGCGTTGAAAAATGTCGATATCGTACTTGGCGATTGCCATGGTGGCGCCTGCGCCGCGGCCATCACCGACCTGGCTGAATCCACCCTGGCCGGACTCGGCTACCGAGTTCAGCGCAACCGCCCTTACGCTGGTGGATACATTACCCGCCATTACGGCAAACCCGATCAGGCCCAGCATGCCCTGCAAATCGAGATCAACCGTGCGCTTTACATGGACGAACATACCATCCAGCGCAGTCCCGGCATGCCGGGCTTGATTCGCGACATCAATCGGTTGATCGGCGCTCTATGTGACGCGACGCCCGAAATTCTCGAACAAGCCCAAACGGCGCCACCGCAGGCAACGTTGCCGCAGGCGGCGGAATAGACCGACCCATGCCACTAACCCCCACATCAGCCATTCGGATCCGCGACGTCAGCGATCAAGATATACTGGCAATCCAGGGCATCTATGCCCACCACGTGCTGCATGGCCTCGCCAGTTGGGAGGAGACGCCTCCCGATGCCGCTGAAATGACGGCGCGGTGCCACGCCATCCTGGCCGACCGGTATCCCTACCTGGTTGCAGAGAAGGACGGCCAGATCGTCGGCTATGCTTATGCGTCCAAGTACCGGCCCCGACCGGCCTATCGCCACACGGTGGAGAATTCCGTCTATGTCGACGCCGACACCCATGGGAAAGGCATCGGCGCCAAGCTGTTGGATGAACTGATATCGCGTTGTACGGCGCTCGGGTTGCGACGAATGGTCGCGATCATCGGTGATTCATATAATATGCCATCCATCCGCCTGCATGAACGCGCCGGCTTCGAACACGTCGGCACCATTCCGGCTTGTGGATTTAAGCACGGCCTATGGCTCGATCAGGTAATCATGCAGCGCGCGCTCGGCCCCGGAGAGACGATGCAACCCGGTTCCTAAAGGTTGGCATCACCCTTGCAACGGTTTCACTGGTTAACAACGGTGGAACAACATGACGACACGTATCAGTATTTGCGCTTTTGTTGGTGTATTGGTCCTGTCCGGGCCTGTATTCGGGAATCCAAATTCTACACAACCTATTGATAAAAAATGGGAAATTTGCGCCCAGGCCGTCTCAGCCGTTGAGCGGCAGACAAACATTCCCAAGCATCTTTTGGGCGCCATTTCGCAAGCCGAATCCGGTCGCTGGCACCCGAAAAAACGGGCAAATATTGCCTGGCCCTGGACCGTTACAGCCAACGGCAAGGGGCAATTCTTTGACAGCAAGGAAGAAGCCCAGGCTGAAGCGGAAATTCTGCTGACCCAAGGCGTCCGCAACATAGATGTCGGCTGCATGCAGGTGAACCTGAAGTATCACGCCGATGCTTTCGAAACGCTTTCCCAAGCTTTCGACCCCGCCGCCAACGCCCGCTACGCCGCAAAATACTTGCGCGCCATGCACAGTAAAACCAAGGATTGGCGCCAGGCCGCCGCCCATTATCATTCCACAACCCCGGCCTTGGCCGCGCGTTACAAGGCAAAAGTGCTGCGCCTATGGAACAAAGCTCGCGGACACAAACCATCGCTTCTCGAAATCGCAAAATCCACGCCCACACCACCTACGGAAACCAACCCGGAGATCACCCCAGATCGAGATCGGCCCGCGAATATCGATTTCGGGCTCATGAACCGGCTCAACTCAGCTTACCGGAAACGCAAAACCGAGAGTGTTGGCAACGAGTTGGCCGACAAAGCCGCCCACAAGGCCCACCAGCGACGTGAGCAACTGGACGCATGGCGGCGCCACCAAATGGGCGGCATGAACATGATGCATCTAGCGAACATGCGGCGCGCTGAATTGGCTCAACGGCGCAGCAAGCAGATCAATCGGGTCAGCAGCGCCGACCGCGCCCAGGCCTTCGCCGAGCGCCGGAAGAGAGATTTGGCAAAGTGGCGCCAAAGGCGCAATGACCCGCACTATTCGGTCTACTGATTTGGTGGCAATGACCGCCGCGCGGACCTAGTCGTTCATCCGCTCATTGGCGATATCGACCTTGCCAGCCGCAACAATCCAATCTCGATAAGCAAAATCCTGGTGCCTCACGTGGTCAAACAGCCACGATTTCAGCCATGCCGTCGCCGCCTCGCCGGGACGAAAATCAACGTCACCCAGCATGTCATCCCACATATCGCCAAGGTCGTCGCATAACTTCTTATGGACGGCGAAGTGGGCTTTGGTGCCATCGTAGCCGACCGCCAAAAGCATCTTTTCCTCCACCTCAATGTGGCGGTAGATACAATGCTCCATGCGCCGAAACGAATCGTGCAGAACCGAGACATTCGCATCGGCCTCGACATCAGCCAGAAACAAATTGATCTTATCAACGATATCCTTGTGATCACGATCGACATTGGCGATCCCGGTCAGGATGGTGTCGTCCCACACAATCATGGCACAGCAATCCCGTTTACAGCCTGCATTGACCGCAGTTTAGAGATTTTCCAGGTCAGATAAAAGCGATCAAACCCGTGGGGTTAACCGCAGTTTGATATCATTTCACGTGGCCGCCTTCCGTCAGAAACCGCGCCATACCGCGAACATTGAGTTCGCGCCAATTCCCGTAAGCCTGCCAATCTTTGTACGCGGCCATGGTGACAGATTGAGCCAATTCATCAGCGCTCTTGCCAGCCTTGAGCCCGGCCAGCACCTGGGCGCGCAGTTTCTCCATGTAGATCCTGGCGTCCGTCGCATCTTTTTTCACGCCGACAGCCCCGTGACCGGGTGCAAAAACTTCAAAATCCAGCGTTTCAATCTTGCGGATTTGATTGATCCAGCCATCGACATCCGATCGCGGCATGTCGCGGTAAGGCAGCCGTTTCGGTGAGGCGGCATCAACTATAAAAGCGACGTTCTCAGGCCTGACCACAACGGCAATTAGGTCTTCACCGTGCCCTTTGCCCAAGTAGGTCAACTCCAGCGTCTTACCACCGACCTTCAGCGTTTTGGTCTCGGCAAATCGCATCGTCGGCTTGACGCCGTCAATGGTATCAGGCGCATTGGCATGGGCAATTACGGTTTTCGCCCCCAGTACGGCACCACCTGACGCATGATCGCCGTGGCTGTGGCTGTAGATCAGATGCGTGATTGGCTTGTCCGTGAGACGCCCCACATTGACTTTCAGCCATCCCGAAGCCCCGGCATTGATCGGATCTACCACCACAACACCATCGGATGTCACGACGACCAGCGAAAAATGGAAATTGTTTTGCGAACGGTAGACATCGCCGGCAACTTTTGTGATCGAGCGCTTAATATCCTGCGCGAATGCCGGCACCGCAACGGTGAGCGCGATCAACGTGAAGACGAACAAACGGAAAAATGATTTAGCCATCGGACAATCCTTCCTGGAGAAACCCATAAAAGAAACTTAGGAAATGCCCGTTTTCGCGACAACACACAGATATGTGATCGGAAACCTATATAACACCCTTGTCCTTCAACGCCGCGCGTTGGCCATCCGACAAACCAAGCTGCTCGCCATAAATTTCTTCGTTGGCGTCGCCCAGCGCAGGTCCTAGTGACTGCACCTCACCCGGCGTCTCCGACAAGCGCGGATAAACCGCCGGAACCACGACTTCGCCGATACCCGGCACGTCGACAGCGACCATGTCGCCACGCGCTTTGAAATGCGGATCCTCGAAAATATCGGCAACAGAGTTCACCGGACCGGACGGCACATCGTTGTCGATGCAGCGTTGCATAACGTCGTCGCGGGACATGGATGACGTCCAGGCCGTGACCTCTTCAATCACCGTATCGCGGTTTGCCAAACGCTTGGCCTGTTCGCCAAAGGTTTCAAGCATGTCGGGCCGTTCCATGGCCGCACACAGCCGCTCGAACATTTTGTCCGTCGTGCAGGCCACGGCCATGAACTTACCGTCGCCACAGGGGAAGTGCCCGTGCGGACAGGCGTTGACCGTGCCGGTGCCCTCAGGCTCACGCACGTGGCCGGTGCGGGCATAGCGCGGCACCATTTCGTCCAGCACACGGAAGACGGAGGCATAAAGTGCCATATCAACCATCTGCCCCTCACCCGTGGCATCGCGGTGGCGGAGCGCCATCAACACGCCGATGGCGCCGTACATGCCGGTGATGTAATCGCCCAGCGACGTCGAGCCCGGCGTCACCGGGGTTTCGCCGGGAAGGCCTGAGAGATGCGTCAAGCCGCCCACCGCGTGGCCGATACGGGCAAAACCGGGGCGATCTTTGTAGGGGCCATCCTGGCCGTAGCCCGAAACGCGCAACAAGATCAAGCCGGGGTTGATCTCACGCAGCACATCCCAGCCAATGCCCCATTTTTCCAGCGTGCCGGGACGGAAGTTTTCACACACCACATCGGCGTCCTTGACCATGCGCTTGAACAGCTCAGCACCTTCGGGTTCGCGCAAGTTTAGCGTGATGGAGCGTTTGTTGCGCGCTTCGGTCAACCACGCGAGCGAGCGGTCGGGCTCATCGGTGGCAGTGCCGAAACGACGCC
The DNA here is from genome assembly GCA_016845145.1 of Rhodospirillaceae bacterium. Lineage (GTDB taxonomy): Bacteria > Pseudomonadota > Alphaproteobacteria > Rhodospirillales > Casp-alpha2 > TMED8. The sequence continues at coordinate 24,328 of JAERTE010000028.1, forward strand.
ACGGGTCACCGCCCTTGGGGTTTTCGACCTTCAGCACCTCGGCGCCGAATTCGCCCAATATCGAAGCCGCATGCGGAGCGGCAATAAACGTCGCGATATCCAGCACCCGCACACCGGCCATGGGTTTACGTTGATCCCTATCGGACATCACCACCTCCCGTGATAAGCACGCACCTGGCGCGGATACATCGTTCGCCCAACGATCTCCTTGCACCAGCAATAGAAAATTCTCTTGTCCATGCGGTTCTTCACGCGCGCACTCCAAACCGGTATCCGCATCGAGCGGTAGCAATACTCTGCCCGACGCATGTGAAAGTCATCCGTGACGACCAGCACGTCTTTCCACCCACGCCCGCGGATCATTTCCACGGTAAAAGCGGCATTCTCGATGGTGCGGGTGGAACGGTCTTCCAGCAAAATGGCGTCGGCATCGACACCACTGGCGCGGGCCACCTCGGCCATGGTTTCCGCCTCCGGAATATCCGACACGGTCTTACCGCCGGACATCAACAGATAGGGTGCGCGTCCTGCCTGCCAAAGCTGCACGGCCTTGGCGACGCGCCGCTCGATCACCGGGCCCGGCGAGCCGTCCGGCATCTGCGCCGCACCGAGCACCACGATTACATTGAAGGTTTCAGGTTCCTTGCGCCTCATGTCAGGCCTGAAAAGTCGCTTCCGCCTGCATGGCCATACCGCCGGCGTTGGTGGTTGCCCATAAACTGGCACCACCATCTTCGGTCGGGTTTCCATTAATGCTGAACGGGCCGATATCGAACACCGGGCTCATTGCGCGGTAGTGGAAGGAGGCAAGCGACGTGTCGGGTTTCTCGCGTCGACAGAGATCCATCAGCAGCGTGGCGATCAACGGCCCATGCACGATCAAACCGGGATACCCCTCTTCCTCGGTCACATAAGGAAGATCATAATGAATACGATGGCCATTGAAGGTCAGCGCTGAATAACGGAACAAAAGCACCGGGTCGGGGTTTATCATGCGCGACCACTCAGCGCCTTCAGGCACCGGCTTCTCCGGTGGCGGCGGGGCGTTCGGGTCGGCGGCATCACGGTAGACGATATCGTGTTCTTCGCGGATACACAGTCCGTCCGCGCCAAACACTTCATGCTGAACGACGACGAACACTAGGTTTCCGGTCTTCCCGTGCTTGTGCGTGACGTTTTTGATCGTTGAGCGTCGCCCGGCCTGATCGCCGATGCGAAGCGGCGCCAAAAATTCGATCCGCCCACCGGCCCACATCCGCCGGGGCAACGGCACCGGCGGTAAAAACCCGCCCAGTTCCGCATGGCCATCGGCGCCGATATCGCGCATGGGCGCTTTGGGCAGAAAATACATCCAATGCCCAGCCGGCGGCACCGGATCACCGGTCTCCGGCTCCAGGTCGCCGGACCGGTCGAGTGTCGCCGCATAACCGGCCATGGGCGCGGCGGCAATGTACTCGTAACGCTCTTCCGTCTTGCCGATCCAGGTTTGCAGATGATCGCTGTCGATGGTCATGATCAATTCACACCTATCAAAACGACCTGGGCAAGCCCAGCACGTGCTCGCCGATGTAGCTGAGGATCAGGTTGGTCGAGATCGGTGCGATCTGGTAGAGGCGCGTTTCGCGGAATTTCCGCTCAACATCGTACTCCTCGGCGAACCCGAACCCACCGTGCGTTTGCAGGCACATGTCGGCGGCTTTCCACGATGCATCGGCAGCCAGCAGTTTCGCCATGTTGGCTTCGGCCCCGCAGTTCTCGCCGCTATCGAACATATCCGCCGCGCGCTCCACCATTAGCGCGGCCGCTTGCGTATCGGCGTAAGCGCGCGCGATGGGGAATTGGATGCCCTGGTTTTGGCCAATGGGCCGGTCGAAAACCTTGCGCTCGTTGGCATAGTTGGTGGCTTTCTCAATGAACCAGTGGGCATCGCCGATGCATTCAGCGGAGATCAAAATCCGCTCGGCGTTCATGCCGTCCAGGATGTAACGGAACCCCTTTCCTTCCTCGCCGACCAAGCTTGATGCGGGAATAATCAAATCATCGAAAAACACTTCCGTGGTGGCATGATTGACCATGGCGCGGAGCTGCTTGATGGTCAGGCCATTGCCCTGGGCTTCGCGGATATCAACCAGGAAAACCGACATGCCGTGATGCGGTTTCTCGCCTGCATCCCGCGGTGCAGTGCGCGCCAGCAGCAGCATGAAGTCGGAGTGCGCAATGCGTGATGTCCAGACTTTCTGGCCATTGATGCGATACGTGTCGCCTTCCTTCACCGCCGTGGTTCGGATGCGCGATGTGTCAGTGCCGGATGTGGGTTCCGTCACGCCAAACGCCTGCAAGCGCAACTCGCCCGATGAAATGCCCGGCAACAGCATGCGCTTTTGCTCCTCGCTGCCGTGCCTGAGTACCGTTCCCATGGTGTACATCTGTGCATGACAGGCACCACCGTTGCAGCCCGACGCCTGAATTTCTTCCATTACGGCAGTGGCTTCTGACATGCCCAGCCCGCTGCCACCGTATTCTTCCGGGATTAAGCACGATAGAAAACCGGCCTCGGTCAGTGCCCGAACGAACTCGGTCGGATAGGCCTGCTCGCGGTCCTTCTCGCGCCAGTACTCACCAGGATACTGGCTACAAAGTTGTGCGACGGCGTCGCGGATATCTTGATGTCTTTGTGTCATGTTGTCTTCCCGTGCATCATGGCCAAGTGTCGTAGGCGCAGCTATTGTTACTGCGGTTTTAGCCGAACCGGCCACGCGATGAAATAGCCCCAATATCGAAACTCAATGTGGACCCGCGCCTGAATTGTCTAACGCTCTTTTTTTCGCCCTGATCAGCCTGACCGCCGCCGGCTGTCTTGACGTGACGTTTAAGCGCTATTCACGCAAGACCCGGTCACGCGGGATGTACGTATTTGCCTGCGGTTTAACATGGTGTGCCGTCCAGGCCGTGGTTTTCCAGATTGATGGGCGCGCGCCCGTGTTCGATAGCACGAACGTCACCTACGGGCTGATCGCAGGCATCTTGGTGGTTGCCGCCAATGTTATCTTGATCGAAGCCCTGACCCACCTCGACATCAGCCTTGGCGCCACGATTTACCGGCTCAATACCATCGGGGTTGTGATCTTGTCGTTTCTGTTTTTGAGCGAAGACATGGGCGTACTGAAACTGCTCGGGGTTGGGCTCGGGGTCTTCAGTATACTTCTGCTCTATGGCGGCGCGCCGCATGTCGCGTCGTCACGCGTGGCCAAGCTTTTCATTGGCGCAGCGATCGTGGCTTCGCTGTGCCGTGCGATATTCGGCGTTGTTTCCAAATCGGCACTGCAAGCCGGCGCGGATGCAGACACGCTGATGCTGATCGCCGCACTGAGTTGGGTCGTCGGCGGATTGCTTTACGCAACCGTCCGGGAGCGCCCGTTCCGCATCACCCGTCAAAAAGCCGGTTATGGGTTGATCTCCGGTTTGTTGCTCGCAACCGTCGCCAATGCCTTGATCCGGGCGCTCGAGACCGGTGACGCCAGCGTCGTCGCGCCGATCGCCAATCTGAGCTTCATTATTGCGCTATTGATATCCGCCGCCATGGGATGGGAACGGATCAATAGCCGCAAGGTCGCAGCGATGGGCTTGGCGGCCGGGTCGATCCTGTTGCTGGCCCAGGCCGTGTAACCGGCTTCAAGGCGTTGTGAATTCACCACTTCGGCAAATTGGCGTATCCTTAGAGAATCAAAGATTGTCACGAGGAGCCGATGCCCGATCATATTGATCCACCCAGACGTTTAGTCCTTGGGCTTTTAGGCGCTGGTTTGATTGCCACCCCAGCACGCGCGTCGCCTACGGGGCGAGATAGCATTGCTCAACCGGGTGCGCCCTCCCCCCAAGCCTTCATCACACGCGCTTTCGACATGCGAACCGAGGCCGTGCGCACGGGCGATCAGGCCTACGGTGCGATTGTTGTCAAAGACGGCCGGATCATTGGGCAAGCGCCAAGCCGTGTCATCGTCAACACGGACCCCACCGCACACGCCGAGATGGAGGCTATCCGTGACACGGCCCGCCGGCTCGGTATGTCGGATTTGAGCGGCGCCGTGCTCTATTCATCCTCGCATCCCTGCCCCATGTGCGAAGCTGCTGCCTACTGGGCCGGTATTTCGCGCATGGTCCATGGCCACCAAGCAAGCGACGCGGGAGCGCCATCCCTGTGCGGATAGGCATAAGCATTTTCCTGTGCATATTCGTGGCGTTTGCTGTCGACGCAGCCCGAGCGGCGGAGCCCCCCATCATAGCTGCCGCAACTGCGAATGATACAGAAGCCGTTGCACAAATAATCGCGACCGGTGCCGATATTGACGCCCGCGACGCACATGGCCGAACAGCGTTGCTGGCCGCTACCCACGCCAACGCCATTAACGCCGCGCGCCTGTTGATCGAAGCCGGCGCCGACGTCAACGCCATGGATAGCATCCAAGACAGCCCCTATCTGTATGCCGGGGCGGAAGGGCGGTTGGAAATTCTCCGCATGACGCTAACCGCTGGTGCCGATCTCTCCAGCGTCAACCGCTACGGCGGCACGGCCCTGATTCCGGCGGCGCATCACGGCCATGTGGAAACCGTGCGTCTGCTGCTCACCACCAAAACCGACATCGATTACGTGAACAACCTGGGTTGGACGGCGCTGCTGGAAGCGGTCATTCTTGGGGACGGTGGCCCGGCGCATACTGAAATCGTCCGCCTATTGGTTGCCGCCGGTGCCGACGTCAACATTGCCGATGCGGACGATATCTCGCCGTTGACTCACGCCACGCGGCGAGGTTATGCCGATATGGTCGATATCTTGCGCAATGCTGGCGCGCGTTAGCCCCAAAGTGCGGAGCTTGGCGGCTGCACGATACCATTTTCAAAGACCAAACCTGGCTCGCGGTCGTCTTTGAGCAGTAGCGGGCCATCCAGATCGACATATTCAGCGAATGACGCCAGCATCATCGCCGGCGCCATGGCCAGCGACGTACCGACCATGCAGCCGATCATAATCTTGAACCCGGCCATCTTGGCGCCACGGGCGAGGTTGAGGCCCTCGGTCAGGCCACCAGTCTTATCAAGCTTGATGTTCACCATGCCGTACTTACCTTTGAGTACCGGCAGATCGTCACTGGTATGACACGATTCGTCGGCGCAAAGCAGCACAGGACAATCGTAATCCGCGAGACCGTCATCATCATCGGCGGGCAACGGCTGCTCAATCATCTCGACACCCAATTCGGCCAGCACCGGCGCAACCTCGCGCATCAACTCGAAATCCCAAGCCTCGTTGGCATCTGCGATAAGGCGCGCTTGCGGCGCCGCATCACGCACGGCCCGCATGCGCCGAACGACATCGTCTCCGTCCAATTTCACCTTGATCAGCGGTGCGGCGGCCAGTTCATCCGCCGCCACGGCCATTTCCTCAGGTGTCCCGAGGCTAATGGTCTGCGCCGTCATAGCCGGTGTTGGTTCCGGCACTTCCGCCAATTGCCATACGGGTTCGCCGTTGGCTTTCGCCTCCAAATCCCAGAGTGCGGCGTCAATGGCATTGCGCGCCGCACCGGGAACCGTCAGGTGCCAAAGGCCTTCGCGATCCATGCCGCTCTCGACCCCCGCGGTTGCGTTTCGTATCTCACTGCGCACCTCATTCAGCGTTTCGCCATAACGAGGGTACGGCACGCATTCACCACGCCCCACATACACGCCCTCTGCAATCTCGACCACCAACACTTCGGCTTGCGTCTTGGTGCCACGCGAGATGGTAAACGGTTGCGCCAAGGGCCAGGTTTCGGCTCGAGTCGTGAGCGTCCTCATGGCAGGGCATCGACCAATTTACCGACGCCCGTGGCGACAGGATCAACGGCGGGCAAGCCATGCTCATCCTCCAGCGCCGCCAGATAGGCCGCGCCCTCGCCATCGGGCATGTTGTGGGTGTTGACCGCAATGCCGATGCAGGTTGCCGCCGGGTTGGTCAGCCGCGCCGCCGCTTCGTTGGCGGCAATGCATTCTTTTATACTCGGCAGCGGGTAATCCGGCAGGCCACGCATATGCGCACGCGTCGGCTCATGACAAAGCACCAGGGCATCGGCTTGCGCACCGTGCAGCAGACCTAAACTGACTCCGGCATAGGAGGCATGAAACAGCGAGCCTTGCCCCTCGATCAGGTCCCAGTGGTCGAGATCATTGTCGGGCGCCAGCCATTCCGTCGCACCGGAAATGAAATCGGCCACCACGGCATCTACCGACACACCATCGCCAGCAATGAAAATACCGGTCTGTCCGGTCGCCCGAAACGTTGCCTTCATGGCGCGCGATCGCATCTCACGTTCCATGGCCAGCGCCGTGTACATCTTGCCGACGGAACAATCGGTCCCTACTGGCAACAGGCGCTTGCCGGTCCGTTTTTTGCCGCTGGCTACGTCGAATGCACGGGTCGGGTGGCGGGCGTCGGTCAATTGGCGTCCATGGCTGGCCGCGGCCTCGGCAATCCCCGACACGTCACCGAGTTTACCGTGCAGTCCGCTGGCGATGTCGAAACCCAACTCCAAGGCGCGCACCAACACATCAACCCAAGACTGCCCCATGACGCCGCCCCGGTTGGCGACTCCGACAATGATGGTTCTGGCACCGGCTTCGAAGGCTGCCTCCAATGTCATGTCGGGCAGACCGAGATCGGCGTTGCAGCCTTCCAGCCGTAATTGTCCGAGACAAATATCAGGCCGCCAATGCACCACGCCGGCGGCGGTTTTCGCCGCCAGTTGATCAGGTGCATCGCCAAGAAACATCAGATAGGGAGTTTTCAAAGCCATGGTGTCGCCTCAAGATTTCACTTTGTTTGCGACAGCTTAGCGCAATAACGATCAGCCGCAACCCGGGCTTGGCGGATTGCCCTACACTGGTTATACAAGCCGCCGATACTGAGGAGTTTCCACCATGGCCTATGTGATTTCCCCGCCCGCTGTTCCCACCGTTGCAATCGCCGACAGCGATGATTTGTTTCCGGTTAACCGCGTCTACTGTGTAGGACGCAACTACGCTGCCCACGCGCGCGAAATGGGCCACGACCCGGACCGCGAACCGCCGTTCTTTTTCGCCAAAGCGCCGGAAAACCTTGTGGCGGCGTCAGAATTGGACGGCGGCGGTGACTTCCCTTACCCGGTGCAATCCGAGGACGTCCATCACGAGATTGAATTGGTCGTGGCGCTGAGTGAAGGCGGCGCGGACATTGCCGAGGACAAGGCACTCGACCATGTTTGGGGTTATGGCGTGGGCATCGACATGACACGACGTGACTTGCAAGGCGAAGCGAAGAAGATGGGCCGCCCTTGGGATGTGGGCAAAGCCTTTGACCATTCGGCCCCCATCGGTCGTCTGCACGCCGCAAGCAACATCGGGCATTTCGACCAAGGCCGGGTGTGGCTGGAGATTAATGGCGATATCCGCCAAGACGGTGATCTCAACCAATTGATATGGAATATCCCCGAAACCATCGCCTATCTGTCCAGTCTGTTTACGCTCCGGCCCGGTGATCTGATCTACACTGGCACACCCGCCGGTGTCGGCCCGGTGACCAAGGGCGATGTGCTCGTCGGCGGCATCGATGGCCTGAGCGGCATTAAAGTCACCGTTCGCTGACGCAGGCCTCCCGATTCTATCGAAAAGCAAGCTCGGCGCCGACTGAAACAACATTTGTTGCTGTCAAGATCGGTTATTTTTCGCCGTGATTTCAATTACTTAATATTTGCCGCTCAGATTGACCACTGAAATTTGACGCCGTCCCGATTCTCCGGCTACCAGAGTTGCAGGAACCAGGGAGGACTCATGTCCGACTTCATCAGGTGCAAACGCTTTGCGGTTTTAGGTTTGATCCTGGGTTTCGTTGTTTCCCTGCCGATAACGGGAAATAGCGAGGAGATCGCCTCCGCCCGCACCCAACGTGTCGGACATGCAACCATCAATAAGGTTCTGCTCAATGGTCTCCGCGGCGGCCGGGGAAACCCGGTCGCCGTGAGAGCTGGCGCCGAAATTTCAGTTCGTCTAGGCTTTACTTCCGACTCATCGGGCTGGTGCCCGAAATGCTCCAATCAAATCGTGATTGGCTATGCGTTCAAACGGGGCAACCGCGTGGAACGCTTGCCCGGCGGCAAATGCGTCTATTCATCAAGCGGTCGGCAACGCCAAAAGCAAATATCATTTCATATGCTGGCGCCGTCGGAGCCCGGCCGTTACAAAGTCGTCATCTCCGCGCCACAGGCCTACAACTGCACCAAGGCGCTCCGTTGGCGGGCCCGAACGCATACAGTCGCGGAACTCCGCGTCAAATAGTCTCAACCTGCCCCAAAATGGCCTTAATTTGTCCACGGATTGGCCATTTCCACTGTCCATAACTGCTTCATGGAAAACACCATGGAGGCAGTAATGTCGACATTCCAACTTGAAGGATCGCTTGATCTGAGCAACGTCATGAAAGCGTTGGAATTGCCACGCTCGTACTTGCAGCGCAGCAAAGCGCTGGCCTTGGATATGAGCCGCGTGACCTGGATTGATAGCGCCGGATTGGCCGGATTGGTGCGCTTGTTGGCGGAAGCGCGAAAATTGGGCGGTGAGTTCCGCCTGTCCGGCGCAAGTGACGCAGTGCGTAAAGCGCTGGTGTTCGCGCGGTTGGAAGCGTTGTTCCCCGTGGAGAAGGCGACCTAGCCAGTTTAGGCCTGCGCGGCCAACATATCGTCAACGTAAAACCCTTGGAACATTTGAATCCCCAAGTCGTGGGCGACCTGCAATCCCAGCTCATCGTCGAGGCGCGCCAGCACCACCACGGTGCCCGCAGCCTGCATGGCGGCAATTTCATCGCGAAAATTCGGCAGCACCGACTCGGCGCCATTTCGCCAGAATATCTTCGCGATGTTGGCATTGAGCCGCGACAAATTCACCACGCCGACGGTTTCGGGAAAAATAGCGTCAACTGCGATGGTGCCGCCGCGCGAGCGGATCAGTTCCGCAGCGACACCGAACTCATCGAAGTGCTGTAGAATATTGGCTTGGCGGAATTCAAACACCAAGTTGCCAAACACCGAATAGTCGTCGTCTCCCATAAAATCCTGAAACGCCTTGGTGAAAACACTTTCCACGTTCAGGTTGATGGAGCATTTGGCACCCGATGGATTGACCGCGTCATAGGCCTCGACCAGCAACTTATCGAGAGTCAGGGTCAACTGGTTAAACAAGTTGCCCGACCCTCTCAGTTCGACCTTTTTGAACACGTGCTTTTTCAACATGTCCATACCGACGAAATACTCGTGCATGACCTGCTGCGGCGGCTGGTTGGGTTTGATGGCGGCGATCTTTTGGTGGCGGATGAAAACCTTGGCGAATTGTTCGGGCCCCAGTTGCTCGTTCACACCGACCACCAGCGCGATATCCTCCTCTTGCAGTCGGCGTAATGTCTGGGCTTGCTCTTGTGCGGGCTTGTCCCCGGCGTCGACCAAGCGCTCCATAATCTTGATGGCGGTCGCCATCTTTTGGCGCAGATCAAAAATCGCAACCAAGCGGGTTTGATCGACCATGCCAAAATTTTCAGGGAAGTATTCTTGGATCAGACGGAGCAGCGTGACTTTCAGGTCCGAATTGATGCGGACAAGATTGTATTCATCCAATTTCGCCAGAAAGCCGCGCTCGGCGTATGCGAGTTCAAAAACTTCCACGCCATGACGCTCGCGAAAATCGACCAATGCGCGGCGGAAATCGGCCCAAAACTCGTCGGGTGCATTGTTCAACGGCAGCATGCTCAACGAAACGATGAGCAGTGCATTGACCCCGGTTGGTGGCGACGGCATGGCATGCAGGCGCAGCAACAAATCTTCTGCCGTTCCGGCTTCGTCCAGTGGTATCTCAGAAGGCACGTCGGATTTTCTCCTTTCCGGTTGCGCGCCCCTTCCCCCGAATTGCACGATGTTTTTTTAAATCATAAGTCAACCTAGGCCCGACACCAAAGGAAAGTTCTCCTCATACCTAGGCGCGTATGCGCACGTTCTTTGGGTCATAGAGTGGTCGCAGGGACGCACGGGCCGGGTATTTGACGCCAACGACCTCGATTTCCCAGCTTCCCGAACTGATGAAATCCGCGTCCGTGCCATCGGGGAAAGCTACGTATCCCAGGCCTACCGCGCCTCCGAGCGCATGGCCGTACATGCCGGACGTGATGTAGCCGACAATCTCTCCGTCCCGGTAAACCGGTTCGTTGTGGTACAAAAGTGGCGCCGGGTCGGTCAAAATAAACTGCACCAAACGCTGCTTAACGCCGGACTCGCGCTGACGGATCAAGGCATCGCGGCCGATAAAGCCACCCGGCTTGTCCCAAGCCACAGCGAATCCAAGTCCCGCCTCCAACGGCGTTTCCTCGTTGGTGATATCATGGCCCCAATGCCGATAGGCTTTCTCCATGCGGAGCGAATTGACGGCGTGCATCCCGATATGCCGCAACCCGAATTCCGCGCCACCTTCAACCAAGGTTTCATAAACACCGGCCGCAAATTCGCTCGGCACATAAAGCTCCCAACCAAGTTCCCCAACATAGGTGATACGCGAGGCCCGCACCTGCGCGTAACCCACCTCAATTTCTCGGCTGGTGCCAAAAGGAAACGCGTCGCTGGAAAGATCGCCCGGCGTGACGGATTGTAAAAGATCGCGCGCCTTTGGCCCCATCACCGCCAGCACGGCGTATCCCGACGTCACATCAGTTGCTATCGCATGGGCATCGTCAGGGATATGGCTTTGCAGCCAATGAAAATCGCGCACCTGCGATCCAGCCGACGTCACCACCAGATAATCGTCCTTAGCCAATCGTGTCACTGTCAGATCAGCCTCGATGCCGCCCCGCTCATTGAGCCATTGCGTGTAAACAACGCGCCCTGGTGCGACGGCAACATCGTTGGCGCAGATCTGGTTCAAGACAGCCTCGGCGTCGGGGCCTTGTAATCGGAACTTGGCGAAAGACGTCATGTCGATCAGGCCGACACCTTCGCGTACTGCCATGTGCTCGGCGGCAGAGTGTTCGAACCAATTCTGGCGGGTGTAGCTATATTCATATACCGGCTCGACGCCTTCCGGCGCATACCAGTTGGGCCGTTCCCACCCGGCGGTCTCGCCGAAGCAAGCGCCCGCCTGTAGGTGTTTTTCATGCAAGGGCGTACGCCGCACGCCGCGCGATGTCTGGTACTGGTAGAACGGCCAATGCACCGCATAGAGCAATCCCAGTGTCTCCTTAACGCGATCATGCAAATACTTACTGCCCGATTGGAACGGCAGATTGCGGCGGATGTCGACACCCACCAGATCCATGGGCGGCAGGCCGTCCCTGATCCAATCGGCCAATACCTTGCCAATACCACCGGCGGATTGAATGCCGATGGAATTGAGGCCCGCCGCAACAAACACATTCTCCACCTCGGGCGCCGGCCCCAAATGATAGCGGTCATCGGGCGTGAAGCTCTCCGGCCCGCAAAAGAACGTTTGAATGCCAGCCGTCTCCAGCGCCGGCATGCGCTCCATGGCCTTCATGAGCACCGGTTCGAAGTGATCGAAGTCGTCCGGCAGTTCATCAAAGCAAAAGTCTTCGGGAATGCCCTCCATGCCCCAAGGCTTGGCCACTGGTTCGAATGCGCCAAGAAGGATTTTGCCGGCATCTTCCTTGTAGTAAGCCCAGGCATCGTAGTCGCGCATGACCGGCAGGTCGGGGGTGACACCCTCGAAAGGCTCGGTGACGATATAGAAATGCTCGCACGCATGCAGAGGCACGTGCACGCCGATCGTGGCACCAAAGAAACGCGTCCACATTCCGCAGGCGAGAACAACATGACGCGCGGAAATCTCGCCATCCTCCGTTGTCACGCCGACTGCGCGCCCGTCTTCGACCGTAACGCCGGTGACGGTAGTGTTTTCGAATATCTTTGCGCCGCCATTGCGTGCGCCCTTGGCAAGCGCCTGGGTAATGCTGACCGGGTCCGCCTGGCCGTCCGACGGTATGAAAATGCCGCCTACCAGGTCATCGGTGCGGATCAGCGGGTAGTGGTCTTTACATCCGTCAGGGCCCAATACATCCACTTGCAAACCAAACACCTTGGCCATGTCGGCACGGCGCACCATGTCTTCCATGCGTCCCGCGGTGGTGGCCAGCGACAGCGAACCGTTCACTTTGTAGCCGGTTGCCTGGCCGGTTTCTTCTTCCAGATCGAGGTACAGTTCAGCCGTATATTTGGCCAGTTTGGTCATGTTCTGAGAATCGCGCAATTGCCCGATCAGCCCAGCGGCGTGCCACGTAGTTCCCGACGTCAATTGCTTGCGCTCCAGCAGCACGACATCGGTGATGCCGATCTTAGTCAAGTGATAGGCGATCGAACATCCGATCACGCCGCCACCAACAATTACGACTTCTGCTTGGTTCGGTAAGTTCTTAGCCATGGTATCCCCGATTTCCCTGTTCCGAGCTGTAGGACGATGATGAATGGTATCAGTATGTTGGCGGCGAGATGACCCAGAGAACCTTGGTTTCGATGGTTCCGGGATTGTAAGAGCGATGGGCATCCCAGCCGGAAAATTGAAAACTGTCTCCAGCCTTCAACTCGTATGACTCCTGCTTGTGTTCCAAGACCAACTCTCCAGACAATACCAACCCGGCCTGATCCGTAGGACGGCTGTAGGCCGATACGCCGCTGGCGACGCCGGGCGGATAGGTCGTGATGATCATTTCGAACGGGCCGCTCAGGTTCGGTGACAACAGCTCTTCATCAAGTCCGCTGCCGGTGAAATGCAACCGCCGCCGCTTGCCGCGCCGTACGATGATATCGCGCTCACCCGAGGGAGCCGCGTCCCCTTCTTCAAAGAACCAATTGATCCCAACCCCCAAGGCATCGGAGATGGCATGCAAAGTCTCGATATCAACACTGGAGAGACCGCGTTCTAGTTGCGACACATAACCAACGGAACGTTCGATTGTATCGGCCAAACCCTGCAAGGTAATTCGCCTGGCCTTACGCAAATCTCGAATCTGGGCGCCAAGTCCCGCTGAATCGGAACTATCGCGGTTGTTGGTGGGCGGGGTTTTCGTGGCCTGCGACATTCCGCTGCCCCTCGAAGAACGGTTGATCCCAAATTAGGTATTTTCTGAATAAGACAGATAAAATGAAAAATTTTTCAAATCAATGAAAATTTATCATTTTTTTTCATTTCACGAATCATCCATGACAATCGTTACCGGTCCGGCATTGACCAGCGAAACCTCCATTCGGGCCCCAAACTCTCCGGTTTCGACGGTTAAACCCTGATCGCGCAAAGCCCTGCAGAAATCATCGTACAATGCTTCTCCCGTGTCGGGTGGAGCCGCTCCGGAAAAACTCGGCCGGTTTCCCTTGCGCCATTCCGCCGCGAGCGTGAATTGACTAACGACCAAAACAGCGCTGCTGACATCCTTCACGGAAAGGTTCATCTTTCCCGCTGTGTCTTCGAATATCCGCATGTTTGCAATTTTGCGGGCGAAATAGTCAATCTGCTCCGGCGTATCGCCGGCTTGCGCGCAAAACAGAATCAAAAGCCCCTCTCCGATCGCTCCGACCACTTGGCCATCGACCGAAACGCTCGCCTCTGATACGCGTTGCAATACGGCTTTCACAAGGAGCACCAACCTGATAGCGCTTAACCGGCGCTGATTTCACTCTGCTGATAAGGCGCAGCGTTTCCGACAACCAGAGACGGAGGGAACACAAGGCTAACCCGTGTTCCAGCCATTTCCGCGCTCTCAAGCTCAAGTCGGCCGCCATGCTCTTCGATCAACCACTTGGTGATCGGCAGGCCAAGCCCGGTGCCTTGATGATCACGCGACATCGCCGATGCGACCTGGCCAAACGGCGCCAATATACGCTCGATGTCTTCCGAGCGCACACCGACGCCGGTATCGGCAATCGACAACACGACCGAGCCATCATCTCTCTGCACGGACTCGAGCGTCACCGTGCCGCCAGCCGGCGTAAATTTAGCCGCATTCGACAGTAAGTTGATCAGCATGCGCGAAACCGCCGTTGGGTCCGCCGATATCATCGGCAGATCATCGGCAAGGTGTTTCTCCAAAATCAAGCCGGCATCGCGCACTTGCTCGTTGACGATCCGAAGCGCGGCAAGCGCCGGGTCGGTCAAGTCGATGTGCTCTAGATCCAGTTTGTAGCTTCCTGCCTCAATCTTGGAGATATCCAGAATATCGTTGATGATGCTCAACAGATGCTGGCCACTATGGTGGATATCATTGACGTAATCAGCGTATTTCGGGTTTCCAATATCGCCGAAAGCGCCGCTCAAAATAATATCGGAGAAACCAATAATTGCGTTCAGCGGCGTGCGGATTTCATGGCTCATGTTGGCCAGGAACTCGGACTTGGCGCGATTACCGGATTCTGCCGCTTCCATAGCATGGCGCATTTCTTCTTCCGCGCGCTTGCGCACACTGATGTCACGTACCACGCTGACATATCCTACGAGATGACCAGTTTCGCTGATGATCCGTGAACGAACCATCTCGCCACTGAAGACCTCACCGTTTTTGCGCCGGAATCGCGCCTCGAATGAGGCATCGCCGGTGGTTTCAGATCCGTCGGGAATGTCACGTCCGACACGTTCGAACTCTGCATCATCGGCAAACGCCAAGGCGCCGTCACGCCCCTCGATCTCATCTTGGGTGTAACCGAAATCGCGGGTAAAGGCGCTGTTGATCCGGGTGATCCTACGGGTTGAATCCGCCACGGCCAAAGGATCGGAGATATTGCGTAATATCAACTCCAGGAACGACCGCTGCTGCTTGAGTTCGCGCGTCCGCTCCTCCACCCGGCGAGAAACCACGGAATTCTCGGCCAGCATCATGGCAAAAGCGATCACCGCGATCACGGTCGCTATCAGGCCGCCGTAGCGCACCGCATCAGCCGTGCCGAGACGCGGCCCACCCCGGTAGGACGGCATCACATCCCAATGCAAACCCCATTTCGCCTGCCCGTTGGATAGACGGATGGTGAACGTCTTGACCGAGCCCTTGTAGGGCGCCACGCCACCAATCAGATGTTTGACGACACTTTCCTCGGTTTTTTCCGTTTCGCGCTCGCTCAACCGCAAGCGCAACCCCGTCGGCGTCTGCTGACTTGTGATATCGCGGACGAAATCCACAAGGTTCATGGGCGCAACCAAGACGCCCTGTTCATCACCGTTCTGCACGGCAGTTCCAATCAGCGTACACAGACTGCCGTCGGAGGCCCGGAACGCAGGCCCCATGGTAACCTCACCAGGCGTACGATAGGCGCTTGAAACCACGGCGTGGGTGCCGGCGTTGCTGGCCAGATCGGTCCCAATCGCCAAGCCCACGTCCGAGTCCGAAGTGGCGGCGACGGGGAAACTTTCATAGATGTCGGGTGCGCGTTGCCCTTCGTTACCGTAGATCCCCAATTTCCCGCCGAGCTTGAACTCCGCATCTAGACGACGATTACGGGTGACACGCCAAGCAAACGCCAAAGACTTGGGATAAACATCGAGGTTCCATTCTTCCAAATTGAAAGCTGCCGCCTCCAAATCAGACGAATTAAGCGCCACATCAGGACGAAACCGCACAGCGACAGCGCGAAGCGCCAAAAACAGCTGATTAATACGCGATTGAGCAGCATCCGTCGCCACCAAGGCGTCGGCATGGGCGTTGTTGAGCCATGTTTTGCGCGCATCACTCTCAAGCTTTTCACCGGCGAAGTAAGACGCCGCCGTGCCACATGCCAGAAATCCGGCCAGCATCACAGCCGCGCGCCAACGCCCTTGCAATGAATTGACGTTTTCTCTGGTCACAACACCCCCGTTCCGGAACCGTCAAGTCCCGCAGTGAATGTATTGGCCCCCCGCCATGATTCGGACATCCCATACGAAAATCCGAGTATTCACATCGGAATACACTATACCATTCGAAAAGCCACACCAAGAGTGTTATAGCCAATGGGCGTAATTTCAGTCAGTGACCGCTATCACTTCCCGCGTGAAAATTGAATACGGCACCTTCCTTGATGCCGCTGGGCCATCTCGCGGTGATGGTCTTCAGCTTGGTGTAAAACCGCACGCCCTCCATGCCATGGATCGAATGGTCGCCGAACAACGATGCCTTCCAACCGCCGAAGCTGTGGTAGGCAACGGGCACCGGGATCGGTACATTGACGCCAACCATACCGATATTGATGGATTGGGTGAAATCACGCGCCGTGTCACCGTCTCGGGTGAAAATCGCCGCACCATTGCCGTACTCATGATCCATCACCAATTGCTTGGCGTCTTCGTAAGAATCTGCCCGCACGGTGCTCAAAACCGGCCCGAAAATCTCATCGCGGTAGATCGACATGTCGGGTGTCACTTTGTCGAACAGGGTGCCGCCGACAAAAAAACCATTCTCGTATCCTTGCAGATTCAGCCCGCGCCCGTCGACGACAAGATCGGCGCCGGCGTCAACACCTTCATCAATATAACGCTCGATCTTTTCTTTCGACTCGCGGGTAATGACAGGTCCCATCTCGGCCGCCGGATCCGTATACGGCCCGACCTTGAGCGCCTGCACCTTCGGCGCCAGTTGCCGGATGAACTCGTCGCCGGTTTCCTCACCCACTGTGACGGCGACGGATACTGCCATACAACGCTCTCCCGCCGAGCCGTACGCCGCGCCCATCGCCGCATCGACGACTTGGTTCATATCGGCGTCAGGCATGATGATCATATGGTTCTTGGCGCCGCATAGCGCCTGCACACGCTTTCCGTTCTTGCAGCCTGTCTCATAGATGTAACGCCCGATTGCGGTGGAGCCGACGAAACTGATGGCGCTGACGGTAGGGTCGTTCAGCAAAGTATCCACGGCTTCCTTGTCGCCATTGACGACGTTCAGGCAACCTTTTGGCAATCCTGCTTCGATCAGCAACTCCGCCAAACGCAGCGAGCATGACGGATTCCTTTCCGACGGCTTGAGCACAAACGTATTGCCGCAAGCCAGCGCTACCGGGAACATCCACATCGGCACCATGGCCGGAAAATTGAACGGTGTGATACCGGCGCATACCCCAACAGGTTGGCGCACGTTGTAGCTATCCACCTGACCAGCGACGGATTCGGAATAGTCCCCTTTCAGCACTTGTGGGATTCCGCAAACGAACTCGACGACCTCAAGGCCGCGTGAAATCGAACCTTTTGCGTCCTCGATGGTCTTGCCATGCTCCGACGAGACCAGCACCGCCAACTCGTCCATGTGTTCTTTGATCAACGCGCGGAAATTGAACATTACCTGCGCACGCTTCGCCGGCGGTGTCGCCGCCCACCCGGGAAGAGCTTTTGCTGCCGATGCTATCGCTGTGCGCACTTCGTCGGCGCAGGCAAAGGGGACCGATTTCTCCGCCTCACCGGTGGCTGGATTGTTGACGTCGCCCGTGCGTCCGCTTTTGCCGGCCACGCGCTCTCCATCAATAAAATGCCAAAGGTCTTCGCTCATCGTTTCTCTCCTGGGTGTTCTTGTTCATTCCCGCCAAAACGCACAAAGGGGCGGCTGCGGCGCCGCCCCGATGCGCGATTGACTTATACACTGATGCTAGACGGCTTCAAGTGTGGCCCGCAACTTGTCGATCATTTCATCAATATGCGCTTTGTCTGCAACAAAAGCCGGCGCGACAATGCCCGCGTCACCGGTAAACTTAAGATGCATGCCGTTCCAGAATAGGTCTTTCTGGGCTTGCGTGCCGCGCGCACCCGGTGCCCCCTTCGCCTTCAATTCAACAGCACCCAGAAGTCCATAGCCGCGGATATCTCTCACACAGTCCAAATCGCGCAGGCTGAACAGACCATCAAGAAAATAATCGCTGAGCGCGGCAGCTTTGTCGAAGCACGATTCTTCGTCGTAGATCTTCTGTACTGCGATACCCGCAGCACAGGCCGCCGGATGACCGGAATAAGTATAGCCGTGGAAGAACTCGATCGCATTTTCCGGCGCCGCATCCGTGATGGTTTTATAAATCTCATCCTTGACCGCCACTGCGCCCATTGGCTGTGAACCGTTGGTGAGTGCCTTGGCCATGGTCATGATATCGGGTGTGACACCAAACGCTTGCGAGGCAAAAGCATGACCCAAGCGCCCGAACCCGGTAATCACCTCGTCAAATACCAACAATATGCCGTGCTCGTCGCAGATTTCACGCAAACGCTCCAGGTATCCTTTCGGCGGCACCAGAACGCCCGTTGAACCAGCAATCGGCTCGACGAACACGGCCGCGATGGTCGAGCCGCCATAGGTTTCGCAAAAACGCGCCAGATCATCAGCCAATTCGACGCCTGATTCCGGCTGCCCGCACACGAACAATTCGTCCGGGTTCCAGGTGTGGCGCATGGCGACCACGTTCGGCATGACGCTGGTGAAGGTTTCGCGGTTTTTCACCATGCCGGCCAGCGACACGCCGCCCATGTTGACACCGTGATAGGCGCGCTCGCGCGATACAAAACGGGTCCGATGACCTTCGCCTCGCGCGCGGTGATAGGCCATGACCATCTTCAGCGCGGTATCGATGGATTCCGAGCCGGAGTTGACAAAAAACACGTGATTGATCGGATCGGGCGTGATTCGCGCAACCCGGTTGGCCAATTCGAATGTCCCTGGTGTCGAAGTCATGAACGGCGAGGCGTAGTCATTTTCAAGCAATTGCTGATAGACCGCTTCGGCGATTTCTTTACGACCATGGCCGAGCGGGCAACAAAACAGGCCCGAACAACCATCAATGACCTGACCACCCTTGTGATCGGTAAAATAGACACCGCTGCCGCCGACGATCAGGCGCGGGTCGGCCTTGAATTCGCGGTTCGACGTAAACGGCATCCAGTGTTGTTCTAAATCGTTCGCCTGATATTGCATGGGGTTGTTCCTCCCTGAAGATTGTGGCGCGCTCCCGGATTGAGCTTCGGAGCCAGCGCGCAAAAAACCGCTTCGCTGCCAGCGTTCCTTGTCTAACAGCAGCCCATAACGTAGACTTTCGCACTGGCTCCATCGTAGAGCCAATTTCCGGATTTAACCTGGGCCAGTGCTCCTATGCGCGACAGTCTGTTCCATCTCAGCCGTGTCGAAAATGCCTCGCTGCAAACGCAAATCCGCGAAATGCTGGTATCGGGCATTCTTGGTGGCGGCATTCCGCATGGAGAACCTCTCCCATCCAGCCGCCGCATGGCACAAATTCTGGGTGTATCGCGCAATACCGTCGTACTGACCTACCAGGCGCTCGTGGACGACGGCTATCTGCTGGCCCGGGAGCGCAGCGGGTTTTACGTGAACCCCGATATCCGCGAAAATCTGCCGGCACATGAAACCGAGAAAGCCAATACCGCCTATCGGTCTTCCGCCAATTCGCCGGACTGGTCGCGTCGCTTTCGGGTCCGCCCATCGGCGCAGGCAAATATCCAAAAGCCCACAGATTGGCGCGCCTACGAGTATCCTTTCATCTATGGGCAGGTGGACGAGGACCTATTCCCCATCGGGGCATGGCGGGAATGCTCACGCCAAGCCTTGGGTCGGCGTTCCATGGACGCCTGGACTGGAGACAGCCGGGAAAACGACGACCCAATGCTGGTCGAGCAAATCCGAACCCGGCTGTTGCCACGGCGCGGGATCTACGCCGACAGCGATCAGATTTTGATTACGTTGGGCGCACAGAATGCCCTTTATCTGTTGGCCAGCCTGCTCATTTCCCCAGAGACCACCGTCGCCATGGAAGAGCCGGGATATGCCGACGCGCGCAATATTTTCGGGCTCAAGACGCGACGCATCAGCCTGATCCCCATCGACGAGCGCGGCTTGCCGGTAGATGATCGCCTCAACGGCGCGGATTATATTTTCGCAACACCCAGCCATCAGTTCCCGACCACCGTCACCATGCCGATCGAACGGCGCCATGCCTTGCTCAAGCATGCGTCCGAGCACGACACGATTATCATCGAAGACGACTACGAAGCCGAGACCAACTATGTCAGCGAGCCGACACCGGCGCTCAAAACACTGGATACGGAAAACCGTGTGATCTATGTGGGCAGCCTATCCAAAACCCTGTTTCCGGGTCTCCGGCTCGGCTATCTGGTGGCGTCACGTGAATTGATCTCTGAGGCCCGGCACCTCAGGCGCTTAATGCTGCGCCATGCGCCCAACAACACCCAGCGCACGGCGGCCTTATTCATGTCACTCGGCTATCACGACACCCTCATTCATCGCCTGCATCGCGCCTACCGGGAACGTTGGCAGGCGATGGGCGACGCTTTGCAAACATATATGCCCAACTCAACTCGCGAACCGACATTCGGGGGCACAAGCTATTGGGTGCGAGGCCCAGAAAGCCTGGACAGCGACGCACTTGAGCCAGCTGCCCGCGACGTCGGCGTGTTGATCGAGCCCGGCACGGTCCATTTCGGCGGATCGCCGAGACCGCGTCGGTTTTTCCGGCTCGGGTTTTCCTCCATTCCCAAAGACCGCATTGATCCGGGCATCGAGACCTTGGCAAAAGCCATTGAAAACCTGACCTGACACCCGGCTTATTGGGTTAGCTTTTGCCCTTCCACGGCACCAACACACGTTCTGCTTTGCGCATCAGGATATCGATGCCATAGCCGATAATGCCAATCAGGATAATGCCCATGATGACGATGTCGGTCTGCTGGAACTTCGACGCGGCGATGATCATCTTGCCCGCGCCTTTTTCAGCCGCCACCAGTTCAGCAGCAACCACCGTGCCCCAACACACGCCCATGGCAACCCTGGCGCCGGTGAATATCTCCGGCAACGAGTTCGGCACGATGACGTGCATCAGCAACTGACGCTTCGAAGCCCCCAACGAATAGGCAGCATGCACCTTGGTGATGTTGACGCCCGAAACCCCGGCACGCGCCGCAATGGTCATGATCCATAGTGCGGCCAGGAACAACAGCGAAATCTTGCCGGTTTCCCAAATGCCGAACCAGATGATCACCAACGGAATCAAAGCCAGCGGCGGCACCGGGCGCATAAACTCGACAATCGGGTCGAACCAGCCCCTGAACCAGCCCGAAAGCCCCATGGCGTAACCCAGCGGGATACCGACGATACTGCCCAACACGAAGCCTGCAATCACGCGGATCAACGACCAGGCCAAATTATCGAACAGCGTGACGTTTTGGTATCCAGCTGTGGCGATCTCGACTAGCCGGCTATACACCGATTCGGGTGGCGGCAACCAAATCGGCTCCATTTGCCATCCCTTTTTCGGCTCAATGGAGAGACTCCCTTTCGACGTCATCCGAACCGACAAGTCGTTCAACTTGACGGTATTATTCGGTGAGATCGGGTGCCCTTCAATGGCAATGATCTTATAACTCTTTTCCTTACCGCCCTCGTCATTGCGTTGCGCCTTTATTAGGCCCGAACGCCAAGCGCCGACTTTCACTGCATCGTTCTTGGCAAATCCGCCGTCCCCGGCTGTGGCGTCAGGCAGGTCGATTTTCTCTCCGATCTTGTGAACCCGGACAAATACCGTGGCGTCGTCTTTTTCACCCGCCGCATTTTGAGCGGTATAGGTAAATGCAGAGTCGCCCATAAACGGGCCCGGAGCATGAAAAGGTACCAGGCTGGACCCGGTAAATGCGCCCCACAACAAGAACAGAGTCAAAACCGATACAATCGACGCAAACCGGTTGGGCGTGACCGCGCTTTCATCACCGAACGTGACCGTCTTTAGGCTGGTAAAATCATGGATATGCTCGGTCGAGCGGTAATACATCTTGTAGGCAATCATCGCAGCAGCGAAAACAGCCACGTAAACCAGAAGAATAATCATGCCGCTGTCTCCTGCCTGCCCATGATTTCTTCTTCCATATCCCAGATCATGGAGAGAATTTCTTCACGCTTCACGCCGAAGTCCGGTTCTTTCTTAACTTCGCGTAGGTCCTTGCCGACCCCCATATCGGCGAACGGCAGACGATATTCTTTATGTATTCTACCGGGGCGCGGCGCCATCACGATCAGCCGCTCGCCCAAAAGCAAGGCTTCCTCCACCGAGTGGGTGATCAAGATGATGGTCTTGCCGGTTTCCTTCCAGAGCTTCAGCACCAAACCCTGCATCTTTTCACGCGTTAGCGCATCCAACGCGCCCAGTGGCTCATCCATCAGAATGATATCTGGCTCATTAGCGAGGCACCGCGCCAATGCCACGCGCTGTTGCATGCCACCTGACAACTCGTAAATCATCTTGTCACCAAAATCGTGCAGACCCACGGTTTCCAAAAGATGATCCACTTTGTCGCGGGTTTCCGCTTTTGGCCGGCCGAGCATGTCAGGTCCGAAAGCAATATTCTTGCGCACATTCATCCATTCGAACAGCGCGCCTTTCTGAAACACCATGCCGCGGTCCGGGCCCGGCCCCGTGACGGTGTTTTCGTGCAATACGATGCGACCGCCCGTCGGCACCAGAAATCCAGCCAGAATATTAAGCAATGTTGTCTTACCACAGCCCGACGGGCCAAGAACGGACAGCAACTCACCTTCATCAAGGTGCAGCGAAACATCTTGCAGAGCCTGCACTCCGCCACCGCCCGGCAGTTCGAAATACATGGATATGGCGTCGATCGTCAGTCCCGACATGTTTACCTCCCCTTAAAACCGTCTGAGAAAAAGAAGGGCAGCTCGAATGATCGAGCTGCCCCGGTCTTTTCAACTTAGGACGTTATCACATTCCCGATGCGGCTTTAAGCGCGTCAGCGTTGACCGCGCCGTCATAGCTGTCACGCGATGCGGGGATATTGCCTTGCGCCTTGAAGAAGTCGCCGACCTCTTTCAAGAACTTCTGCGTGCCGCCGCCAAGCCACTTGCCCGACAGCTGCTCCTTGGCAGACGGAAACGCAAAGGTCGCCATGGTAGCGGCGGTGGCTTTTTCGTCCATGCCAGCGTCCTTAGCGATCACCGGCAGCATTTCCTTAGATTTCGTCAACCACATCTTGTTCATGTCGGCAGTGACGCCTACGAACTTGGCCAACAGGTCGCCGTGCTCGGAAGCGAACGATGCCGGTACGCTGGTCACGTCGAACACTTGAATACCGAGTTTTTCCTTTTCCGCGCCGGTGAGCAGGATATTGCCGTGCTCCTTCATGCGGCGCAGCGCGCCACCCCAACCACAGACCATGTCCAGGTTGCCCTGAGCAAAAGCGGCAGCACCGTCTGGCGGCGCCATGTCGACGACTTCCATTTTCGACACGTCGATGCCGAAGTGGTCCATCTGTTTCAAGAAACCGTAGTGCGCCGCCGTACCAATCGGCACACCGACCTTTTTGCCGATGAGATCCTTGACGTTTGTCTTGTCGATCTCAAGCGCGGCCTTGACCACACAGTTATCGTTCTCCGAATAGCTGACGGCCACATCGGCAATCTGCAAATCCTGGCCAGCGGAAGCGGCAACCACGAAAGGTGGCACGCCTTGGCTGACGGAAATGTGTACGTCGCCCGACGCCATGGCCGCGGACATGGCGGTACCAGCGTCAAACGAACGCCAGTTGACCTTCACGCCGAGTTTCTTGTCGTAAATCCCTTTCACCTTGGCGTACTGGAACGGCATCGGCCACTCCAGGAAATAAGCGACGGTGAGTTCCTTTATTTCAGCGGCGGGCGCACTGGGCGCAGCGCCGACCATGAGGCCGCACACGGCGGCCGCACCAAGCAGGTGTTTGAACGCAGACATATCATTTTCTCCCTGTAGAGATGTAAGCTGATTATCGTCACATAGGTATTTGTGATCTATGTGTGAACGTTACAGATTAAGCGTCGAATCGTAATAGGGCCAATTGCCCGGAAACACTTGGACCAGCACCTTGTGTTTCATGCCTGTGTCGCGACATCCAATGCACTCTGGCTCTGGTGAATCCATACATCTGGACCTACCATGAGACCAACACGCCCCGTAAGACAGTCTGCATGAGTTTAGTCACAAGCCGCCCCACTTTGGGTGCTGGCTGGTTTCGCTTTTTTGGCATGAGGAAATTGGAACCATGAAAATCGGTGTCCCCAAGGAGATCAAAAACCACGAATACCGCGTCGGCATGACGCCAACGGCGGTTCGCGAAGCTGTCCATCACGGCCATGAAGTCGTTGTTGAGACGAATGCCGGCAACGGCATCAGCGGTACCGATGACGCCTACCGCGCCGCCGGTGCCACGGTGGTCGATACCGCCGAAGAAGTGTTCGCCACGGCAGACATGATCGTTAAGGTGAAGGAACCGCAAGAGGTCGAACGGAAAATGTTGCGCGAAGGACAAATCCTGTTCACCTACCTGCATCTGGCCCCCGACCCCGAACAAACCAAAGACCTAGTCGACAGCGGCGCCATTTGCATCGCCTACGAAACCGTCACCGACCAGCACGGCGGATTGCCTCTGCTGGCGCCGATGTCGCAGGTCGCGGGCCGTATGTCGATCCAGGCCGGTGCACATTGTCTCGAACGCGCGCAAGGAGGCTCTGGCGTGCTGCTTGCCGGCGTGCCCGGTGTACGCCCGGCCAAAGTGGTCGTCGTCGGCGGTGGCGTGGTCGGCGAGAACGCCGCCTACATGGCGGTCGGCATGGGAGCGGATGTCACCATCCTCGACCGCAACGTCGACACCATGCGCTCGCTTGTGGTGCGTTTCGGGCAATCAATTAAGACGCTCTACTCCACACGCCTCACTTTGGAAGAAGAAGTGTTGGCCGCTGATTTGGTGATTGGCGCCGTGCTGGTGCCGGGCGCCGAAGCGCCGAAACTGATCACCCGCGATCTGATTTCGCGCATGAAAGCGGGTTCGGTGATCTGCGATGTCGCCATCGATCAAGGCGGCTGCGCCGAAACCTCAAAAGCAACCACCCACGCCGAGCCGACCTATGTCGTCGATGACGTCGTGCACTATTGTGTCGCCAATATGCCTGGCGCCGTTTCACATACGTCGACTTACGCGCTCAATAACGTGACCTTGCCTTTCACTCTTGAGCTCGCCGACAAAGGGTACAAGCAAGCCCTTTTGGATGATCCCCATCTGCTGAACGGCCTGAATGTTTGCGAAGGAAAGGTCACCTACGAAGCCGTGGCGCACGATTTGGGTTACAACTACGTTGCTCCGAAAACGGCACTGGGTGCCTAATCGCGTTATTATCTCACTCGAAATCATAAAAATGGACACGTTGTCTCATTTTTTATGATTTTGCATCTTGACTGCGTCTGTGATTCTGTGGTTTTAAAGCTGAAATCTCAGTTTTTATCTCTATTTGTCTCATAAATGATCTTTTCGGCTTGTCGCCGAAAGCCGAAGCGGAGGATACGACATGACAAAAATGAACACCGAAGAGGCCTTTGTTAAGGTCTTACAAATGCACGGCATCGAGCATGCCTTCGGCATCATCGGCTCGGCCATGATGCCCATTTCCGATTTGTTCCCGAAAGCCGGCATCACATTTTGGGACTGTGCCCACGAATGTAACGCCGGCATGATGGCCGACGGTTTCACCCGGTCCTCGGGTAAGATGTCCATGATGGTGGCGCAGAACGGTCCCGGCATCACCAACTTCGTGACACCTGTGAAAACCGCCTACTGGAACCACACACCGTTGTTGCTGGTGACGCCGCAGGCCGCCAACAAAACCATCGGCCAGGGCGGCTTCCAGGAAATCCCGCAGATGAAGCTGTTCGAAGACATGGTCTGCTATCAAGAAGAAGTTCGTGACCCGACGCGGATTGCCGAAGTGCTGAACCGGGTGATCGAACAAGCTTGGCGCGGCTCCGCGCCGGCGCAGATCAACATTCCCCGCGACTATTGGACCCAAATCGTCGACATCGAGCTGCCGCAGGTCGTCAAGATCGAGCGCCCGTCGGGCGGCGCAAGCGCGATCGCCGATGCCGCAAAGCTTCTCTCGGAAGCACAGTTCCCGGTCATCTTGAACGGCGCAGGGGTCATTTTGTCGGGCGGCATTGATGCTTCCAAAGCCCTGGCAGAACGCTTGTCGGCGCCGGTTTGCTGTGGCTATCAGCACAACGACGCGTTCCCAGGCTCGCACCCGCTGTTCGCTGGCCCACTGGGTTACAATGGCTCCAAGGCCGGCATGGAACTGATTGCCAAGGCCGACGTGGTGTTGGCGTTGGGCACACGCCTCAATCCGTTCTCGACGTTGCCCGGTTACGGCATCGACTACTGGCCGCAAGACGCCAAAATCATCCAGGTGGATATGAATGCGGACCGCATCGGTCTAACCAAGAAGCTTGATGTCGCCATCCAGGGCGATGCCAAGCTCGTGGCAGAACAACTGCTTGGTGCTCTTTCCCAAGACGCCGGCAACGCCGGCCGCAAGGAACGCGAAGATCTGGTCGCCACCACGAAGTCGCGCTGGGCGCAAGAGCTTTCCAGCATGGATCACGAAGACGATGATCCCGGCACCACCTGGAACGAACGTGCACGTGGCAAACACCCAGAGCGCATGAGCCCGCGCATGGCATGGCGCGCCATCCAATCGGCGCTGCCGAAAGACGCCATCATCTCGTCCGATATCGGCAACAACTGCGCTATCGGCAACGCCTACCCGACCTTCGAGCAAGGTCGCAAGTATCTGGCTCCGGGCCTGTTCGGTCCTTGCGGTTACGGCTTCCCGGCCATTGCCGGCGCCAAGATCGCCTGCCCGGACACGCCTGTCGTGGGTTTTGCTGGTGACGGTGCGTTTGGCATCTCCATGAACGAAATGGGCGCCGTTGGCCGCGACGAATGGCCGCCGATCACCATGGTGATTTTCCGCAACTACCAATGGGGTGCTGAAAAGCGCAACACGACGCTTTGGTATCAAGACAACTTCGTCGGCACCGAGTTGGACCTGGACGTCAACTACGCTGGTATCGCAGATGCCTGTGGCCTCAAGGGCGTACAAGTCACAACCATGCAGGACCTGACCGACGCCCTGGATACGGCAGTGAAGGCGCAGATGAACGACGGTGTGACCACGTTCATCGAAGTTATCCTGAACCAGGAACTGGGAGAGCCGTTCCGTCGCGACGCCATGAAGGCGCCGGTGGAAGTGGCCGGCATCGACCCCAGCGACATGAAGCCGCAAAACCCGGCCTGATTTCGTTTAGGCTGCAATCAAGGCCGGATGGACCTCTCCCCCATCCGGCCTTATTGTTGCCCGGTTGGCACCAAAGACCTGAACGGAATAGCCCTGATGCTGAGCACCATCCCCTTCGAAATACCGGCCTATCTGCTTGAGCGCGTGCGCGACTTGGATACCGTGCGCATGGCGATCGCCGGCGCCGACCATCCGGTCGCGCTGGAAAGTGCTCGCCAAGCCGCTGAATCCGGGCTCATCGATCCGGTGCTGGTGGGCGATACGGAAGCCATCCAAGCCATTGCACGCGAAGCCGGCTGGGATATCTCCAGCTATCAAGTTGTCGATGCCGGCGGCGAGGAGAAGGCGCCGGCAGCAGCGATAGCCCTGGCACGCGGCGGTGAAGTGACGACACTGATGAAAGGTCACGTGCATACCGACTCGTTGATGAAGGCCGTGGTCAACCGCGACGCGGGTCTGCGCACGGGGCGGCGCTTGAGCCATGTGTTTCACATGACCGTGCCCGATAGTGAGCGCGTTTTGTTGATCACCGACGGCGCGGTCAACGTCGCGCCCGACACGGCGACCAAAATCGATATCATTAACAACGCCGTCCAGCTCTCACATGCATTGGGGAACGCGGAGCCCCATGTGGCAATGCTTTCCGGCACCGAATCGGTCATCAACGCCATGCCGTCGAGCGTCGACGCCGCCGAGGTCGTGAAGCGTGCCAACGCAGGTGAAGTCACGGGTGCGGTGGTGGATGGTCCATTCGCCTTCGACAATGCCATGTCACCCGAAGCCGCCGAGATGAAGGGCATCGACAGTCCCGTCGCCGGCAACGCCGACGTGCTGGTGGTGCCGAACATCGAGACCGGCAATGGGCTGTTCAAGATGATGGTCTATTTCATGAGCGGCCTGGCCGCCGGCGTTGTCATGGGTGCCAAGGTGCCGATTGTGCTGACCTCGCGCGCCGACCCGCCGGAAGCACGATTCGCCGCTGCCGCCATAGCGGCGCTTGCGGCCGCAGACGTGAATCAGTCGTAGATATTCATCGCGTCGGCAGCCCAAGGCATCCAAGGGCGAACCTCGTTTTCAACAATGGATTTAGCGACATCGCCCGCCTCGATGGCAATGCGCCGCGTCATCGCCGCCGCACCGTCCGGCCCTGTAACCAAGTGAAAAGTGCGCGAAAACGCTTTCCCCGGCAGCGGCAGCGCCACCAAATCATCCGCATAGGAACGGCCATGCACCAAACACAACGGCGTTGTAATAGCCCAACCCAAGCCGGCCGAAACCATGCCGAACAGCGCGTCGGTACCGTCGAACTCCATGATCGCCCGAGCCGCAATGCCTTGATCATTGAGATGATTTTCAATCTGGGTGCCGATATGAGAACGGATTGAATATCGGATAAACGGGTGGTTGCCAGCCAAGTCCGACAATGTCGGCATCTTAATGTTCGCCGCCAGGCGTTTCGGCAACAGCAGCACGAAAGGCTCGCTCATCAGTTTACGCGCCCGCGCACCGCCAACCTGACCGTCAGGGTCGGTCAACACCATGAAATCCAACCGCCGGTTTTGCAGGTCCGACCATAGCGTCGGCGAGATTCCCGAAAGCACGGTGATCCGCTCTAAGTGATTGCGCAATTGCCGGACAAGTGCCGGTCCCACCGTGGCGGCGAATGAATCGACCAAGCCCAGCCGCATGGAAGTTTCTCCATCGTGTGCAGCACCCGAGATTTGCCGCCGCACCGATTGTTCGGCCTCCAGCAGCGCCGGACCGGCTTCACGCAATGCTTCACCCGCCGGCGTCAGCCGCAGCGGTCTGACGCCGCGCTCAAACAACGCTGCACCGCATTTCGTCTCTAGCCGCGCTATGGCTTGTGACACTGCCGGCTGTGAAGCACCGAACCGCTGCCCAGCCTCGGTCATGGAGCCTGTCTCGGCCACGCACAAGAATAACACCACCGATTTCAGCTCCAGCGGCTCATCCTCGGATGTTAGAGAGCTTATAGTCTTCATTTGCATTTCTTATTTTTTACATAATTTTTCTGAATGACAAGATTTACATATAGGATCGGTCTATCTTGCCTGCATGATGGGTAGCGACAGCACCGCAGCCGAACGCCTGGGCGCATGGACCGCAGCCAGCACGCTCGCCGACGCGCCTGAAGATGCACGACGTATTGCCGTGCGGTGCCTGGTCGATCTGTTCGCCGTGGGTATCGCCGGTGGCGCACACGACGTAAGCGCCATGGCTCGCAATTTGATTTTCGCCGAGCACGGCAATGGCCATGCGTCCGTGTTCGGCAGTAACCGTCGCGCCACCGCCAGCGGCGCCGCCCTGGCGAACGGCACGGCGGCGCATGTGTTTGACTTCGACGACACCTGTTATGCCGGTGTCACCCACGGCACGGCGGTCATTGGCCCGGCTGTGCTTGCCGTTGCCGAGCAAATCGAAGCGAGCGGCGACACCTTGTTGGCCGGGTTTATCGCCGGTTCGGAATGCGCGTACGTCCTGGGCAAAGCGACAGGCAACGCGCCTTGGTTCAACGGCTGGTGGGGCACCACCATTTACGGCGCCATCGGTGCGGCGGCAGGTGCCGCGCGCGTCTTGGGGCTGGGCGCCACGCAAACCACCAGCGCCATCGCGCTAGCTGCCTTCGGCGTGGGCGGCAATCTGGCGGGACTTGGCACCGACGCGAAACCGTTGACATGCGGCCTCGCGGCAGCAGATGGTGTGCGGGCAGCCTTGCTTGCCGCCGCCGGCGCTACCGGTCCTGCCGGTATCTTTGAGGACGGCCGCGGTTTTGCGAAATTGTTCAACGACGGCGTTTTCGATGCCAGCCAACTGGATCAGATGGGCCGAGTCTACTCGTTGATTGAGCCTGGCATCTTCATCAAACCCTATCCATCCTGCACGGCGACCCACGCGGCCTTGGAAGCTATGTCGATCCTCATGGAAACCCACAATCTAGGGCCCGACGACATCGCGCGCGTAACGTGTTTCGTGCCGAAAATGGTGGATGTCAGCTTGATCTATAACAGGCCCGAAAGCCCGCAACAGGCTCAGTTTTCCATGCCCTACACGGTCGGTTGCATGCTGGCGCACGGCTCGTTCGGCGTTACGCATTTAACAGGCAACACGCCCGATAGTGACGCCACTGCCCAAGCGATGTGTAAAGTCACCATGGTACGCGACGATGAACTCACGGCTCAATCGTTCGACGAAAAGATCGGACCGGAATGCGCGCGCGTCCTCATTGAAACCATCGACGGCGCCACGCACGAGCATTTCAATTCTGTTGCCATCGGTGCGCCCAGCAAGCCCATGTCCGACAAAGCTTTGGATGATAAATTCCGCTCCCTCGCCGCGCACGGCGGTCTTGATGATGCAGACCCACTTCTGGGCCGCATTCGATCCATTGACACGTTATCAAACGCCCGCGACCTCATGCCCCAGGAAACAGCAACACGAGAAACCAGACCATGACCAAATACTCCATAGCTTCGCTGGCGCGCAACGCGCTCACCGGACACAAGAATTGGCCGCAGGCCTGGCGCAGCCCAGAGCCCAAGCCCGAGTACGACGTCATCATCATTGGCGGCGGCGGGCACGGGTTGGCAACCGCCTACTACCTGGCGAAAAACCACGGCATCACCAACGTAGCGGTGCTTGAGAAAGGTTGGCTCGGCGGCGGCAATACGGGCCGTAACACCACCATCGTCCGCTCCAACTATGGCCAGGAAGGCAACACGCTATTCTATGAGAAATCGGTGCAGTTGTGGGAAGATCTCAGCCAAGACCTCAATTACAACGTCATGCATTCGCAACGTGGCGTCCTCAACTTGGCGCATTCCGATTCCGATGTCGACGCACAGCAACGGCGCGGCAACTATATGCGCATCAACGGCATCGACGCCGAGTTTCTGAGCCGAGACGGTGTCCGCGCTTTCGTGCCGCAATTGGATTTCTCTCCCGGCGCGCGCTTTCCTATCAAGGGCGGCTTGTTGCAGCCGCGCGGCGGCACCGCACGGCACGATGCCGTCGCCTGGGGCCTGGCTCGCGGCGCCGACAAGTACGGCGTCGATATCATCCAGAACTGCGAGGTTACGAGCGTCGATGTTGTGAACGGCCGCGTTACCGGCGTGCAGACGACACGCGGCGCGATCAAGGCCAAAAAAGTAGCCACGGCGGTAGCCGGACACACGGGGCATCTTTGCGCCATGGCGGGCATGCGCATGCCCCTGGAGGCGCACGTGCTGCAAGCCATGGTGTCGGAACCGATTAAGCCGTGTCTCGATACGGTGGTCACTTCGGGCGCCGTGCATTTCTATGTGTCGCAGTCGGACAAGGGCGAATTGGTATTCGGCGGTGATCTCGATTTCTACCCGACCTATGGCCAACGCGGCAATTTCCCGACCGTCGAACACGTGGTGCAGACACTGGTAACGCTGTTTCCACAATTCGGTCGCTTGCGGCTGATGCGCACCTGGGGCGGCATCATGGATATGTCCATGGACGGCAGCCCGATCATTACCACCACCGATATCGACGGCTTCTTCATCAATGGCGGGTGGTGCTATGGCGGCTTCAAGGCAACGCCGGGATCGGGCTGGGTCTACGCCCACACCATTGCCAATGACGCGCCGCACGACCTGAACGCACTGTTAACCCTCAAGCGCTTCGAGACCGGCGCCATGATCGACGAAGGCGGCCACGGCGCCACCGCCAAAGCGCACTGAGACGGGAAGGACAACCTCCATGCTACACATCACCTGCCCCTGGTGCGGACCCCGCGCCCAGACCGAGTTTTCCTATGAGGACGACGCAACCCGGACCCGCCCGGCCATGGATAACACCGACGAACGCGATCATTTTGATTATGTCTATCAGCGCGACCCGCGCATGGGCCTGCAAGATGAGCTTTGGCGGCATGGCGCGGGTTGCGGCAAGTTCATCAAAGTCCGGCGAAATACGCTCACCCATGAGATCACCGCCACCGGCGCACCTGATGCGGATTTTGACGGAGACGGCCAATGAGCGCACAGATGTTCCGAAATAGTGACGGCGGCCTCATTGACCGCTCAAAACCCTTGTCATTCACCTATGACGGCGAGCGCTATCAGGGTTACCAAGGCGATACATTGGCTTCTGCGCTGTTGGCCAACGGCGTGCGGTTGGTTGGACGCAGTTTCAAGTATCACCGCCCGCGCGGCATTTTCGGAAGCGGCATTGAGGAGCCCAATGCACTTGTGCACTTGAACACTGGCTCGCGATCCGAGCCCAACATGCAGGCAACGCGGATAGAACTGTACGACGGCCTGGTGGCGCGCAGCCAAAACTGCTGGCCCAGCGTCAATTTCGACCTGCAAAGCATCAACAATGCCTTCCAGGCGATGATACCTTCGGGGTTCTATTACAAGACCTTCAAGTGGCCGGCAAAACTGTGGATGACGTATGAGCGCGTCATTCGCAATGCCGCAGGCATGGGCAAGGTTGGCGAAGATGCGGATCCTGATACCTACGCACATCGCTACGCGCATTGCGACGTGCTGATTGCTGGTGGCGGCCCGACAGGTCTGGCGGCGGCACTGGCAGCAGCCAAAAGCGGCGCGCGCGTGATCTTGGCCGATGACGGGCCGGATTTCGGCGGCATGCTGCTGAGCCGTACCGACACAATCGACGGCAAGTCCGGCGCCCAATGGGCCACCGAGGCAACAACCGAACTCTCCGGCATGGATAACGTCACGTTGCTGACACGTACCATGGTCAGCAGCTACTACGACCACAATATGCTGATCTTGAACGAGCGCGTTGCCGACCATTTGCCCGCCCCCGCCGCGCACCAGCCGCGCCAGCGTTTGTGGCAAGTGCGCGCGAAGGAAGTCGTGCTTGCCACCGGCAGCCTGGAGCGCCCCTTGGTGTTCGCCGACAATGACCGCCCCGGCATTATGCTGGCATCTGCGGCGCAGACCTATGCAAACAAATTCGGCGTCCGCGCCGGTGAACGCGCCGTGGTGTTCACCAACAACGGCTCAGCCTATGCGGCGGCCCGCGATATGGCGACGGCGGGCATTGGAATCCAAGCCATTGTCGATGTGCGTCATAGTATCCCCAAAACCGAGTTGGATATGGCCGAGGCTGCCGGTATCGGCGTGCTGGCCGGACATGCGGTGGTCGCGGCACACGGCGCCAAGGCCATCCACAGCGTGTCCGTCGCAGCGTTGGACGATAAAGGTGAAATCAACGGCGACAACCGCGAGATCATCTGCGACTTGGTTGCGGTATCGGGCGGCTGGACGCCGAGTGTGCACCTGTTGTCGCAATCGCGCGGCAAATTGCGTTACGACGAAGAATCAACAGCCTTCGTGCCGAAAACCTCGTTCCAGCGAGAGCGTTCCGCCGGCGCCGCCAAGGGCTCATTCGCGCTTGTAGATTGCTTGGCGGAAGGCCTTACCGCCGGCACCGAGGCCGCCGCCAATGCGGGTTTCGAAGGCAAGACACCCGCGGCCCCAACGTGCGGCGATGAAACGCCCATGCTGCCAACGCCGGTTTGGGCGGTGCCCTTTGCCGCAAACCATCACGGCAAACGTTTCGTCGATTTACAAAACGATGTCACCGCCGAGGATATCGCTCTTGCGCACCGTGAAAACTATATCTCGGTTGAGCACCTGAAACGCTACACCACGCTCGGCATGGGCACCGATCAAGGCCGTACATCGAACGTCAACGGTCTGGCCTTGATGGCCGCGCATCGGGGCGAGGAAATTCCCGCCGTCGGCACGACGACGTTCCGCCAGCCGTTCTCGCCAGTCACGCTGGGTGCGGTCGCTGGCCATGATGTACACGGCCATCTCGCACCCGTCCGCGCCACGCCAATGTTCTCTTGGCACAAAGAAAAAGGCGCGGATTTCGGACCTGCCGGTTATTGGCTGCGCGCGCAGTATTATCAACGCCCGGGCGAGGCCATGTGGTCCGCCATCTGGCGCGAGGCTAAGCATGTGCGCGAAAAGGTCGGCATTATCGATGTCTCCACGTTGGGCAAAATCGACCTACAAGGCAAGGATGCGGCGGAGTTTCTGAACCGGGTCTACATCAACGGCTTCGCCAAGCTATCGGTGGGCAAGTCGCGCTACGGCGTCATGCTGCGCGAAGACGGCTTGGTTTTCGACGACGGCACCGTGACCCGGATATCCGAAAACCGCTACCTGATCACCACAACAACCACCCACGCCGGCCCGGTGATGGTGCACCTGGAGAACCTGTCCCAGGTGCACTGGCCGGAACTGGACGTGAAGATGGTCTCGGTCACCGACGATTGGGCCGGCATTGCCATCGCCGGGCCCGACAGCCGAACATTGCTGGAGCGGCTTTGCACCGACGTTGACCTCTCTAACGAGGCCTGCCCGTTCATGGCATACCGCGAAGGCGCCATTGCGGGCGCGCCTTTGCGCTTGTTCCGCATCTCATTCTCCGGCGAGTTGGCCTATGAGATCAACATACCGGCGGATTATGGATTGGAGATATGGGAAGCCTTGCTGGACGCCGGCCATGACTTGGATGTCATTCCTTATGGCACCGAGGCGATGAATATCTTGCGTATCGAAAAAGGCCATGTGGTCGGCGGTGAGTTGAGCGGCCGCACCACTGCTGATGATTTGGGCTTTGGGCGCATGATGTCGGGTGCGAAACCGTTCGTCGGACAGGTTCTGGCAGGCCGTAAAGAACTGGTGAAACCCGGACGCCGGCAACTTGTTGGACTGATCCCGACGGACAAGACCACATTGATACCGCGCGGCGCACAAATCGTCGCCGACCCGAAAGCCGCGATGCCTATGCCTTCTCTGGGTGAAGTAACATCGCAATGCACCAGTCCCAACCTGGGCCACCCTATCGGTTTGGCGCTGGTCGAGAACGGACGTGAGCGGCATGGAGAAATCCTTCACGCCCATTCGCCGCTGACCAGGGAGACCGTCTCGGTGACCCTCGCCGATCCCATATTTATCGACCCGAAAGGAGAACGGCTCCATGGTTGATGCGACACCACGCTCGGCGATAGCCGATCAGTTTATCCCCGGACGCTATGGCGTGGCGGGCAATCCTGGCGTTACCATCAGCGAAGTCCGTGACCGGACCCTTGTGCACTTAGCGGCAGACCCCGCAATTGCCGACAGCGTGAAGTCCACTACGGGTCTGGACCTGCCAACACACGCCGGAGGCGTCGGCGTTGGTGACGGGCAGCGACTTTGCTGGCTGGGGCCGGACCAATGGCTTTTGAAAACCGCTCCTGCCCCATTTGGTGAGTGGGAGCAGCGGCTGGCAGAGGAGGCGCCCGCTGGCGCTTATAACGATGTCACCCATGGCCGAACCACACTTCGTTTGTCGGGTGTCAATGTTCGGGACATATTGGCCAAGGGCTGTCCGCTTGACTTGCACCCGGCGGCGTTCTCGTCCGGGCAATGCGCGCAAAGCCTGCTCGGCCACCTGAATGTGCTGCTCGATTGCATCGCAGAAGATGTCTTTGAGGTGACGGTCACGCGGTCCTACGGAGCGGATCTGTTCGAATGGCTACGCGAAGCGGCAGCCGAATACGGTTTCGAAATATCCACCTGACAAATAACCGAAATCAATAGTGGTTGAAATTTATTCGGTATTGTCGTACCTCTTTATTCATATAGAGGATATGCAATGAAAATCACAGACGCGCTGTTGGGCGAACACGGGCTTTTTTACGCTTTATTCGAACAGATTGAGCAATCCATCGCCGGCGCTGGCGAGGACCTGCCGGCCCTAACCCGCGCGCTTGCCGGACTTCTGGGCTCGCACGCCATATTGGAAGAAGAGCATCTGTTCCCGGCCCTGCAGCCGCAGGTCGGCGAAATGGGACCGTTGGCCGTGATGGAGATGGAGCACCGGCAGATCGAAGGCTTGCTGGAATCGATTTTGGGAACCACGGATATAGATACCCTAAAGGGCGAAACCCGGGCATTGCTGGACATCACGACCGAACATTTCGCCAAGGAAGAAGGCGTGTTGTTCCACATGGCGGAGCAATTTCTGGACGAGAGCCTGCTGCACCAATTAGGCGATGCCTGGGCAAAAGCACGCGGCGTCAACCTTGATGCCATGGGCTGCGCCGCTTAAATCTGTTGGCCGGCATTTTCACCGTCGGTTTTTTTTCGCGCTCCACTCACTCAACATCGAACTGATGCATTGCACTCTTGGCATGGACATCAAGCTGTCAGATGTTCAATATTCCGATTACAATTATGTGTTTTGAGATTTTTCACATCGGCGTGAGGACTGGTTTGAATGAGATGTTTCCGGCAGTTGTTCTATTTTCTGTTACTCGCCTTATTTCCGATCAGCGCCAATAGCGCCGATATTGATTGGCGAAAGGTCAGTAAATTACAAGGCAACGCATTCCTCGAGTATGTGGAATCTCTTCAGTTGAAGGATCAGGAAGCGCTGAATTTCTGGAAAAACATTCCGCTCAGCAAAGCCAATAAGCAGGTGAACAAGATCTTTCGCGAAGAAGCGTTCGCCATCTATATGAACAAATATCCACGACCGTTCGGACATGGGGCCAGTTTCTCGGCGGGTTCCGGGGTCGATGTCGTCGGCCCAATCAGCAAACAAAAACTGCGCCTGCCCTTTACCGACGTTCATCAACTGCCGGCCGGCCCCATTGGAAACGCAAACCGGCAATACAACATCGCCTATTCCATCCATGGCTTGAGCCACCCTTGGTTGCTCAACAATGCCGATTCGGCCGTATGGGAAGCGGAGCGTCACCCGAATGTCACCTTGAAGGTCCTCGATCCGAAGTTCGACAACGCCTTGCAAGCCAAACAGATCGATGCGTTGATCGAGGAAAAAGTCGACGGCATCGTCATCTGGCCGATGCAGGAAGCGCCGACGGGACCACCCATCGACAGAGCAGCCGCCGCTAAAATCCCCAGTGTTTCGGTGGACCGGCTGGTCGGGTCAAAGAAAGTGCGGGCGCAAATTACCGGTAATTTCCCAGCCAACGGCACCCAACAAGGTCTTTATCTCGTGCATCGCTTGCTTCAGGAAACAGGCAAGGTCGAGGGTAATGTGCTGATGATCCGAAAGCCTCTGGGTAGCACAGCGGATTCGATGCGCACCGGACATTTCCTCAAGGTGATCAGCTATTTTCCGGGTTTGAATATCCTTCAGAGTTACCACAACAGCAGTTCAAGAGCGGATTCGCTTAGCCAAGTCCGTGAAGCGCTGGCCAAGCACCCGGAGATTGATGTGATTTTCTGCACCGGCGCGGAACAAGGAATGGGCGCCGTTCTGGCAGTGGACGAAGCTAAGCGCTGGAACAGCCGCAGCGGCGGCAAACGCATCCTCGTACTCAGCAACGACGACTTGGCCGAAGCGCTGCTGGCGATGAAAGAAGATAAGATCGCCGTAACCGCGCCCTACACGCCCTTGCTTGGCGGGGTCGGTGTTCGGGTTTTGTTGAAAATATTGGCCGGCGAGAAGATTTCGAAAAACGTCACCACACCGGATTTGCCGATGATCACCAAGGATGGTGAAACCGTGTTCGGTATTAAGACAACCAGCGTGGATGCGTGGATGCCCTACGCGTACGGGCGGAAGTAAAACATTGCCTGCATGGCTCAACATCCGAGCGAAGCTCGTTATTGTCCTGGTTACAGTGAGCTTGTTGCCGCTGGCCGTTGTCGGTTGGTATTCCCTCGCCCAATCAAAAGCCTCTATTTCAAATGAAGTGTTCAACCACCTGATTAGCGTACGCGACGGAAAGAGGGCGCAGATCCTCCGATTGCTCAAAAAAACGCAAGCCGACATCAGGGTTCTGGCCGACAGTTCTCATATTGATGCCGCCTTGGACGCATTTTCAGCTGTCGTGCGTGACGGCCAAGTCGATCAAGGTCAATTCAACTATTTTGAAAGCCTTGAGTATGGTGATTCGTTTAGGCGTTTCATTGGCGAGTACGATTATTACGATTTGATGCTGATCTCCGAATTCGGAGATATCGTTTATTCCACCAAACGCGAAGCGGATTTTGGCCAAAACGTGCTTTCCGGCCCGTTGAAGGACAGTGTTCTCGGTCGCTCGCTGGAACGCGGGTTCAAGAATGTCGTCCTCACGGACTTTGAAATTTACCCGCCATCCGATGGACAAGTCATCTCGTTCGTGCTCGCCCCGATCGGCTCCACCGGCGCGACTTCAGGCGCCGTCGTCCTCAAGATGACCAACGCCGCGCTTAACGAAGTCATGCTGGAACGATCAGGAATGGGCGACACCGGCGAAGCATATCTCGTAGGCCCGGATAATCTGATGCGCTCGGATTCCTATCTCGATCCGGTCAACAGAACTGTCAACGCCTCGTTCAAAAACCCAGACAAAGGAAAGGTGGACACGATCGCCACCAAGGCCGCGCTGGACGGAAAAACCGGGCATGAAATAATTCTCGACTACCGTGGACAAGAGGTGCTGAACGCCTATTTACCAGTGAAATTCGGCTCCTCTGTTTTCGCCATGATCACGGAAATCGACAAAACTGAAGCCTTCGAACCCATAGAAAATTTGCAGCAACTTGTCGTCGTGCTGGCACTTGCCGTCGTGGCGCTGATGGTGGTATCGGCTTTCTTGATCGCCAATATCGTCACCCATCCAATCCGTTTGTTAACCCAAGCTTCAATTGAGATTTCGGGCGGCAACTTGAACAAAGAAGTTCAGGTTGCACGGGACGATGAACTGGGCGTGCTTTCAGAGAATTTCAACGAGATGCGGATATCCATTCGCTCGAAAATCGCGGAAATCGAAGAAAGCCGCGAAGCTTTGCGCCAGATGAACGAAACGCTCGAACATCGGGTCGAAGAACGAACGGCCGAATTGGCCGAAGCCTATACCCAGATATCCTCGTCGATTGAATACGCCAGCAACATTCAAAAAGGCCTGCTGCCGACAGACGATGTCATGCAGGATTTCTTGGGCGAACACTTTGTCGTCTGGCATCCGAAAGACATCGTTGGCGGTGATTTTTATTGGCTTAGAGAATGGGGAAATGGCCGTCTATTGGCCGTTGGCGACTGCACCGGGCACGGTGTCCCTGGCGCCTTTATGACCCTTATTGCAACGGCGACTTTGAACCGGTCGCTGCGGGAAACCCAACCGGGGCAACTCGATGAGTTGATGAGTTGCATGAACGTTCGCATCAAAAACGTCCTTGGCGGTGGCGACGACGTGTCGGGGGCCGATGACGGATTGGAACTTGGCTTTGTTTACCTGCCTCATGAAAATGGTGAAGTCTATTTTTGCGGTGCCGGTCTTTCGCTTTTTGCCAAGCACGATCAAGAGATATCAGAGCACAAGGGATACCGACACGGTGTTGGCTACCGAACAATTTCACCAGAACAAACATACAATGTGATACGACTCAAACGGCAGGACCTTGATGGTTTTTACTTGGCCAGTGACGGCATTTTTGACCAGACGGGCGGAGACCGCGGACATGGCTTTGGCAAGCGCCGGTTTCGCGAGGCTATTCTGGGCGCAGACGGAAAGACGTATCCTGAACAAAAGGAAGTCTTGCTCGCCTCAATCCAGGATTACCAAGGCGATCATCCGCGTCGAGATGACATAACGATTGTCGGGTTTAAATCGGGCGACACAGCACATTAGGAACGAAGATGAACCTTCACAGAATACATAATGATATGTTGGGCGATGGTATTTCGTTTTGTTTTACTGGGTTCATGTCGGAAGACATGCTCATGGGTATCGGCAACACGCTCAGAAAGAAATTCGAAATCGACTCGATTGATCGAACGACTTCCATGAGCATGTTTTCGGTATTCGTTGAGATGGTCCAAAATGTCATCCGTTATTCGGCCGAAAACCAGTCGGATGACAAGGTTCCTGCCGTCATCGATCTGCGCTACGGAATACTGTCGATTGGCGTGAAAGATGGCCGCCACTTTGTGGCCTGCGGCAATTTGATCAATTCAAGCGATGTCAGTCGGCTGGAAGAAAACCTCTCTCGTCTGAAAGACATGGACAGCAAGCAATTACGGCGCTTGTTCAAGGATTCTTTGAAAGACGAGGTGCCTGAAGGTAGTAAAGGTGCCGGTGTCGGCTTCATCGAAATCGCCCGACGGGCCAAGCACGGTTTCGATTTCGATTTCGAGGCCGCCGGCGACGACAGAAACTTTTTTACCATTTCCGCATATCTGTGAGGTGATACATGGAAGATGACAAGCTGACCATTGTCGCGAAAGAGCCCTGCCCGCAGGTCGATTTCGATTTTTCCTCCAACCGCTTTTGTATTTCCGAAACCTGTTATCCGGAAAACACCGCTGAATTCTTTAGCCCGATCATATCCCGGCTCGAACAGCATCTGGGCACATTGTCCGGGGCAGAGATCACCTTCGAATTGAAATTATCATATTTCAATAGTGGCGCGAGCCGCGCGTTTTCTCAATTTTTCGATATCCTTGAACAGAGCGCATCGGCCGGCAACTCGGTGACGATCAATTGGTGCTGCGATGCCGAAGACGAAAACATGATTGAACTCGCAGAAGTATTTGAAGACGATTTCGAGGCCGCTACCTACAATATCGTTGTTGAAGAGGCCGAGTAACTATCTTCACCCCGCCACACACTAAAGCCGTCAGGCTTTAAGCGGTAAGGCCGCCGTCGATAACGAATTCCGCCCCCGTAACGAACGCCGCCTCGTCGGACGCCAGATAGGCAACCATACCAGCGACCTCCTCCACCGTGCCCATGCGCCCCAGCGGGATTTGCGCCGCCATGGCATCGCGCGCACGGTCCGGGTCGCGCGCGGTGTCCGCGATATCGTCGACCATGGGTGTGGCGACAAAGCTTGGGTGCACGGAATTGCAGCGGATGTCATACCCCTTCTTGGCGCAATGCAAGGCGATCGATTTGGTCAGCAACCGCACCCCACCCTTCGACGCATTGTAAGCCGCCAAATTCGCACCGCCGACCAGCCCCGAGACTGACGACATGTTAATGATCGCCCCGCCGCCCGTATCTTTCATAGCGGCCACACCAAAACGGCACCCTAGAAATGTGCCGTCCATGTTGACGCTCATGACGCGCCGCCATTCTTCCAGGCTGGTGTCTTCAATCGAATGCAGCGAAATCACGCCCGCCGAATTGACCAAGATATCGAGCCCACCAAAGGCATCACACACCGCCGCCAAGGCCGCTTGCCACGACGCTTCCGACGTCACATCCAGATCAACAAACAACGCCGCATCGCCAATTTCTTCAGCTGCCTGGACACCGGCATCGCGATTAAAATCCGCCAACGCCACCTGGGCGCCTTCGTCCGCCAGCCGCGCCGCCACCGCACGGCCAATACCAGATGCGGCGCCGGTAACGAGAGCTTTTTTGTTGGTGAGTCTTGTCATGCCGCCGGTACCTCCATATTTGACGTTATTCATCTATTCCAGAGGAAACCTGCACCGCCTCAGAGTCTTTGGCAATATTACTGCCTAGCAACCAATGACCACTTGAATTGTACCAACCAGTGACCCAGTTGGTCCTCTTAGGGTAAGATATCTTATCGACGGAAAGATCCGGAGCGGTGGTGATGCTGGCTCAAATAGGGCGATTCTCTGTGCTTGCAAGCGTGCTCATCTGCGCTGTGTTGCTCACCGGCTGTTCCAGCCTACAGATAGCCTATATCTTTGCTGAAGACATGGTGGAATCCCGCGCCGAGGATTACCTCGAGTTGAGCCCGGACCAAGAAGCGGAACTGGAAACCCAGTCGGCGGCACTGATCGCCTGGCACCGCAAAGCCATGCTTCCCGCTTACGCCGTGTTCTTCAACGACCAAGCCGATATTGCGGAAAGTGGCGGCTGGACGCGCCCGCAAATGAAGGAGGCGTTCACGGAGTTCCGCGCGCTTTTGGATGTCACCGTCGAAGGCGCCGCGCCCTTTATTGCCAAGGTCTTGGTTGACCACACGACGCCGGCGAAGCTCAGTTTTCTGGAAACCCGCTTGGCTGAGAACATGGCCGAGAAGCGCGCCGAAGAGGAGACGGAATCCCCGCAAGACACGCTCGATGAATGGGTCGAACGCCGGGTTGAGCGACTAACGCGCTTCACCGGCGCGCTCTCGGACGACCAAGCGGCGATCATCCGCCGCCATACCAAAGGCGGCATGAACCTCGCCATGCGCTGGCTCGACAATCGCGAACTGCGCCAAGGCGCACTGGTGACGTTCCTACGCACCGAACCGGGGCAGGAGCAAATCGCCCACTTCGTGCACCGGGTTCTTTTGCACGCCCATGAGGTCGTCGACCCGGATTACCGCGCTATATCGGAAGCGCGCTGGGCACTTTTGGAAGAGATGTATTTCGACGTCATGGCTTCCCTGAGCGATAACCAGCGCCGTGAACTGGTATCGACGTTGCGCAGTTATGCCGCCGACATGATCGATCTTTCCGGTGAGCAAGGGACTTGATCATCGATTTGTCGCGCTTCAATCGACGATCAACGTCTCGCCCGGTTTCACGCGGGTGAAGTTCACGGCTTCCGTATCCACCGCGATTTCTCCGCTCTCCAACGTCACTTTGGTGAAGCGCGAGTTCTCGATATCTCTCGCCTCGGGAAAATCGGCGCGGAAGTGCGCACCGCGGGAGTCTTCGCGCGCTTCGGCGGCGGCGATGACGGATTGGCTGACGAGCATGAGATTTTTCATGTTCATCCAGTCGTGCCACGTCAGGTTATAGGCGAGATTGCCGGCATCGACCCCGGTTTCGTCCAACTCTGCCTCCAAATCGGCCATGCCGGCCTTGGCGCGCTTCAGACTCGCAGCGTCGCGGATGATGCCGGCGTCCTCCCACATCAGGTCGTACATCTTCTCGCGGATGTCTTCCAGAATTCCGGGCTTCTTGGCGAACGGTGCCGTGCAAGCCGCCATGGCGGCATCGATGGCATCAACGTCGGGGTCTTTATGTGTCCCCGCGCTGGGCGTCCACTGGGCCATGGCATCACCGGCGAGCCCACCGAATACGGTCGAATTGGCAACACCGTTACCGCCGAGCCTGTTGGCGCCGTGCACGCCGCCGGTGTCCTCACCCGCCGCATATAGGCCTTCGATGGCGGTCGAGCAATCCTCGCCGAACACCACGCCACCCATCATGTAGTGCGCGGTCGGCACCACCTCGACATCGCCCGTGACCAAATCGAAACCGCAATCGGCGCAGCGATCAACCATGCCCTTGAACATCTTCCGCACCGTCTTGTTGTCCAGGTGCTTCATGGTGATATAGAGCCCGCCGTTGGGACCGATGTTGCCGGCGCGCATTTCGTCGAACATGGCGCGCGACACGATATCGCGTGTGGCGCGCTCTTCGCGCTCGTCATACTTGTGCATGAATCGCTGTTTGTCGCCGGCCAACAGATGCCCGCCGAAACCGCGCAGCCCTTCCTCGATGATGGTCCCGGTGATACGCGTATCCTTGCCCGCAACCAAACCCGTCGGGTGGAACTGCACCATCTCCATATCGCGGAGCGGCAAGCCGGCGTGCAAGAACATCGCCAACCCGTCGCAACTCTTGTCGCCTGATGGTGTGTGATACTTGTACATGGTCGGCCCGCCGCCGGTACCGACCATCACGGCCTTGGCCTTGACGAATAGAAACAGCCCGGTGCGGATATCGATCATCAGCACTCCGGCGATGGCGCTTCCGTCCTTGGTCTTGATCAGCGCAACGGCGCGGTGATCTTCCAGGCGCCGGATGCCCTTAGCCCAAACCTGCTCGGCCAGTCGGTTGATAATTTCGATGCCGGTCAGGTCGCCCTTGTGCACCGTGCGGTCGAAGGTCTGCCCGGCGAAAGCTTTTTGGTGCACCGAGCCATCGGGGTTGCGGTCGAAATAGCACCCCAGTTCGTTCTCAAGCTCGCGGATGCGCACCTGCGCCTCTGTCACCAGCTTCCATGAGAGTTCTTGGTTATTCAGCCATTTGCCGCCCTCGACCGTATCCATGAAGTGGCGTTCGACGGAATCACCTTCGGCAATGGCGACGTTGTATCCGCCCTGCACCATGCGCGTACAGCCACACTTGCCCAATAGCCCTTTGACCGCGACTGTGACATCGAGATTGGGCGCGCCTTGCAAGGTATGCAACGCGGCGAATAGCCCGGCGCCGCCGGAGCCCAAGATCAAGACATCTGTTGTGTGGGTCGGAAGATCGTTGATATTCATGTCACGTCACATTCAATAAATAGATGAGGCCGACCACCAGGCTGACGCCGGCGGTAATGGCAACGACGGATTTTTGCCAATCGCGCCAGGGTAGGAATTCGATGGCCAACAGGCGCAGCCCGCCCGTTAGGTGTGCGGCAAGCAAGATGATCAAAACGGTTTCCGCCAATTTCACCAACGGCGCTTCGGCCCAGGCGGCGAAACCGTCAAATACTTCAGGC
Organism: Rhodospirillaceae bacterium; assembly: GCA_016845145.1. GTDB lineage: Bacteria > Pseudomonadota > Alphaproteobacteria > Rhodospirillales > Casp-alpha2 > TMED8. Next base: position 68,949 of record JAERTE010000028.1, read on the forward strand.
TTGCGCACGGCCAACAGCAAAACCTGAAAATGCACAGGCAGAAACAGCGCCAACAAAAGCCCCGACACCCGGTGTACGATGAACGCCCAATAGTTGGCGTGGTTGCGATGCTGGCCGCTCATGATGCCACTCCCATAAAGTGGAAGTCCCGCACCACGCGATAGCCCATCACCACCAGGAACATCGCAGCGACAAAGCACAAAAGATCGACACGCCTAGGCGACAGTTTGGTCATCTCACTCAATACAGCGCGCAAACCGATCGGCGCATGCACCGCAATGGCGATAACGAAGACACTGTAAAATATCGTCCAACCCAGGTTACCGGCGGCGCGCGCAACGATCTCGGCGGCGCTCAGTCCGCCCTGCACGGCATAGATGATGGTGCCAAGATGCACGACGACGGCCAATCCCAGCACCATGGCACTGACGCGCTGCGCCAACCACAACCGAGCCTCGGTCTGGACGTTGCGTTCGGGAGCTGCATCGCTCATTTCGCGTCTCCATCGGTGGAAAGTTCACCCTTCAGCGCCGCCATAGCCGAAGCGCGCTTAAGGCCTGCGATGGCGGCCGTCGGGTTGAGGCTCTTCGGGCAACCCTCAACGCAGCCTTGCTGCGAATGGCAGGCATGACATCCCGCATCACCAGCCACCGCGTTCAGGCGTGCCTTTTGGCCGCCGTCGCGCTCATCGTTGACCAGCGTCCAGGCGCGGTTGAGTGCGGCTGGCCCAAGATAATCCGGCTTCCAATCCACCACATCGCAACCCGCATAGCACACCCCGCAGCCGATGCACTCGATCCCGGCGCTCGCCGTCTTGCGTTTGCGGCTATCGGGTTTAACGACCTCAAAATCATCATGGCGGGTCTTGGTCGGGTGGAACTTGCCTTCCGCCCTGGCCCATTTGTCGAAGAAGTCGGTCATCTCGACGGAGAGATCCTTGACCACTTCCATGGAACGCAATGGCCCGACCTGCAATTTGCCGTCCTGCGCCACCTTCGATACATGCGTGCGGCACGTCCAGCGCGGCTTGCCGTTGACCGTCATGGCGCATGACCCGCACATTCCGACGCGGCAGGCAAACCGATACGACAGGCTGGTGTCCAACCGCCGCTGGATGTAGGTCACCACATCCAGCACGGTCTGGCTTTCCTCGCGTGGCACTTCGTAGTCCACGTAGTGTCCGGTCTCGCCGTCGCCGCGCCAAACGGAAACCAAGAGGGTTTGGTCACTCATCAATTCGTCTCCTCGGAAAATTCAATATGGACACCAAATGCCGTTTGCCCAAGCGCCGTGCCTCCCGCCGCCAACGCGATTTCAAAGCCGCTGAAGCGTTCGCGCTCACCTTCGATAATCTGGAACAAGCCTTGGTCAACGCCCAGGTTGCGCAGAAATGCTGCCGTGGCCTCGATATCGGGGCTTTCAATGGTGACACCAGCGATCCGCACTGCGCCGTTAGCGTGCTGCTGGTAGGCGGGCTTGTAAAAATGTTCAGGCGCATGACGATGTTGGCAGGTGAAAAACATGGCGTCCGGCGCCTCACGCCTGGGCACGAACGTCAGGTCGAAACCCATTTCAACCTCAGAGCCATCCGGCTGGGTCGCCATGCGAGAGAATGAAAACGGCGCCGGCAACACCAACTGCCGGGCTTGAAAAGACGTTCGGTCCTCTCGCCAATCATCGCTTTGCAGCGCGACCATGGAAAAACCTTCGTGCTTAGCAAGGTAATCACGGCTGTAGGCGCCAAAGCTGAATTCGCCGGCGCCAGCGTCCGCAACCCAATCGGGATCGGTGATGGCCAGCAGTTCGAGAAAGCCACCTTGGAACTGCACGAGACGATTACCGGTACCGAACGGGTGCTGGGCCTTGGGCGTCAGGGTGAAGCCCAGCCCTTCATAAAAGGCCGCCGCCGCATCCAGATCACGGACCGCCAAAACCAGATGATCAATACCGCGTCTCACACTCGCCCCCCGATGGTGACGGTGCCGCTGGTCGGATCCACGAGGACGGTGTCGCCCGTGTTGATCTGGGCGGTGATGTCGTCCTCGAACCGGTCGATCAGCGGGAAATCCGCAAACGCAGCGCCTTGCGCGATGATTGGGTTGGCCCAATTGAGCAGCAATGCCGCCGGCGCCATGTCTCGCTGCTTCATGGTGTGCAGCATCCAGGCCGTGGCGACGCCGCCCTTGGCGATGTTCAACACCAACACCTTGCCGACATAATTCTCGCCATAAAGCTTGTGGGCGGGACGCGAAAAGGTGCCCTTCACCCGATCCAAATCGTAGCGGGCCGAGAAGTTGTCATGCGCCACCAGTGCTTCGCCCGAGACGGCGGGACCGATACCCACGTGCCCCTGGATAATCAGGTCAGCCATCAGACGATCCTCCCTGCAATGGCGCTTTCGACGCAGCGCTCCATGTCCGCCAGCACCGGATCATAACCGTACCCGCCGATGATGTTGGTCAGCTTGGCCGAATTGGTCATCAGCCGTGTCCAGCCGTTGGCCTCACCCAGTTCGCGTGCATGCATCTGGTAGAAGCACACGCCTTCCAGCAATAGAGCGCCCGAGCGCTCGATGGCATCGCGGAACCCAAATCGCTCGGCAGCACGGGCGTTCTCGGGATTGGTCGCCACCAAAAGGGAAACGCCGCTATCCAGGCTGCGATCTTTCAGCAACCCTGCCAATTTCTCCAGCTCCATGATCGAAAGCTGTGGCGCGGCGAACACCACGACGTCGAGGCTGTCATCATCACCGGCGTAAGACGTGATGAACGTATCCAAATCGGCGCGGCTAACAGGCGTCGGGTCGGGCGGCGCGCCATCAAACACGGTCCCAAGATCAGGAGCTTCCGGAGTGACGCCGACAACGTGAAACATCGCCGTCGAGCCGTAACTGGCAAGTGCCGCGCCGAAATGCTTGAGATCGTCAGACGTCGGTGTCGACCCCGTCACACCCTCGATCACCGGCACCTGGAAGTATGATCCCATGGCATTGCCGACCAAGCCGCCGAGCGCGCCCCATTCGGTCCAGGTTTTCGGCGTCTCTTCGAGCTGAAAACGCGCCGTACCGCGGCGATGTTCGTCCAGGTGGAAACCATATCGCGCCGTGCGTCCCGTCAATGCCGACGCCAGCGCCGACGGACCGCCCTCGTAATTGGTGCGCGCACCTTGCACAGAGTTGGAATAGATCACCACGCCGGTGTCACCCATGGCCAGATGCTCACCCAACACCGGCGGCATGACGGTTTGGTAGTTGATGCAGGTGTCGGTCATCATCACGCCGAGCGCGCGAAACGCGGCATCGGCGCGGCGCTCGAGATCGACGAACTTTTCATCCTGCTTGATACGCTCATAGGCGTGAAAATCCGCGCCGCGCGGATCGGTGATCGTGGGGATGCAGACCTGGCGCTCGGCATCCGGATAAGCAGCCAACTCCTCCAGATGTTCAACACCCGCTTCGCCCAAAGCCTCGCTGTCGGCCATGATGTGCGCCTGTGCCACCGCGACGAAATCCTCGGCATCGAAGAACTTGCCGATCTCGACTTGGCGCGCCAATGCGGCACGGCGTGGCTCGCCCATCTCACCGGCGAGCATGGCCTGTTCGTAGTCTGTCAACTTCATCGCGACACCTATTCCTCATCGCCGAAATTCATACGGCGTTGTTTTTCATCCAACGCCATGATCAACAGCGCCAATTGCCCGGCATCGATGTTCGACCAACCGGCGGTGACGCTTCCATCCTTCCACTTCACCGACAATGCAACGGCCTCGATGTCATCAAGGTTTTCCATGCCGCTTTCAAATATCTCCGCCGGCGTCGTGCCGTGCAGGCTGGCAATCTTTCCCATGGTTTCCTCCTCACTTGAACACGTAAATCGGGCTCGACCAGATGAAGTGGCCGTCTTCCTGGGTGATGCGTACATAGAAAGCGTTGTCGCGGTCCGCCGCCAGCTTCATGCGGCGCTCAAGGGTAGCGACGCGGTGAGGGTTTTCGTCGGGCAGTCGAAACACGCGGATGCGCCGGTCGATGCCGCCATTGGCAAAGATCATCTCATCATAGCCGATGTCCGCAATCGCTATTTCTTCCTTCACCAAATCCGTGTCGATCTTCAAGGTGCCGGCATCATTGTCTCCCAGCCAGGCATCGAAGCCGCCGAAACCGCCCGTGGTCAGTCCGGTCCACTCCAACCGATTGTCGCCAACTTGATCGAAGCGCTTGTCGAGGTTGTAACGGTTGATCGGCTCTAAGCGTTCGAATCTGTTGCCGTCCAGTTCCGCGTTGCCGTCCCAAATGGTTTCACGGCCCCGGCCCCGATATTCGGAGCCCTCCCACAACACCCGGATGCGCCGGCCGAGATCGGCTTTCTCGTAGGGACGGACCACTTCCACAGTTTCCAGGCCATTGCGAATATCGATGCGCTCGATGGGAGCGGAGGCATGCACGTCGACCTTGAAGGTGATCTCGTCGTCGCCGGATTTCAGGATGTCCCCCATCATGGCTTCGGAAACCATTTCGGAGGTCACATCCCCCAGGTTTGGATCATCCGAAAAATGCTCTGCGGGATTATCAAACACCGTGCGCGTATCGAGTACCATGCGGCAACCGGTGGTGCCGTAGTGATGGCGTTTCTTCATGGCCTGCATGATGCCTGCGCGCGAGAACTCAGGTGCAAGATTGCATGTCAAACCGCCATAAGAGCCGAACTTCGTCGCCCCCGGATGACTGGCGCCAGGCCGGCCCTTGTGGCCGTCGGAGTTGGACACAATGCCGACGCGGTAACCGAGCTCAAAGGCATCATGGATCAGCCATTCGAATGTACCCCAGGCCGAATGCACCTCTACGGCGCGTTCCAGAAGAACGTCATGGCCATTGTTGATGTCCGCATACCGCCCGCCAATGTGGGCAAATACGGTACAGTCCTCACCCTCAAGGGAATCGAATAAATCGTCCGCTGAATTGGCATCCGTTTGGACGTCCGAAAGGTCATCGACCAACGCATGCGACGAGCGGTGGATCTGGCGGCCTTCTTTCATGTGCAGTACGTTGCGGTCGCCGCCGAGCCCCGTATTGCCCGACCATTCCCAGCCGGGAAAAACAATGAACTCATCATCCTTGGTGAACTCGGCGGAAAGTTCATTGAGGTGCTCCCAGAACTCGGTAGTGATCTGGAAATCGTTGCCCTGGTGCACGCAGACATCCAGGAATGCCTTGTCGCGCCCGAACTCATAGAAATCGCGCGCCGAATTGGTGCCGATGGTCTCCTCCGACTGACCGTGCAGATCGCCCCAACATGGGATCAACCCGGCCTCGGCAGTGACGCGCATGGGATTGGAGGTGCATACGACACTTCCATCTTGGTTTACGAGATCGATTGTTAAATCACCCGGCTCGGAAACGCTCAGCCCGTCAATCGCTGCGGCAAACTCGCCCTTGGTGAATGTGACGTTTTCGGGCAAGCCATCAACCGGTCGGGTAGGCTTCAGCGTGAAGGTGTCATCGCACTGATCGGAGGGATTGCCCCATCCGTCTTCGCCTTTCAGGCGCAGTTTGAATGTCTGCCCCACCGCCAACGCCGTCGGCATGACCGCCTTGTAGCGCGCCGGCGGGCCCGGGATGATCGCGATTTCAGGTTGTTCGGGCAGTTCGACGTAGTTGTAGGTCGCGATGGCATCAACCAGCACACGGAACTCAAAGGTATGCTCGCAGAATGTCTGCAACCGAATGCCGGGCGAACCCTCGCGGCGGTCGCCGAAACGCACGACAATCTGATCACCCTCGCGCAGGAAACCGCGCACCACCTTGATATAGAGCGTCTTGTCCCACGGGCGGATATTGCGCTTCATGTCGTATTCGACGTGCAACACGGCGCCGTTCGAGGCCTCCACGGTGGTGTAGTTGGGCGCGCTCGGGTTATCGAACTGCGGTCGGCCCATATCGGAGGCGAAGCGGTGCACCACCTTGATCGAGCCCGTGTCGTCGATACCAAAATATCCCGCCGTATAGGTCACGGTGAACTCCTGAAAAGAGCCGGCCTCGAAGGCACCGGAAGGACTAACCTCGGCGTGACCCATCTTTTCTGGGAAGTAAGTAGAATGCGGCATTCGTAAAGGCTCCGTTTAGGGGTTGCGCGGCCTGATTTCCAGGCGGCGGGTGTTGGGAGGGGTGTAGACCAATTGATAGCTCAATGGATCGTCCAGGAAACCGTAGCCCAGGATGTGCACCACCATGCCGGTGGTGCCGGGCGCGAGGTTCAGCAGCGTGCAGATGTCGTCGGGCATGGTTTCAGCACCCACTTGCTCGACCACGCGCGAGGTCGGTGCATCGAACCGTTCGCGCAACACGGCGCGGATGTTGACGTTGTCCAAGCTGTCGGACTTGGTTTTCGCCAGGGCATCGAAACGCCCGCCGGGGAGAAAGATGCGGCTGGCGACCTTAAATTCGTGATTGACGTCGATCTCGCGATCAATGCGTAGGTGGTGGTCTTCATCACCCAGAAAATCCGTCCACGCGCCGCCCGTCGCCACACGGCTTATCTGAGTAACACGCGTGAAGACCGGCAGCAGGGATTGACCGTCATCATCGAGGAAACGGAAATGCCATAGATCGTGCAATTGGTTGGGCAAATCGGCAACGAACGTGCCCGCACCGTGACGCCGCACGATGACACCGCGTTCCGCCAAATGCCCGAGCGCCTTCTGAATAGTGCCCAAGCTGGCCGGCAGATAGCTTGCCAGTTCCGACTCGCCGGGCAACCGGTCACCGGCGCGCAATTCACCGCTATCGATGGCGTTGGCGATTTCCTCCGACAGGCGAAGATACTTGGGCACGCGATGATGCCCATCTCCGCCGTGGTCGTTCAACGCATTGGCTAGCCGCCCGAACTGCAAAAACTTTTCCTCCCCAAAGGAAACGCAGCATAACGCAGCATCATTTTGAATCCAAGAGCTATATAGCTCTTAAGCGATTATCATTTACAGGCCAATGTACGACGGCGAAAAACGATAACGCCTCTAATTACATAATATTAATAATTATCACGCATACATAGTATGTAATTGGGGAATGCAGGGGGAAACGAAGCAATGAATTGGGCGCGGTCTGCCAAGTTGACAGCCGTTGCGGTGTCGTTGTTTTCAGTTCCGTCTGTCGGCATCACAGGTGTGTCTAGCAAGACAGCTGCAAACCAACAAATCGCTTGTGCCGAGATCCCAAATGGCGCTCCTTGGCTCAAGAATTGGCTATCATCCCATCTGCCGGGACAACACATGCCCGCAAAGGCAGCGACGCGTGCTCTGGCAAACCCAGACCAAAAACCCTTGACGCAAGATCGTTGGCTCAAGAATTGGCTCAACGGAGAGCTTCCCGGCAAACCAAAGTCCTCACCGCCAAAAACCAATGCGCGAACCGCTGTCCGAGCGACCCCCGCTGCTCGCTTTACGTTCAAATCGCGGCGCAGCCCGATCGACATTATCGAAGGCCATTCAAACGCATCGAAGATCAAATTGCCGGAAATGTCTCTGAGTATCGGCACCGTTTTAACCACTGGCAAAACAACCTGGAACCACGACGCCACGAGTTCATCGGCTTTGCTCGGCAATCCGAGTTCCGAGTTGACCTACAGTGGCACCATTGATCTCGCCTTGGAACTTGGTGCCGAATTTCGAAAGTAGGATAACAGTTTTTTACGGGGCAACATAGGTTTAGGCCTCGTCAGCCTCACGGAAGGAAATCTCCGAGATGACGACTTCCTAGCTGGACAATCTCTATTCTCGTCAACGGACAGCCTCGTCCCAAGCACTGATCTATTTTACTTTAGCGCAGATGTCGGCAGAGAAATCCTAAGGTCCCGGAACGACCAACTCTCTGTTTCCGCATTTGCCGGCTTTCAGTATTGGCGTGAGCAACAAGATGCGTATGGCGTATACAACCGACTGACAAACACCCAAACACGTTCCGAAGACGAACCGGTCATTAGCAACCTCGTTGAATGGAAATCCGTGAGGCTCGGATTAACCGGATCCTATAAGCATAGTTCACGCACCAATTGGATTTTCGATCTCGCCTTCATCCCATATACAAAAATGCACAATGAAGACAGCCACCTGCTCCGCACATCAGCTGCCGATTTAGGCCCCGTCCCAAACGTCATCATGGATGGGTCAGGTTATGGATTTGAAGGAAAAGTCGGGCTCACCCATTATCTCACACCTCGTTTGGCAGCCCTATTCGACTTCCGCTATTGGCATTTGATGAGTAGTGGTGAAATTGTCCTCGGCCCAAATTCGACAACGTCTTCGACGTTTCCCCTTAATGATCTCGATACGATCCGCTACGGCGGTGGGTTAACACTGCGATACGATATTTAATCCGATAGCTCTGCAGAAAATCATGATCATTCCGGCACAGCGATCATCGCCAACGTGTCGCCGGGACGGGTCAGTCCAGGGAAGTGACGTCCGGCAAGAACGCCGTCCAATTCGGCTCTGTATACCCGCGGCGCGCCGCCGGTCCGCTCAGTATCGTGCACCTGAACGACCGCATCTCCCGCGCTGACGGCGGCACCGAGATCGACGAGGAACTCAACCAATCCCGCCCCTTCGCCCGAAATAAAACACCCCGTTTCCGGCATTCCGAGCATCTGAGTGTCGGTGATCTCCGGCTCGCCCGGCATGATCCCGGCATGTTTGAGCAGGTTAGCGACGCCATGCTTGGCGATGGCAATGGTCGCCGCGCTGGCGGTGCCGCCACCACCAAGTTCGGTTGTGACAAAGGTTTTGCCCATGGCCTCGGCTGCGGTGTCGTACATGCCCACTGCGTCTAATTCCCGCAACATCAGCCCATAGGGCGCGCCAAAAGCCTGCATGGCGGCAGCGCATCGCGCCTGCTGTTCGGCATCGTCCAACTCATGGGCGGCAGCGAAGGGCACGAAGTCCAGTGTCTTGCCGCCGGCATGAATATCCAGCACGACATCCGTCAGCGGCAGCAAGACCGTCTGAAAGTAGTGGGCGATCTTTTCCGTCACGCCGCCGTCCGCGCGTCCCGGAAACAGCCGATTGAGATTACCGCCATCAATCGGTGACGTGCGCCGCCCGCCCACAAAGGCTGGTTGGTTCATCATCGGCACCATGATCACGCGGCCCGAAATCGCGGACGGATCGATATTCCGCGCCAAATCCATGAGGGCGACGGGGCCTTCGTATTCGTCACCATGATTGGCGCCCGTCAACAGTGCGGTCGGGCCACTACCATTCTTGGCCACGCAAATCGGGATCATCACCGCCCCCCAGGCCGACGCCTCACCCGAATGCGGCAACTTCAGAAATCCGTGCTGAATGCCGTCGCGGTCGAAGTCGATATCCGTGCTGATGGGATTGTCACTCATGTCGACCTCAGTCTTTGACAAACAGTTTACGCGGCACGCTGGCCAAGCATTCGGGCGCGCCGTCGGTGATGGCCATGGTTTCGGTCAGTTCCAATCCCCAGTCGTCCTGCCACAACGCGGTCATGAAATGAAAGGTCATGTTGGGCTCCAGCACCGTGGTGTCACCGCGGCGCAAGCTCATGGTGCGTTCGCCCCAATCCGGCGGGTAGCTGATGCCGATGGGGTAGCCGGTCCGCGAATCTTTCTCCAGCCCATATTTCTTCAACACATCGAAAAACGCCACGGCGACCTGCTCGCAGGTATTTCCAGCACGCGCCGCATCCAGCCCGGCCTCCATGCCTTCCTGTACGGCTTTCTCGGCGTCCAAGATCGATTGCGGCGGCTTGCCCAAAAACACGGTACGGCATAGCGGGCAGTGGTAGCGCCGATAGACACCGGCGATCTCAAAGAACGTCGCCTCGCCCGACCGCATGGGCTTGTCGTCCCAGGTCAGGTGCGGGGCCGATGCATCCGCACCCGACGGCACGATCGGCACGATTGCCGCATAATCGCCGCCGTGCCCGTCCGCGCCAGTGATCGCGGCATGGTAAATCTCCGCCACCAAATCGTTCTTGCGCAGGCCGGGCTCGACCGCCTCAAGGATGCGCGCATGCATGCCTTCGACAATGCGCGCGGCTCGGCGCATATATTCAAGCTCTTGGGCTGATTTCACCGCGCGCTGCCAGTTCACCAAACCGGTGGCGTCTGAAAACCGCGCATTCGGCAGTTCCGCCACAAGCGACGCATGGGCGGCGGCGGAGTAATAATAATTGTCCATCTCAACGCCAATGGCGGCAGCGCCGCAGCCCATATCAGCAATCAATCCCGCCAACACCTGCATGGGGTGACGCTCAGGTGTCATGACGTAGTGGTCTTCGTAGCCAAGAACGTTGGCGTCATCCATGTACACGGTACGCCGCGCACCGGCAGCATCCATGCCCCTACCCCACCAGATCGGATCGCCATCAAGGCCGACGATCACGCACTGATGCGTATAGAACGACCAACCGTCATAACCCGTCAGCCAAGCCATGTTGGATGGATCGACACTGATCAACAATTCGACACCTTGCGTATCCATGGCGCGGCGAACCTTGGCCAGACGCCGGGCATACTCTTCGCGGCTGAATGGCAGGGCTTCGGCAGGTGCGGGCATGTTGGGGCTCCTTTCCCGATCACGTTGGCGCAGCGGCAAAAATTGTCAATAGAAACAGTCGGCTGTTTGATATACTGCGATCGTGACCAATCCGGGGAAAGACCGACATGTTCGTACGCGCCTGTTGTTTACCATTCCTGCTGCTTCTTGCGGTTCTCGCTCTATCCGGCGTGCGCACGTCGGCTGCCAGCGAAATCAAACCGCAGGGCATCGAAAATCAACTACAACAACAATTGGCAAAGTCGGGTGAGCGCAAGCGCGGCAAGAAGGGCAAACGACGCCGGAAATCCAGCCTTGGGGCCAGCGTGTCCAATAAGCCAGAACCGCCGCCTTGTACGGCCTGCGAGACATTGGATGGGTATGTCTCGGCGGACGAAATCTCCGAAGACGTGCGCCTGATGGTCGGCAAGCTGATTGGCGTCGACAAAGACCACGCCGTTCGCGTCCAGAAAGCGCGTGGCGGCGTCGAAACAGGGCTCGAGGCCGATTTCATCAACGGCGCCGCCTGCCCCGAGATCGACAGCGAACAGTGGGCCATCGACTATTCCGGCAAACGTCCGTGGGCTGCGATCCACAAGGGCGTCGATATCCCGCAGCCGCGCGGCACGCCGATTTTGGCCGTCGCCGCCGGCATCGTGGTCGGTAAATTCAAAAACACCGGCAACCGCAAAGGCATCGAGGTCGTGCTCCGCCATACGCCCGAGCAGACTGGCCTCGGGTTCTGGACCTATTCGCAATACACACACCTGGAGCACATGTCGCCACTCGATATCGGAGCCCAAGTGGCCATGGGCGACGAGGTCGGGCGCACCGCCAATACCGGTAAAATGGGACGCCGCATCCGCCGCGATGCTTTGCACTTCGCCATCCTTTACAGCGACAGTCCTGCTTGGTCCAACAATGGCTGGTTTCTAACACCCAAGGACGGTTACTGGATGGACCCCAACGCCTTCTATCGGCTGGAAGGCCCGTATGACTCCCAATCGCTGGCGGCATTGCCCGGTGATCAAAAAAGCGTTCCGGTCCCCTACATTAAGCCCGATGGCAGTCTTGTACCGGCGGACACGAAACGCATCTGGCCGTATCCCTGTAACTAATCTCGGCCCAGTAGCCAGCCCTCGTTGCCATATTGGGTCCGGGATGGTTCAATTCCGGCAGGGAGGATTCTTGCCATGAGCGCCATCATCAAACCACAGTTCGAATCGCCACCGCTGATCGGCAAGCGCCCGCCGCGTTGCCCGCCCTATATCGAGGTTACCAGCGCCGACGCCCTGTTGCCGTATCTGGAACAGGTCGCCAAGCGCCCCTATAACCAAGGCCTGCATGCGTGCTGGGACCTGCAGCCAGGTGAGCGCGTGCTGCTGCGGGTCGATAACTGGCACGACGAGATGGTGGTCGACGCCTGCAAGAAAATCCTCGAGAAATATAAATGCACCTACGAGATCATGCGCGTCGACAAAGGCCCTGTTCCGCAATGGGTCGGCGCCGACGAGGTCGACTATTACCTTTACCGCACCAAGGAATTGGCCGAATGGATGGACCAGTGGGACCAGATGGCCAAGGACCAGGATTACGATAAGCTGCTCTGGGGCTACGGCGGGCCGATCCTGGTCGACGACCACGTGAAAATCCAACGCATGCCGTTCATCACGCCGGAAATTCTGGCGTCGCCGGCGCATGCCATGCCGTACGAGCTGTTGAAGGCGATCGATGAATGGACCTGGGATCACGTGCGCAGCTGTAAGCGCGTGCGCATCACCGACCCCGAAGGCACCGATATCGAATTCACCAATCACGACGGCTACTACGACCGCGACCGCAAGAACTACAACTGGGACCTGATCAACCAGACCTGGTCGGACAACCCGCACTTCGCCAAAACCTACCTGCCTGGGCACATTACGGGCCGGCCCTGGATATTCCTGCCCGGCAAGGAAGACGGCAACGGCGTCATCGCCGGCACCACCAACCACATCGCGCCGGTGGATTGGACACAATTGAAGATTGAGAATTCCAAGGTGGTGGAGATCAACGAGGGCGGCGAGTTCGGCGACAAGCTGCGCGCCTTGATGGCCGAGACCGCCGATATCCAGTATCCCGGCATGCCCGGCCCCGGCTTGATGCACTGGTGGGAGGCCTCCATCGGCACCAACCCGCACATTCACCGGCCGCGTAAGGATTTCCCGTCGGGCTTCGTCAATTGCCTGTATGAGCGCGTGCGTTCGGGCGTCATTCACATCGGGTTCGGCACCATCATTTCATCCATGGATGAGCGCCGCGCCGCGCGCGAAGACAAAAAGGTCGGCCACTGGCACCTGCATCTCTACTTCCCCACCTACATGGCCGACAACGAACCGGTCATCGACGATGGCAGATTGCTCGCCTTGGACGATCCGCAAATTCGCAAACTGGCGCAGAAGTACGGCAAGCACCACGACCCGATGTTATGGCTGGAGGAAAGCTGGATTCCCGCCGTACCCGGCCTCAACGTGCCGGGCGATTACTGGAAACACTACGCCAACGACCCGCTAACCTGGGTGAAAACCGAGCTCGATGTCTGCCGTAGCTGGCATCACCTGTTCACATCCATGGTTGGCGGTGAAGAACGCTTCTGCAACGACGATGCGGGTTTTTGGACCGGCAATTGCGTCGGGCACCCGAATCTGCATACGGACACCTGTTGTTCGTAACGTAATGACGCGACGTTCCGTCCGCTAGACAGTGGGCCACACCCTGCGATAGATGGCTGGTGGCCCGAGCGGCATCTCGGCGGCATCGCCCTGCCCTGGCCACACGGACAGAACGGACGAAGCTTCATCGGTATCAGCCAGCTCCTGGAATACAACGTGCCGGGCCGGGCCACGCGATGACAGAAACTTCCGCACGCCCAAACACCCTGGGTGGCGCATGGCCCCGGGTAGATGGTCTTGAATCAGCGCCACGCAAAATGCTTCTTCCTCAAGGTCTTGAGCGGGCGCGCCGTAGAACATGGCTGCAACGGCCGGCGCGGTAATCGCATCTCCAGAAGCTTCCGCCGCCGAAGGTTGAGCGGCCCACTCCTCACTGGCGATCAAATAAGTACCGTTTTGCCGGCACCCCATCATATCCCGGGTTTCGGCAGTCTGGTGAGGCTTAATCTGTGCCGGGCTGGGGTCATAGAAAACCCGGGAATCGACACCGCCAAACATCGCCAGGCAGCTCATGACGTCGGCCGCATTCTGGTCCAACTCATAATGCGCGGCCCAGGTATATCCCGGCCGCGCCAGTTTTTCCGGAATATGAACGTCATGAAACCAATCCAGATACTCGGCCCGCCACGCGGACGCCAAATCATAGCGAATGATCCAGACGGCTTGAGACATGAAGGTTCCTTTCGCATCATCCAACAGCAGCACCGCCGTGCAAATACCGCAACCAGGTGTATCGTGCAAGACAACCACACTCGAGACATGTCGGGGCTTTCCCGTCAGCTAGGTTTTTTGCTAGGTATTAAATATGAGCAAACACCGCGGAGAATTCGGCTCACGCTTCGGCTTTATTCTGGCAGCCGCCGGATCGGCCATCGGGCTGGGCAACATCTGGCGCTTTCCCTATGTGGCCGGGGACAGCGGCGGTGGGGCGTTTCTGATCCTCTATTTGGGCATGGTGTTCACCATCGGGTTTTCGGTGATGGTGGGCGAACTGGCCATCGGGCGTGCTGCCCGGCGCAATCCTGTCGGCGCCTTTGCCACGCTTAAGGGCGGTGCCTGGACGTATGTCGGGTACATGGGCGTGCTGGCCGGGTTCGTGATACTCTCGTACTACTCGGTGATCGGCGGCTGGACCCTGGCCTACACCTGGGCAACGCTAGGCCCATTGCTGGACTCATCAGACACAGGGAAACTCGGCGCTTATTTCTCCGACTTCATTTCAGACCCCACCCAAACCATCGCCTACCACGCGCTGTTCATGGTCATCACCATCGCCATTGTCATGGGCGGCATTGAAAAAGGCATCGAGCGCGCGGCTAAGTTTCTGATGCCGGTGTTGTTCGTGATGCTGGTGGCGCTCTGTATCCGGGCACTGACGCTGCCGGGTGCCTGGGCGGGCGTGGAATTCTTCGTCATCCCCGACTGGAGCCGCGTCAACGCCGACACCGTCAACGCGGCGCTGTCGCAGGCGTTCTTCTCGCTGTCACTGGGCATGGGCGCCTTGCTGACTTATGGCTCATACCTGTCTCGCCGCGAACGCCTGCCCGGTGTCGCCATGTGGGTCACGTCCTTGGATACATCCATTGCGCTGCTGGCTGGGTTCTTGATCCTGCCCGCCGTGTTCGCTTTCGGCTACGACCCGGCCGCCGGGCCGGGCCTGACGTTCGTGACGCTGCCGGCAGTATTCTCCAAGATGCCCGGTGGCGGCCTGTTCGGGCCGGTGTTTTTCGCACTGTTGTCCCTGGCCGCGCTGACGTCCGCCGTATCGCTGCTGGAAACCGTGGTCGCCTATGCCATCGATGAAAAAAGCGCGGCGCGCAAACCGGCGACCCTGGCCATGGGCTTGGTGATTTTCTTCATCGGCGTTCCGTCTGCGCTGTCCATGGGGCCGTGGGCCGACATCAAGCTGTTCGGCAAAAATTTCCTCGATCTGATGGACTATCTGGCCTCCAACCTGTTGCTGCCGTTCGGCGGCATTGCCATCGCCATATTCGTCGGATGGGCCGTCAGCCAGAAGATGTTGGATGAAGTTTTCGGCGGCAGGCAAACCCTACTTGCGAAAGCTTGGCTCTGGATGCTGCGCACCGTGGCGCCGGCAGCAATCATTTGGATACTGATCAGCGGCCTTTAGCTCTCGCGTCGTTTTGCGGCATACTGGCCACAACAGGGAACCAGCACTAATGGGGAGCATCTGAGATGGATTTAACGGACCCGCAAATCTGGGCCAGCCTTTTGACGCTGACCGCCCTCGAAATCGTGCTTGGCATCGACAATATTATCTTTCTCTCCATCGTGGTTGCGCGCCTGCCGAAAGAACAACAGGCCAAGGCCCGGATGATCGGGCTGATGGGCGCGCTTGGATTTCGCATCGCGTTGCTGGCCAGCCTTGCATGGATCATCGGCCTGAAGGAGCCGATCTTCACGATCTTCGACTTCGCCTTCTCATGGCGCGACTTGATATTGGGCGGTGGCGGGCTGTTCCTGCTCTATAAAGGTACGCTGGAAATTCATGAATCGGTCGAAGGCGGCCACGACGAGGACGGCACCAAGCAAAAAACCATCACCTTCGCCGCGGCCATCTTCCAGATCATGATGCTGGATATCATTTTCTCACTCGATTCGGTTATCACCGCGGTTGGCATGGTCGACAACCTGACGGTGATGGTTACCGCCGTGGTCATCGCCGTTATTATCATGATGGTCGCCTCGGGCCCCGTGGCCAACTTCATCCAGGAACACCCGACCACCAAAATGCTGGCCCTCAGTTTCTTGCTGCTGGTCGGCGTCGCCTTGGTGGCCGACGGGCTGCACTTCCACATCCCGCGCGGTTATTTGTATTTCGCTATCTTCTTCTCAGCCATGGTCGAGGTGTTGAACCTGATGGCCTTGAAACGCAAAAAACGTGCACGGGACGCAGCATCGTGAAGATCGGTTTCATCGGGCTCGGTAATGTCGGGGGGAAACTGGCGGGCTCAGTGTTGCGGAACGGCCATGATCTGACCGTCCGCGATCTCGACCCGGATGCGGCACAGCCATTCCTCGACCAGGGCGCACATTGGGCCGAGAGCCCACGCGAAATGGCCGAGGCCTGTGAGATGATCATCACCTGCCTGCCTTCGCCCGCCGCTTGCTCGGCGGTGATGGAGGCCGATGACGGCATTCTAGCTGGATTGTCCGAGGGTAAAATCTGGGCCGAAATGTCGACCACCGACGAGACGGAAGTCCGCCGCATTGCCGAATTGGTCCGTGCCAAGGGAGCCGAG
Source organism: Rhodospirillaceae bacterium (assembly GCA_016845145.1). Taxonomy (GTDB): domain Bacteria; phylum Pseudomonadota; class Alphaproteobacteria; order Rhodospirillales; family Casp-alpha2; genus TMED8. The sequence goes on from JAERTE010000028.1 coordinate 85,477, forward strand.
GCCATCGATTGCCCCGTATCAGGCGGCTGCCACCGGGCGGCGACGGGCAACATCGCCATCTTCGCCGGGTGCATTCGCGACACCTTCGAACGCGCATTGCCGGTGCTGACGGTGTTGGGCCGGCGTGTCCTGCACACGGGCCCCGTCGGCAGCGCATCGACGCTCAAGGTGATGACCAACTACCTCGCCACCGCCAATCTGGTGACCTTGTCGGAAGCGCTGACCACCATGAAGGCCGCCGGCATGGATTTGAACACCACCTATGAGGCGATCAAGATTTCGTCGGGGAACTCCTTCGTGCACGAAACCGAAAGCCAGGTGATTTTGAACGGCTCGCGCGACATCAACTTCACCATGGATCTGGTGCTGAAAGATATTTCGCTGTTCCAGGACATCGCCGAACGCGCCGGCGTACCATTGGAAATCTCACCGGCGCTGATCGACATATTCACCGATGGCATTGAGCGCTACGGGCCGCGAGAACTGTCGCCCAATGTTATCCGCCGGCTGGAAGATGCCACTGGCGAGGAAATTCTCGCTCCCGGCTTTCCGCCGGAAATGACCGACGATGAGCCGGAAGAAACAGGGTACGAAGTCATCCCCAGAGTGTGAAATCCAAAAGACGGATGGTGCTGTCTCAGAGCGGGCCGGGAGCATTGCCCCCGGCAGCGCCATTGAAATCACTTGCCTTTGAGTTGGCGGATCGCACCAGCCCAATCCTCGATGTGGTAGGAGGTGGTGATTTTGCCGTTCTCGACCGTGTGGATGTCGATCGACATGATGTCCCAGCTCTTGCCTTTACCGTCGACACCGAACATCGGCCCCTTGGGCGTACCGGTTGCACGGCCGCGAACAACCACACGGTTTCCGCTGACGATCATTTCCTCAATCTTCCATGTCATGTCTGGGATGAATTGGCCGAAGCCGATCATCTGCTTTACGAACTGATCGCGCGATTTGGCCTTGCCGCTGTAATCGCCGATGCTTTGCCAGTCTTTCGATATCGTGGCTTTGGCGGTCGCCGCGACATCGGCGCCGGACGCGCGCGTCAGGATCTTGGTGTAGAACGGTTCCACCACGGATTTTATGGCATCGTTCGCTTTGGCGGGGACGGCGGAAACGGCAACAGCCGAAACGGCCAAAAGCATAATCATCGTACGTTTCATCTCTCAAAACTCCTTATCAAAAATCGAAGATTACAATCAGCCCGCAGGCTGTGTTGTTGACGAGGACGAAACATAGTGACTTTTGATAAATTACATAATATAGAATAATTACGTTTTAGAATTCGATTAGATCGAACAATGCTTGATCAATTGCGACAACTGGCGATCTTTGCGAAAACCGTCGAAACCGGCTCTTTTCGCGGCGCGGCGAAGGCACTGAACCTGTCCCCGTCAGTGGTCAGCCATCACATCTCGAAGCTGGAGGACAAATTAGGTGTTGCGCTTCTTTACCGTTCGACACGCAATCTTTCACTGACCCAGCACGGTGAGAAACTGATCATGTCGGCGCAGGAGATGATGGCGGCGGCCGAAAGCGGTTTGGACGACATCAGTGTCGGGTCGCTCGAGCCGACAGGACGGTTGAAGATGACGGCGCCCGCCGTTTTGGCTCACTCCGACCTGATCGATAGAATAGCAGCATTTGCTGCGGCCCATCCGAAAGTCGATCTCGACGTGAGCTTTACCGACGTTCGGCGCGACATTATCGCCGACGGCATCGACCTTGCGATCCGGATGGGCTGGCTAAAGGACAGTGCCCTCAAGGCAAAGAAAATGGCGTCAGAGGAGCGGCTTCTATTGGCCGCACCGTCCTATCTCGAGGGGCGGAATAAGCCGGAGACACCGAGCGATCTGCAAAGCTGGCAGGGCGTGCACTTGGGCGGCATCGGATGGCAGTTCGAATTCAAAAGCAGGTCCGGAAAAACATCAAAGATCTCTATACCCGCTCGCATCGTTGTCGATGATGCGATTGCCCTTTATCGATTGGTCCGCGCCGGTGCCGGGGTGGGAACCTTGCCGAGGTTCCTTGCCGCCGATGACCTCGCGACAGGTAAGGTCGTTCATGCCCTCCCCGATTGGCACGTGAGTTCACTCGGCATTTATGCGGTCTGGCCACCGAACACGCCGCGCGGCGGTCTCACGTCCCGGTTCGTTCGTTTTTTGGACCAGGTGACTACGGATAAAACCGCTGCAAATTGATCCACAAGCGGCAGTCTGGATGCAGAGATATCGAATGAGCGCTTGCACTGCTGCAATCGTTGTCGACAAAAAACTCTCTATTGGTCTTCTGAATGTTACACGGAGGCCGAGGCTAGGCGGCCTTTAAAATCGGACGCAGCGCCAGACAGAGCGGCAAGGTGAGGAAAACCGTGCATGCCAAAACCGTCAACGCCGCTGCAACGCCGTACACATCACTGATCGCCCCGTAACCCAGCGGCGCCAGCGCGCCGGCCCCGACGCCCAAGGTATAAAACACACCGAAAGCCCGCGCCTGGCGCTCGGGATCGACGAAGTCGCCCACCGTACCGTAGAGCACCGACGATGTGCCGTTGAGCGCAATGCCCAACAGCGGCAACATCGCCATGGCCAACGTCAGGTCGGCGGCGATGACGGTGAGGATCAAACCGCCTGTCGCCAGTTCGGTGATGATCACGGTGCGCAGAATACCGATCTTCTCAGCCGCCAGACCGCAAACCAGCTTACCCGCCGCACCGCCACTGAAAATCAAGGCCAGCGCAAACCCGACGCCGGTCACATCCAGGCCCTTTTCCATCAGCAAAAACGGCAGAAAGGTCATGAATGCCAACCTGGCCGAGCTGTCGATAACACCGATGCTCGACAACACCGTGAAACCTCGGGCGTGGCGGATGCCCCAACCAACGACGCGTTGATTTTCGTCATGATGATCCTTCGGTGGCGGGCGTTCTCCGGCACCGAAGCGCCTGAGCACGATGAAGATGGCCACGCCCGCAACCACGCCAACGGCGCCATAGAACAGCGTGCCCGTTTGCCAGCCATAGACGCCGACAATCGCCGCCACCGTGAACGGCACCACGACCTTGCCCAGGTCGCCGGCGAAGTTGTACATACCCAGCGCGGCGCGGCGTTTGCCGCCACCGTAGGCGGTAGATATCACCGACGACGCCAGCGGGTGCTGTACCGCGCAGCCGGTGCCGGCAATCAGCAACACAACCGCCAGGCCGACAAATCCATCCGCCAGCGCCAGCAACAAAAACCCGCATCCGGCCAGCATCGTCCCCGCCGCCAGCACGGCACGCTCTCCCAAGCGCTCTGCCAGAAAACCCGCCGGCACCTGCCCCGCCGCCAAGCTGCCCGACATGCACATTTTCAGGAAACCCACCTGGGCATGGCTGAGGCCGAACCCTGTCGCCCACAACGGCAATAGCACGAACAGGCAGTCCGTGAAGCCGTCGTGGATGAAATGCGCAAAACCACCGCTGGCCAGGATACCGCGGCGGCGTTTGGTTTCAGGTGTTTGGCTCACCCCTTGGCGCCACCAGGAGGACCACCAGGATAGCTTTTGCCCATCCCCATGGCGGGGTCCATCTGCGTGCCGTAGGGCGGGATCGGGTAGCGCAAGCCCACCTTGGCGATGCCCGCAACCCCTTCGAGCCCGCGCATGAATTCATCGGGCGGCATGGCCAGCAGCATCTCATCGTCCGCCACACCGCCATAGCGGCGTTCCGCATAACACGGGATCGAGATTGAGGTCTCCCGCGTCGCCAGGGCGCGCCCCCAACTGTCGGAACACGCGCTTTCGCCGGTGATGGTCATGTCGTAGCGCTTATAGCGTTTCCACTGCAGGCCGTTGACGAACAGGATCGTTTGCGCCGGCGTCGCGTAGAACAAAATGATATCCGGCGGGTCGAGCCGCCCGGAGCGCAAGGGTGCCACGCAAAGCCCTTGGTATTTCGGCTCAACGCGAACCATGTCGGCCTGGTGCAGGCGCGCCGCTTCGCGGTTCTCGAACCACACACCGTCCATCTGCTCACCGGTCAAATAAGCCTCATCCGGCGCATTGAGCCCGACGATACCGCCACAGTTGGAATGCATGCGCGTGTTTTCATGCCGGATGCCGAGCGTAAAGCCCGCCGTGCGCACCTGCCCCACCATCTGGCACATGGTGAAATGGAAATCCTCTGTGGGCGTGCGCACACCCTTGATGCCCAGCATCTCGTCTTCGCTGTCGAACAACTTCATGCCGATGGGCAGCGTGCGGATTCGCAACAGCTCAATCAACTTCGCCGCGCCCTCTTTCAGGGCTTCGGTGGATGTGTCGTAGTCGTCGCTCATTGTAATTCTCCCTCGTCTCGGTGCTGGTTTTCACGTTGCACCGTGAGAGGAGGGAAATCAACGTCAGGCCGCAAACGCTTCCTTCAACGCATCCCCAACCTGCGACGGCGTATCCAAGACATTCACCCCCGCTGCTTCCAGCGCGGTTTTCTTGGATTTATAGGTGCCCTTGTCGCCCATGACGATGGCGCCGGCGTGGCCCATTTTTTTGCCCGGAGGCGCCGCGCCGCCGGCGATGAAGGCGGCGATGGGTTTATCCATGGTCGCGGCGTACTCAGCAGCCGCCTCTTCCATGGCGCCGCCGATTTCGCCGACCATGGCGATGGCCTCGACGCCTTCAAACGCGTCCAGGGCCTCAAGCGCATCGCGCGTCGTGGTGCCGATGATCGGGTCGCCGCCAATGCCGAGGAACGCCTTGATGCCGAACCCGGCGGCGGTGATGTTTTGGCACATGAGTGTGGCCAACGATCCGGAGCGTGAAATCACGCCGACATTGCCGGGCTGGAAAATGCGCTCATTAAACGCAGGCATGAAGCCCAGGAAACACTCGCCCACCGTGACCGTGCCCGCCGTATTGGGGCCGATGATGGTGGTGCCGGCTTCCTTCGCCGCCGCCATCACGTACATGACATCCTGCACCGGCACGTGTTCGGTCAAACACACGAGCAGCTTGGCGCCGGCCTCGACGGCGTCCAGGGCTGCGGCCTTGAGCCCTAAGGGCGGGATAAACATTACCGTGGCGTCGATACCGCCATCCTTAGCGGCGTCCACGGCGCTGCCGTAAACCGGCACGCCGCAATGCTCGGTGCCGGCTTTCTTCGGATTGACGCCGCCGATGACCTGGGTGCCGTATTCCTGCATGCGCTCGGTCCAGAACGTGCCCTGCTTGCCGGTGATGCCCTGCACCAAAACGCGGTGTTCGCTTCGACAGATATGCATCAGGCTGCTCCCGCATTTGCGGCTTCGGCAGCCGCCTTACAGGCCGCATCCATATTCGGCAGCGGGTCCATATCCAGCTTCTCTTTCAGCATGGCGATGGCCTCCAAGTCGCCCGTCCCGGCGATGGAGAAGAAGACGGGGATTTCGGGTTTGACCTCATCCCACGCCTCCAACAGTCCCCCCATCATCACGTCGCAACGCGCAAAGGCGCCGCAGAAATTCACCACCAGGCTTTTCACGCCCGGTTTGCCTAACACCATCTCAAGCGCCGCCTTGCCCTTGGTGTAAGCCTCGCCGCCGATCTCGCAGAAGTTCGCGGGCTGACCGCCGTAGTGGCGCACCACATCCATGGTGGTCATGGTCAGGCCCGCGCCATTGGCGAGCACGATCACGTCGCCTTCGAGCTCGATATACTTGATGCCATGCCCCTCGCCGACTTTCTCAAGCTCGGTCAGTTTGTCGGGCGTACCCTTGGGGGCTAAGTCTTGCTGGCGCTTGATGCCGCTGTCGTCCATGACGAACTTGCAATCCAAGGCGACCACGTCGCCCGCACGCGTCAAAATCAGCGGGTTGATTTCCAACAGTTCCGCGTCGTTGGTTGCGTAGGCGTCGTAGAGCTTCACCAAGGTGTCGGCGATGCCCTCGTTGGCGCCATCCAGCTCCAGGCCATCAACCAGCGCGCGCGCCGCGTCCAGGGAAAAACCGTGGCGCACATCTACGCTTGCTTTGCGCAGCTTCTCCGGCGTCTCGGCGGCGATCTCTTCGATATCCATGCCGCCCTCGGTGGAGAACATCACCACCGGGCCTTTGGTGTCGGGATCGTTGAGGATGGCGGCATAGAACTCGCGCGCGATATCGGACTTGGCTTCCACCAAAACTTTCTCGACCACGTGGCCGCCGATCTCCATGCCGATGATGTTTTCCGCATGCGTGCGGGCCTCATCGGCGCTGTCGGCCAGCTGAATACCGCCGGCCTTGCCGCGCTTGCCCGTCGGCACCTGCGCTTTGACCACGCAACCACCGATGTCGGCTGCCGCGCTTGCGGCTTCATCCGGCGTGTGGGCCAGGGCGCTTTTCGGCACGCTGATGCCAGACGCCGCCAACACCGGTTTGGCCGCATACTCCTCGAAGTTCATGGCGTTACTTCCCGTACTTTTCCCAATGCGCGCCGAACAGTTCTTCCTCGGACGGTTTGTCTTCGGGGATAGTGCGCACCAAGTGCGTGATGTTGATGAAGTTCTTGTAGTTCAGGTTCTCGGTGATGGAATTGCCGGCCCAGGTCCCGCAGCCCATGGTGAGCGTGAAATTCAGCCCGTTATCGAAGCTGCCACCGTTGCCGAAGGTATGCGCTTGGTTGACCAGCACCCGAACCACGCGCAGGTCCTCCGCCAGTTCAGTGGCGTGGGCTTGCTCCTTGGTATGGATGCCAACAGAGTGCCCCATGCCGACGAAATCCAGAATGTTCTGCACGTGTTGTTTGGCGGCGGCAAAATCCTTGGCTTTATAGACGGTCAACGCCAGCGACAGTTTCTCATCCGAGAACGGGCTGTCCTTGCCGACCGTGTTGTCGTCTTCGACCAGGAAGAACTTGGCCGACTTGGCCGCCTCGGGTAAGCCACACGTCTCGGCGAACACATCGGCGTCCTTGGCGATAACGTGGCGATTCAGATGCCCGCCGTCCCATAGTGTATCTTGGACCTTCTGCTTGTCCTCCGCCGTGCAACGATAACCACCGGCGGCCTCCAGGGCTGCAATGGCGTCTTCGTAAATTTCTTCGACGATGGTCACCGAATTTTCCGACGAGCACGACGTGGCGTTGTCGAAGCACTTCGACAGCATGATCTTGTTGGCCGCGTCGGCGAGGTCGGCAGTGGTGTCGATGATCACCGGCACATTGCCCGCGCCGACGCCGATGGCCGGCGTGCCGCTTGAGTAGGCGCGGCGCACGTTGTTTTGTGATCCGGTGCAGACCACCAGGTCGGATTGGTTCATCAGCTGCTGGGTCAGCTGCTTGTTCACGGGTGCCGGCAGCACCTGCACCAAATCGGCGGGCAAGCCGATCTTCTCCAACTCGGCGCGCATGTAGTCACAGGTCATGGTGGTTGTCTTGAGGCCAGCCGGCGACGGCGCAACAATCACGGCATTGCGGCCCTTGATGGCGAACATGGCCTTGTTGACCGGTGTGGCAGCGGGGTTGGTGGACGGCGCGATGGCGGCCACGACGCCGACCGGCTTTGCGTATTTCACCAAACCTTTCTCAGGCAGATCCTCAATAATACCAACGGTCTTCACCCGCATCAGGTCGCGGAGCGTGCCGAAGGTTTTGCGCGTGTTCTTGGTGATCTTGCTCTCGACATTGCCCAATCCTGTGTCGATGACAGCAATCTCGGCCAGTTCCTTGGCACGGGCGGGCTCGTAGATGGCCCAGGCCAATGCCGTCACGGCCTCGTCGACGCGCGCCTGATCGGCATTTTCGAACTCGGCCATGGCGGTGCGGGCGCGGTCAATCAATCCAGCGACAATACCGGCTTCGTCGTTGGTTTCAGGTGTTTGCAAGGCAGGTTGAGAATTCACGGGTTGTCTCCTATTTCACGATCAATCGGCGGCGGATGCATCGGATTCAGAGGATTCGAATTCCTCATCCCGACCGTCGCTTTGCAGATTTTGGATTTCTCTTTGCATTTTTGCCGCGACAGAGCGCAGTTTCGGTAATTGCTCTTCGGCGCGCTCCAAGCTCATGCGCGCCGCCGGGGCGTGCAACGCCAGACCGGCGATCACGCGCCCGTCTCCGTCATGGATGGGAACGGCAAGGCCAATAAGACCGGCTAGGTTCTCTTCGTCATCGCCGGCAAAACCGTCACGGCGAATGCGCTTCAATTCCTCTTCAAGGCGGGCCGGATCGGTAATTGTGTTGTCCGTAAGCGAAGCCAAAGGTGCGGCTTCCAAGATTCTCTTGCGGGTGCGGCTCGGAAGATGAGCCAGCAGCAATTTACCGATGGCGGTCGCATGCTTGGACAGTCGGCTGCCGGCGCTCAATTGCAACCGAAGCGGCCAATCGCACTCGACCCGGTCGATATAAACAATCTCGTCGCGTTCCAGCACGCCGACATTACAGGTCTCGCCGATATCCGCGACCAGTTGCTTCAACACGGAATGAATTGGCGCCAGCCTGGCTGCCGATTGCAGCGCATTGACGCTCAGCGATATCATCCGGGAACCGACATAATAATGGTCGCGGGCGAAGTCGCGGCGCACGAGATCGAGCTCTTCCAATTGCCGCACGACGCGGTGCACGGTCTGCCTCGGCAAGTCCAGTTTGGCGGAAATGTCGGCGAGGCTCTCAGGGTGCGTACTCTCAAGCAATACGTCGAGTACCAGCGTGGCTTTTTGCAGGGCGGAGCCGCTTTCTTTTTGTCCGTCAGCCATCGACATCTCCCGTTGGCATGCTATGACTATTACAAAGGCATTCATCGACAGCTATACCAAATTAATTCATAATTCAATGAATTTTAGATCAATTTGTCCCATTTTTTGCGTTTTCGAGCCTTTTTTATGAGACATTGAGCGTGAGCATTAACGACCCCGTATCACCGTCACGTCCGTTCAAAAGCGCGCGGGATGCTTTTCGGAGCGGCATGCGCGATGGCTCCAAAATGCCTCTCATCATGGTTTCGTCGGCGATGCTGGGGTTCGGGTCGCTGGCCCGTGACAGTGGGCTATCTCTCGACGTTACGGTGTTTCTGACGCTCGGCCTGTGGGGCTTGCCGGGCCAGGTCGCCATGGCGGAGATGTGGGCCATGAGCGCGCCGGTCTTGGCCATCGTCGTCGCATCGAGCATGGGCAACATGCGCTTCCTGCCCATGGCCTTGGTCACCGTGCCATGGTTTCGCGGCGACAAACGGGCGAAGTGGACGCACTTTTTGGCGGCGCAGGTGATGTCCATCAACATTTGGACGATCTTTATGCGCCAGGCACCGGCCATCTCGCCCGTGTACCGCTATCCTTATTTCATGGGCGTCGGTGCCGTCTGCCTTGTCGGCGGCACCACGGGAACCGTACTGGGCTTCGTGCTTGCGGGTGAACTGCCGGTGGCGGTCACCATCGCCCTGGTGTTCATGAACCCGGCCTACTTTCTGTTCGTGTTTTCGTCCGTACGCCAACGCAACTGTATCATCGCCGTCATTCTAGGCTCATTCACAGGCCCGCTGTTGCATCAGTTCACGCCCGATTGGAGCGTGCCGTTGACCGGAGTCCTCGCCGGCACCGCAGCTTTTCTGCTGGATCGTGCCACCACAAAGGGGGGCCGTCCCCCCCGGAGGGACCACAATGCAGCCTCTTGAACTTTGGGGTGGGACAAACATCTGGCTGGTGGCGGGGCTGTGTTTCCTGGGCACCTTTGTATGGCGTGCCATCGGCGCCGCCGTGGCCGCCCACATCGACCCGGACGGCGCCGTTTTCCAATGGCTCAACTGCGTCGCCTACGCCATGCTGGCGGGCTTGATCGCGCGCATCTTGCTGCTTCCCATCGGCATTTTGGCCGACACGCCCACCTTCGACCGCGCCATGGCCATGGCGGCGGGGTTCGCGCTGTTTTTGGTGCTGCGCCGCCATGTCTTCGCCGCCACATTGACGGCCTTTGCCGTGATGCTCGGGCTCACGGCCTTGCGCGGTCAAGGGATATTGGGATAGCTGTAAGCCATGAAAAGTGCTTACGACGTCGTCATCATCGGCGGTGCGGCCATTGGGTCCGCAACGGCTTTCTTCCTGACCCGGCAGGCCGGGTTCGACGGCTCCGTCCTGGTGATCGAGAAGGACCCCGGCTACACGCGCTGTTCGACGACGCTCTCGATGGCGTCCATCCGCCAACAGTTCTCGACCCCAGCCAACATCCTGGCTTCGGCCTTCGGGGTGGAGTTCATCAAATCAGCCATATTCGAATTCGGAGATCACGGAGACGTCGGTTTCAAGGAGAACGGCTATCTGATTCTGGCCACTGCCGCCGGCGAAGCGACGCTACGCGGCAATCATGAAGTTCAAACCAACCTCGGCGCCGATAACGTGCTGCTGTCGCCGGACGAAATCACCCGACGCTTCCCCTGGATGTCAGCCGAAGGATTGGCGCTCGGGTGCCTGGGGTTGTCGGGCGAAGGCTGGTTCGACCCGCACGCCCTGCTCAATCTCTATATCACCGAGGCCAAGGCTGGAGGCGTCGAGTATGTGAACGCCGAAGCGACGGGTTTCGAGATATCAAACGGAAACATCACCGGAGTCTGCTTGGCCGATGGCAACACCATTGGCTGCGGTGCGGTGGTCAATGCATCGGGCATTCGTGCCGCACATGTGGCCGGTTGGGCTGGAATCGAGATGCCGGTGGAACCTCGAAAACGCATCGTCTACGTGTTCGATTGCCGCGAGAAAGACACCATCACCGACGGGCCGCTGTTCTTCGACACCAACGGCGTCTACTGTCGGGCGGAGGGCGCTTTTTTCCTGTGCGGCTATTCGCCCACCGGTGAGGACGATCCCGAATGCGACGATTTCGACATCACTTACGAATGGTTCGAGGACCTCATCTGGCCGACGCTGGCCGCACGCGTGCCGGCATTCGAGGCGATCAAGGTCGTCAACGCCTGGGCCGGACACTACGCCTACAATACGCTCGATCAGAACGCACTGCTGGGCCCGCTTGAACAGGCGCCGAACCTATATTTCGCCAACGGGTTTTCGGGCCATGGCATCCAGCAAAGCCCGGCGGTCGGGCGCGGCATCGCGGAATTGATCACGTCGGGGTGTTTCGGATCGCTCGACTTATCGGCATTGTCAGTGGACCGATTGGTAAAAGGCCGCCGCGTCCTGGAAACCGCCATTTATTAGGATTGTGGCCAGACAAGCGGGAAATCCGGAACATCCAACGCGTCACCATCGTTCAAATTCAGGTGCGGAAACGGTGGTGAGGATTTTCCGTCCCTGTCGGCGAAGCGCGCATCATCACCCACAAACCGAAACGCGATGGCTGCACGCCGGGCTGTGCTCGCGTTGACGGGTGCGCCGTGCACGGTGCGGAAATCGAAGGCAATGGCATCTCCGGGCTCAACGGCCCAGCCGACGATATTGAAATCCGCTCGCGACGCGTCGATATCCGGCAACGCATCCCAGGATTCCGTATCGTTTACAGGTTTACCGGAGAAGTACATGGGCTCGAACCGTTTGCCCCACTGGTGCGAGCCCGCCACGTATTCGACGGCAATCTCGCGGGCGACGGGATCGAGCGGAATCCAAAACGAGCAGGTCTGTTCGCCTTGCACGCAATAATAGGGCTGGTCCTGGTGCCAGGGTGTCGGTACGGCACTACCGGCCTCTTTGAGGACGACATGTTCATGAAAGAAACGCGCAGCATTCGAATGCATCAACTCTGCCGCAATTTCACCCGCTGGCGACTCATATATAAAAGATCGGTATTCGGGAATGCGATCCCAGTTGCAGTAGTCATTGAAAAACGCGGCCTTGCCGTCGCCGGTGTGATAGCGAGCCGTGGGGCTTGGCTCGCGCTGGTTCCGCGCGAGGCCTTCCGCCAAAACCCGCACCCAATCGGCGAAGACACCGCGCAACACCGCCACGCCGTCGCGCTGGAACTCCTCAATGACGGTTTCAGAAACCCGCATCACGCCGCCCCTCAAGCCGCTATTGGGCGGTCACCGCCAATTTGCGTTCGGCGCATATGGCGGCGGCTGTCCGTCGGGAAGGCGTCGCGGCGATGCAGACAATAGCGGTTGTCCCACATCACCAAATCGCCCAGCTGCCAATTTTGGTGCCAGGCGAATTCCGGCTTCGACACGTGCGCCCAAATCTCATCGAGCAGCGCTTCGCTCTCATTGATAGGTAAGCCGACCACATAGGCGTTGTTTCGGCGGCCCGGATAGAGCGCGCGGCGACCGGTTTCGGGATCGCGCCGCACAATGGGATGCACAGCGCCCGGTATCTGGCTGACATCGGCGTAAGTTTCTTCAAATCCTTTGCGAAGTTGTCCTGTGGAGTTGCGCGTCTTGTCGTGTTTGCATTCGAGCCCCGTCACCCTGACTTTCAACTCGTCGGATAACGCCTCGTAAGCGGCGATCATGCTGGCGAACCCGGTGCCGCCTCCTGAATCGGGAAGCTCAACGGCATAGAGCGTACATGCATGCACGGGGGCTTCATTGTAGGTCATGTCCGCATGCCACACGCATTCGCCGTCACCCAGCCCGCCGATGCGCTTGCCATCATCATCCAGAATGTTGGAAATAACATTGATCTCGGGGTTTTCGGGCACCCACGTGGTGCCGTATGGGTTGATCGGCGCTTTGTCGAGCGGCCCGAAGTAGCGCGAAAACCTTAGCAAATCTTCGTCGCTCAAATCTTGATCGCGAAACCGCAACACAAGGTGTTTCGACCAAGCCTCTTTGATGGCGTCCAGATCGTCCGCCCGCAAATCACCGGACAAATCGATATCGGCGATATCGGCGCCCAGCGCCGCCTCCGTTGGTTCCACCCGCATCAGAAAATCACCCCACGCAAGGCCTGATACATTTCGTTCGGGCGTTCGGCCATCATCATATGACCGCAACGCTCCAATACATGCACGTCCGAACTTGCCATATTGCCAGCCAGGGCCCGGCCGCTCTTTGCCGGTGTCATCTTATCATCACGGCCGAGCACGAAATTCGCCGGGCACGCAACCCTCGCTGCCGCATCGACGGCACTGCCGTAGTCGTTACAGGCGGCCAAATCGCTACCCAATACGCCGGCTTGCGAATTCTTCAGCAGGATTTCACAGGCACCATGCACCCAAAGTCCCGGCAGCGGATGCCCACCGGCCTGCGCCTTCTCACCCAAGCCCCAAAACACGATCAACTCCGGCCCCAGGTCTTCGTTGGCGGCGGCGGCGGCGAGCAAATCCGGATGCACCGGCATGGCCTCGGCGACTCCGGTGAGAATAATCCGCTCGGCCTTTTCCGGATGCCGCGCCGCCAGATCGAGGGCGATCAGCGACCCCATGGAATGCCCCATCAGCGTCGCTGGCCCAACATCCGCCGCGTCCATGAAACGCACCACCCAATCGGCCATGTCGGCGATGGTGGTCAACGCCGGGCCTTCCGAAAGCCCGTGCCCCGGCAAATCGACCGCCAAGGCACGGCGCCCCGTATGCGCGATATTGCGGGTCTGAAACTGCCACACGGTTCGATCCATACCAGCGCCATGGATCAAGATCACGGCGGGCTCGCCAGGGCTGCTTTCGCGGCTACCGGTGGCCGCATGGGCGCGTTTTCCGTCTACGGTTACATCCATGATCTTCCCCCTTAAGCTTTCTGCGAGGCGCGAATCGCCTGCTTGAGATCACCGATAATATCGTCCGCATCCTCGATGCCGACCGACAGGCGGATCATGCCTTCGCCGATGCCCGCGGCCTCCAGCGCATCGGCGTTCATCTGTTGGTGCGTGGTCGAGGCCGGGTGGATGACCAGCGTTTTCGCATCCCCCACGTTGGCCAAGTGCGATGCCAGCTTGACGGACTCAATGAACGTTCGCCCGGCAACGCGCCCGCCCTTGAGGCCAAAGCTGAGCATCGCGCCAGGCCCTTTCGGGATCAGGCGTTTGGCGAGATCGTGGTCAGGGTGCGCGGCCAGGCCCGGATAGTTAACCCACTCGACAGCATCCTGGCCTTCTAGGAATTCCGCGATCGCTTGCGCATTGGCGACATGTTTCTGCATCCGAAGCGGCAGTGTCTCCAAACCTTGCAAAATATAGAACGCGTTGGCCGGGCTCATACACGCGCCGAAATCCTTCATACCCTCGGCGCGGGCACGCATCACCAGGGCCTGAGTGCCGAACTCGTCGGCGAAATTAATGCCGTGATAGCCGTCATAAGGTTCCGTCAGGGTCGGGAACTTGCCCGATGCCTGCCAATCGAACCGTCCTGAATCGACAAATATGCCGCCGATGGCCACGCCATGACCACCGATGTATTTGGTCAGCGAATGCATGACGATATCTGCCCCATGTTCGAAAGGCTTCATCAGGTAGGGCGTGGTGAAGGTGCTGTCGATCATCAAAGGCAGCCCGACCTCGTGCGCCACTTCGGCGATGGCCGGCAGGTCCATGACTTCGATCCCCGGATTGCCCAGGGTCTCGCCGAACACCAGACGCGTATCATCGGTAATGGCATCGCGGAAAGCCTGCGGGTCGCGTGGATTGACGAAGGTGGTGGTGATGCCGAAACGCGGCAGCGTATAGCTGAACAAATTGTGCGTGCCGCCGTAAAGCGATCCGCTCGATACGATATGCCCGCCTTTGTCCATGAGCGTCGCGATGGCCAGAAAGATCGCCGCCATGCCGCTGGCTGTGGCCACGGCGCCGATGCCGCCCTCAAGCGCGGCGACGCGCTCTTCCATCACCGCGACTGTGGGGTTGGAAAGCCGGGTATAGATATGGCCGGGGCGTTCCAGATTATAGAGTGCGGCGGCGTGGTCGGTATCGTCGAAAACATATGAGGTGGTTTGGTAAATCGGCACCGCGCGCGCGCCCGTTGCCGGGTCCGGCTGCTGGCCCGCGTGCAGGCTGAGTGTATCGAACTTGAGAAATTTCGGCGTGACCATCCGGACGCTCCCCGCTATCTACTCGGAACTCACTTTTGAGACCGGGATAATCTAGACGAGGACATTCGAAATGGCACGCGAGATCAATTCGGTCGCCGTGATCGGCGGCGGCACCATGGGCGGCGGCATTGCTGGGCTCTGTGCACAGATGGACAAACCCGTATTGTTGCTCGAAGTCAGCATGGAAGCCGGCGAGAAAGCGCTTGAGCGGATCAAGTCCGGCCGCCCGCCCGCCGTCGATGATCCGGAAAAAGCCGCCAACATCACGCTTGGCACCATCGACGACGATCTGCACAAGATTGCCGATTGCGACTGGATTTGCGAAGCCATCATCGAAGACCTGGACGCCAAACGCGCCATTATGGAGAAATTGGAGCCCCTTCGCCGTGACGGCTCCATCGTGTCGACCAACACGTCGGGCATTCCATTGAAAGACATCACCGACGGCATGCCCGAACGCCTGCGCCGCGACATCGCCGTGACGCACTTCTTCAACCCCGTGAAGGTCATGCGCCTGCTGGAGTTGGTGCCGGGCGAGGCAACCACGCCCGACGTCATCGACGCGCTGACGGATTTCTGCCGCAATACGCTCGGCAAGGGCGTGGTCAATGCCAAGGACACGGTAAACTTCATCGGCAACCGCATCGGGTGTTTCTGGATGATGCGTGGCCTGCACGAAGCCGGTGAAGCGCTGAAAGCAGGGCTTTCCATGGAAGAGGTCGACGCCCTCATGTCCGCGCCGGTGGGCCTGCCGCCGACGGGACTATACGGGTTGATCGACCTGATCGGTCTTGATGTTATGGATCTGGTCGGCGAAAACCTGGCGATTAACTTGCCGGCAGGTGATCTCTGCGCGGATTTTACGGCGCTGCCCCAGCCCGAGCGCGCCATGCTGGAACGCGGCCAGATCGGCCGCAAGGCCGGCGCCGGGTTCTACCGCATGCAAAAACTCGACGACGGCACGCGCAAAACCGAAGTCTATGACCTGGTCCAGGATGCCTGGCGCGACACGGAGCAGGCCGCAGTCAGCGATGCCCACAAAGGCCCGAAGGGCATGTTCGAAGACGATGCCCAGGGCAAACTCGCCTGGAACATCATGGGCAGCACGCTTTTATATGCCGCTGACTTGGTGCCCGAGATTGCAGAAGACGTGGTCAATGTCGACCGCGCCATGAAATGGGGCTATGCCTGGGGATGGGGCCCGTTTGAGCTGTTGGACGAAGTCGGCCCAGCACGCGTGATCGAAAAGCTCACCGCCAGCGGGCACGCGATCCCAGGAATGCTAAAAGTCTTGCAGGGCGCCGGCGCCGACAGCTTTTACCGGAACGGCGGCAGCGAGTACCTGGGCACCGACGGCGAATACCATCAAACACCGCCGGAGTAGCACAATCGATTTGGGCACTTTGGTTAAGGCTTTTCCAAGAGCAACGGCAACGCTATGCGTACTGTCGTTCCTATTCCAACTTCGCTTTCGATATTCAACTCGCCTTCCAGAATCTCGACCAATGACTTGACGATCGACAAACCCAGCCCGGTACCTTTGCTGGCTTGATGGGGATTGCTATTGGCCTGCACAAACGGATCCGAAATGAACGGCAACTTATCGGCTGGTATGCCAATGCCCGTATCCCGCACCTCAATCACAAAGTCTGCCCCGTTGGCAGTCACCGAAAGATCAATGGAACCTCCACTCTCGGTAAATTTGACCGCATTGGAGAGCAGATTATGCAGTATCTGCGTAATCGCTCTGGAATCCCCGTAAACAGCTGGCAATCCGGTTGCAATATCCTGGGTAAGTCTGATGCCGCCACTTTTACAAGCGCCTGCGACGTTGCGGATCGAATCCGATATCAACGTGTCCAACTCGATCAACTCGATCACACTGGAACGTTGACCCGCTTCGATCGCCGCGACATCCAATACATCGTTGACCAAGTCCAGCATGTGGATGCCGCTTTTATGGATATCACTCGCGTAGGTGACGTAATTCTCAGACCCAAGCGGTCCGAAATGCTCGGTTCTCAATACATCGCTAAATCCAAGAATGGCGTTCAATGGCGTGCGGAACTCATGGCTCATGGTCGCCAGAAACTCCGACTTGGCCTGACTGGCGTGTTCCACTTCTGACAATGCCGCGTGGAGGGCCGCGTCGGCTTCCTTCAACTTCGTAATCTCAGTGCCCAGTATAATGGCAGACCCGTCCGCCAAACGTTGGGTGCGCACCAGCATCCATGTGCCGTCCTGGCGTTCCAATTCAAACGGTTCGGAGGGGTTCCGATGCTGGTCCATGCGCTCGGCGACCCAGTCTTCTATGCGTCCGATTGCTTCCGGCACCAGTTCCAGCTCGGCAATCGTTCTCAAATGCTCTTCGAAGGAACAACCTGGGCCCAATGTCTCGGGGACAGCCTGATTGAGATTGCGGTATTGTCTATTGCAGAAAATGTATCGTTCATCAGCATCAATGACGGCAACCATTTCGCCAAGCGCGTCAAAAGCATCAATCAAGTTGAGGTTTCTTTCCTCTGCCCGTTTAATTTCAGAAATATCGAAGATGACGCCAATGAGGGTTTCGGTGTCGTCTCCGGCTTCAAAAATCGCTTTATGAAACCGCACGTCGCGCAAGTCACCGTCAATAGCAGAGACCTGGGTTTCATAGATTTGCTCGCCGCCTGAGACAAAAAGCGCTTCATCCGCTTCGGTGTAGACATCGGCCAATTCCCGACTCGCCAGATCATAGGCCGTGTGGCCGACGATATCGCTTCGATCGCGACCAAGGTATTCCTCGAACCTTTTATTGCATCCCAGATAGACGCCAGAGCGGTTTTTAAAAAACACCGGTGCAGGAAGGACATCAATCAAGGTTTGAAATACGCGGCTTTCAGTCAAAATGCCGACCACGTCATTCGGTGGTCGAGATCCGGTTAGCGCTGCGATCTCACGCTCCCGAGCCGTAAGCTCAGCAATCAGCTGTGATTTGGTCTTCCCCGCATGCGCTGATTTTTTGTGCGATGCACTCTGCACGTAGAACCTCCCATCTTTTGCCCACTTTTCTCGACACTCCGCGTCCGGTCAACGAAAAAAGATGCTGCAGCCGTCATGTATTGAAAAACCTGATCGACACGGCTTTATCCCACCTCTGACGAATATGTGATTTCTGCGGACCGGTGGTTGCGGCTAGGGTCCGGCCCGCATACATCTGCTTTGCCTGACAACCGGAGATCAAGCATGACCGAGACCGCCGACAGTAATCCTTTTACCCACGATACCGTGCGCGAAGCCTATGCCAAAGTGGCCGAGGGCGGGAGTTGCTGCGCACCTTCCAGCAGTTGTTGCGGTGCCGAGATCAATCCGGTGGCGTCTGAACAGATGGGGTATGGTGCGGAACAACTCGCCGCGGCGCCGGAAGATGCCGATTTGGGCGTCGGTTGCGGCAATCCCACTGCCATGGCCGGCCTCAAGGCAGGCGACACGGTGCTGGACCTGGGCTCCGGCGGCGGGCTCGATTGTTTCCTCGCCGCCAAAGAAGTGGGGCCGAAAGGCCATGTCATCGGCGTCGACATGACGCCGGAAATGATATCAAAGGCGCGCGCCAATGCCGTCAAAGGTGATTTCGGCAATGTTGAGTTCCGGCTCGGCGAGATCGAGCACCTGCCGGTGGCCGATGCGAGTGTCGATGTTATTCTGTCGAACTGCGTCATCAATCTGTCGCCCGACAAGGCGCAAGTGTTCCGCGATTCCTTCCGCGCCTTGAAACCCGGCGGGCGATTGCATGTTTCCGACGTGGTCGAGACCGATCCACTTCCCGATCACATGAAGAACGACAAGCAACTGATCTGCGGTTGCATGGGCGGTGCCGCCTCGGTCGGCGCCTTGTTCGACTGGCTTGAGGCAGCTGGATTTCAAGACATTTCCATCGACGTCAGCGAAGCGTCTCGCACCTTCATCGCCGATTGGGCGCCGGGCACGGGGGTTGAAAATCATGTCGCGTCGGCAGCGATTACCGCTTCGAAACCTAAAGCGGCCACACCAGCATGATCATCGGCACCGCGATCACCCCGATCAGCGCCTCCAACGGCAAGCCTAGCCGCCAATAATCCCCGAACCGGTAACCGCCCGGCCCCATCACCAGAATATTCGACTGATGCCCGATCGGCGTCAGGAACGCACACGATGCACCCACCGCCACCGCCATCAATAGCGGGTCGGCGCTGACATTCATGCGTTCGGCGACCTGCATGGACAACTGCGCCATCAAGATTGCCGTCGCCGCGTTGTTCATGATGTCCGATAAGAACATCGCCGCCACCAGCACAAGTGCGACAATCCCCCAGGGCGGCAAATATCCCGCCAATGTCGCCACGCCGCCGGCCAGCAACACATTCGCCCCCGATGCCTCCATGGCGAGGCCCACCGGCACCATGGCGCCCAGAAGCACAATCACCGGCCAATCGACGCCCTGGTATATTTCGCGCGCCCGCATCTGGCCACTGAGCACCAGAGCGATCACACCCGCCGTAAAGGCCACGGGCAGGCTCAGCAACCCGGTAACGCCGAGAATGATGGCAGCGACGAAAATCAGCAGCGGGATCGGCGTCGGCTCGCGGTGCAGTGCGATATCGCGGTGGCCCAACGGCAGGCATCCGAGCGCGGCCAAGCGATCGGGCATGGAGTCCATATCACCTTGCAACAACAACACATCACCGGCCCGCACTTTCACCTTGCGCAGATGCTCGCGCACCGGACGGCCCTGGCGCGCCAAGGCCAGCAAGTGCAAGCCGTGCCGGCGCTCCAATTGCGCCTGGGCGATGGATCGGCGGATCAAGCGCGAACCCGGGCTGACCACGGCCTCGACCACACCGCTATCAGCTCCTTCCAAGTCCTTACGGTCGAGATCGCGGTTGCCGACCAGTTGCAGGGGCGAGTTGTGTAAAATGTTCTCAATCGCCTCGGCGCTGCCTTCCAGCAACAGGTGATCGTTGATGCGGAGCGCCTCCGCCGGTTTCGGCCGCGCCGTCTTGCGCGTTCCACGGACCAGCGCCAGCACCGTCACCTCGCCGTCGCCCGCATGGGCCAGCAACTCGCCAATAGCTGTGCCGGACAAACCCGATTTCCGTGGCACCAACACTTCCGTGGTGTAGCCCTCAATGTCGAACATATCGCCGTCGCCGCTTCTCGCCTGGCGCACCGGGATCAATCGCCAACCGTAGACCGCCATGAAGGCAATACCGGCAATGGCAATAACCAACCCCACGGGTGTAAAATCGAACATGCCGAACGGCGCGCCTGCCACATCCGCCCTGAAGTTGGCAACGATAATGTTGGGCGGCGTGCCGACCATCGTGGTCAGCCCGCCCAGCAGCGATCCGAATGCCAACGGCATCAACAACTCACCCGGCGCGCGGCCGCTTTTCTTGGCGGTCTGAATGACCACCGGCAACAGCAATGCCAGCGCACCGACGTTGTTCATGAACCCCGACAGCACCGCCACCAACCCGCCCACGGCGGCGACCTGCACGCTGGGCCCGGCGTCAACGCGGTCCAGCCAGCGCGCAATCCAGCCAATCATGCCGGAGTTCTGCAAGGCGCGCGAAATCACCAATACGGCGGCCACCGTGATCACGGCGGGATGCCCGAAACCTTCGAACGCGCGATTGGCGGGCACCACGCCGCCCGCGACCACCGCAAGCAATGCCAGCAGCGCCACCACGTCGTAACGCCACCGCCCCCAGATAAACAGCCCCAGCGTCACCGCGAGAACCACGAAAACGTAGCTTTGTTGAAATGTCATGGATGCAACCTAAAGGGCGCGGAGGAGGCCTTCAATATCGGTTGTCCGCAATTTCCAAAATCATCTTCTTCAACACCGCACGGGCGAAATCCTTGCGGCCCTCGGCAACCATGACGAAGGCGCCGCGTCCGAAAATAACATCGTTCCGGTAGTGCTCGTCCAGGGGCTCGCCCATGGGGCCCGAGCGCACCCGGCCCGGTAGGTTGACCACTAGGCCGTTGACCGTGACACGGTGCTGGCGGGCAAGCGCGTGGGCCTCCGACAGGGGGCGACCGTTAATCTGCGGCCCGTCGCCCGACACATCGACGATCTTGCGCCGGCCCTCAAAGGCATTCGACGTCATTTTGCCGATGGAATAGGCGATAACTTCGGAGATTGAGTTATATCCCCAAGCACCTCGCGGTGTGGTGCGTAATTTTTCCGCAAATACCGCAGCACTTTCAGGACCGTCGATGCGCATCCAATCAACGATGGTTTCCTGGCTTGCGGGGTCCCCCCACTCCACATAGGCGACGGCGATCTTTTGGTGATAGCCACCGGAAATAGCATGCAGGAAACGAGGGTGCGTAATGGCGGCGGCGTAACCTTCACGCTGCAAGCGCAACTCATCGTCATCAATGGAACCGGATCCGTCAGCCGCCAGCACCAGCTCCACGTCAACCGGTTCGGCGGCTTCAGCAACACCGGCGAACAGCAACACTGCAAGGATCGCGATCAAGCGCATATGCCGATACTAGCATGTCTCTTGAGGAAATTCACAAGAGGACCTGTGATGTCGAGAGCGGGCACATGAACAGCCAAGCTCGTGGTGTTCAAAACGGTTTGGGCGGGGCCGCCCCTATTGTCGGCAACCCCGCCCAATTTCGAAGAAACACCCTAGGCGCTTCCTAGACTTGTTAGTCCTTATGGCGCTCCGAACGTAACGCGAGATACAGGCACCAGCACATTGCCAAAAGCACGACCGTGAACGGAATGCCCATGGAGACAGCCGCGCCCTGCAGGGCGTTGAGGCCGCCGCCGAGCAACAGCGCGATGGCAACCAGGCCCTCGAACGTGCACCAGAAGACCCGCTGCGCCAC
This sequence comes from Rhodospirillaceae bacterium, assembly GCA_016845145.1. Classification (GTDB taxonomy): domain Bacteria; phylum Pseudomonadota; class Alphaproteobacteria; order Rhodospirillales; family Casp-alpha2; genus TMED8. Next base: position 107,231 of record JAERTE010000028.1, read on the forward strand.
CGGCGCATCCATTTTTCCACCGGCCGTGATGGTGTCGATGACCAACGAGCCGGAGTCCGAAGATGTCACGAAGAACACCACGATCAGGACCAGCGAAACCGGTGCCACGATGGAGTAGAGCGGCAACTGGTCGAGCATGCGGAACAACGACAGTTCCGGCTTGTAGGCTGCAACTACGTCTTTGACGCCGTCATAACCGGCAGCCATCTGTTCAAGTGCGAGACCGCCGAACACTGTCATCCACAATGCGCAAACGATGGTCGGTGCAATCAGCACGCAGATGATAAATTCGCGCACGGTGCGGCCCTTGGAAATGCGGGCGATGAACATACCGACAAACGGCGACCAGGCGATCCACCAAGCCCAATAGAAGGTGGTCCAGCCGTGCATGTAGCCGAGATCGTCTCGTCCGAAGGGATTCGACAACGGTACAATCTGAATGGCGTAATCAACCATGACGCCGCCGAATTTCTGCAGCAGGGTCAAGGTCGGGCCGGCGAAAAGCACGAACAAGAACAATAGAACGGCCATGATCATGTTGATCTCGGAAAGCCGTTTCACGCCCGCATCCATGCCCAATAGCACCGATCCCAACGCTATTGTGGTAATGCCGATGATCAACCAGACAACCACGGTGCTCGACGGCGCGATCCCGAACACCTCGTTCAAGCCCGCGGCCACTTGCTGTGCACCCAGACCGAGCGACGTGGTCAGACCGAACAAGGTTGCGAACACGGCCAAGGTGTCGATGAGATGGCCGCTCCAACCCCAAACCCGTTCACCGAGGATCGGATAAAAGGCAGATCTCAATGTCAGCGGCAATTTCAGATTGTAGCAGAAAATCGCTAGCGATAGGCCAACGACCACATAGACCGCCCAGCCGCTGAATCCCCAGTGGAACACGGTACCGACGATGCCCATGTTCTCATTGCCGGCGATGGATGGATCGGCGCCCAAGGGCAAGGTTTTCAAGTCGGGGACCGAGTAATACATCGGTTCCAGCACGCCGAAAAACAGCAGGCCGATGCCGATGCCGGCGGAAAACAGCATCGCGATCCAACCCGCGTAGCTGTAGTCCGGGATGGCGTCCTTACCGCCAATTCTCACCTTACCCAATGGCGAAATGGCCAGAAAAATGCAGAACACGACCATGACGTTGACCGATAGCATCAAGAACCAATCAAACGTGCTGGTCAGCATTGGCCGCAGCCAGCCGAAAAACTCGGCCGTCGCTTCTTGGTTGGCGAGCGCTATCATCACGAAGCCGACGATAACGATCGATGAAATAACAAAAACCGGATTGTGAATATCAAGCCCGAAAGGACGGACGTTGTCCTGGCCCAGCTCGTACTCCGTATCGAAATCGAAGATACGCGGATCAGGATCTAGCATTGTCGTTGTCTTTTTCTCTGTCTCGCTCATTTGTCTCCCCCGTCAAAAACTAGGTGATTGATGCCATGGAGAATCCGAGAAATGCCGTCACGGCTATCGCAAGTTAAACCTGCTGTTTTTTAATTCCTCCCGAATTTAGATTTCAAAGTGTAGCTTATTGGCGTGATTAATCAAAAGAGTAAGGGTCTGGCGTAAAACGAATGCCGCCATGGTGCCCGCAGCGCGCATGACGTCTGCTCAGTATAATTCTCTCTTGAATACAGCATCCGAGACTGCCGCGATGTCCGGAAGCCAGTCCTTCGGTCTTTTCTGACGAAACAGGCGCGCCGTCGGGTACCACGGTGTTTTGCCGCCTTCCCGTCCCCAGCGCCAATCGGGCACGTAGGGCATATGGTCGGGGATGGTGTCCAAGCTTATGCCCAGTATGCGGGGCAAGCTCGACAGCGGGCAGAAACAATCGAAGCGGGCAGAAACAATCGAACGCCCCGGCGCTTTCCGGACTATCGATGCGCATCCAATCAACGATGGTCTCTTGGCTCTCGGGATCCCCCCCACTCCACATAGGTCAAGGCGATCTTTTGATGATAGCCGCCGGAAATGGCGTGCATGAAGCGCGGATGCGTGACGGCAGCGGCGTAACCTTCGTGTTGCAGAGGTAACTCGTCATCATCGATGGAGCCCGACCCATCAGCCGCCAGCACCAATTCCACGTCGACCGGCTCGGCCGCTACGGCCAAACTGGCAAGTAGGAAAACAGCGAGGGCCGCAATCGCGCGCATCTTCGGATACTAGCATGCCTTTGCCGTGAGTTTCAGAGTGACCACGAAGACATCGAATATGGGCGAACTTCACGTCCGCTATTGCGGCAATCACGGAATGCATGGCTGGAATGGCGGAGCGAATGCTTTTAGCCACCAACGGACATACATCATCATCGTACGGCGGATAATCTCAGGAGAAGTCTTGAACTAGCGAAAGGGGTCTATTGTTTCATCGAGAGTGGCTAAATGGCGCCTATCTCCGCCTAAATCAGTTTTCCTCTGAAAATGCCCCGGCAGCCTAGACACTCAAAGATTTTGGGCCTAAAGATATAACCCTAATACTATGGGGTTTTCGGTGCTGAAAAGTGATCAAAACACATTCGATGTGCCACGGCTAAGGCTCTGGGGCATCCCGTTAATCGTATTTGCGATCTTCGTTTTCTGTATCTTCGTCGTCGATAGTTATGTTGTTGAGAAGCAGCGAGAAACCCAGCTCGCTGAGGCCCACGTCATAGCCAGTCAATCCGCACAACACCTTGAGGACTTCTTCGAAGTTCGTTTTCACGCTGTTGAGAACGTTGCACGCCAGTGGGGAACTCAGTTCCGTGGACAGCGACAATATTTTGAATGGGAGACGGATGCATTAGACGGGATGTTCGTTGGCTTCCAAGCCATTAATTGGGTCGCTATAGACGGAACGATCAGATGGGCGACGCCTGCTCGTAAGAACCCGGGACTAGAAGGCAAGAATGTATTTTCGGTGCCCGGCATTGAGGCGGTATTCAAACGTGTCGCGGATACCCGAAAAGCATTTGTTTCGCCGCCTCTCGATCTACTGCAAGGGTTCAGAGGTATCGTTGGCTATTTCCCAGTCGAGCACGGTGGTGATTTCGAAGGTACTGTGACCGCAGTATTCAAAATACGTGAGATTGTTGAGGATGCGCTCTTGAACAATCTGCGCGATCGCTACAACTTCTTTATACGAGCAGGGGAAAGTCCTGTATTCGCAAATATCCCGAATGAGCCTTCAAACTACGGAGTATCCGCGGAGTTGAGGGTTTGGGATCAGAAGTGGCAGCTCTATATCGAACCGACGAAGGCACTAGCCGTTAGTGGCGGTTTGAGCCTTTTGATGAAGGTCTTGGCCTTCTCAACGGCTCTCGCACTCTCGGTCTTATGTTGGATGTACCTCAAAAGGATGCAGGATTTGGCTTTAGCCAATCGTGCGAAGTCTGAGTTTCTCGCAAACATGAGCCATGAGTTGCGTACACCACTGAACTCGATCATCGGCTACAGCGAGATGATGTCGCTTGGGGTCGTCGGCCCCCTGCCGGAAAAGTACGTGGATTATGCAAATAACATTGTCAAAAGCGGTCGCATCCTCGCTGGGCAAATCAATGGGATATTGGAGTTATCCAAGATCGAAGCAAACAAACTCGATCTTAGTATTGAGACAGTTAATTTGACGCCAATCGTAGCTGATGTAGTCGAGTTATTGTCGGTTCAGATTGATCCCGATCGACTGAAGCTACAGAACAACGTTTCGGAGACACCGACTGTCAAAGTCGATGCTGCAAGAACCCGTGAAGTTCTGATCAATATTATCGGCAACGCCATAAAGTTCACGGAAGAAGGCTTCATTTCAATGGCGGGTCATTCGGACAAGAACGATTTCGTCCTCTCCATAACTGATACTGGCATTGGCATGACCCGAGAACAGATTGACCGAGCCATGCTGCCGTTCGAGCAGGTCCATGGACCTATGCTAGAGAAGCGATATCAAGGGACCGGGCTTGGCCTAACAATTAGCCATCGTCTAATTCGATTGATGGGTGGAGACCTAACAATCGAGAGCAAGCCCGGGGCAGGAACGACGGTTGAACTCCGCGTACCCCTATCATCTCAGGCATAGAACCACGCATGTCCGTTGTGGGTCAAAATCGGTAATCTTCGATTTTTCGAAAACACGTCCGCTAAGCCTGAATGAGCCGAAACCGGCCGTCAGCGATCATTGAATTTCTGTTTCAGTTCCTCCAGCTTTTGCCGTTCTGCTTTTTGCTGTTCCTGTTTTTGCTCTTCCTCGTCAGCAAGGCGGGCTTGCATCTCTTCATCGGTCTCGGGCCTGTCGAAATGGACCTTCACTTTCAACCAGTAATCCCTTTGTGAGTCGTGAAAACTGACGTTTTCAAAGGCGGCGCTGTCCCGGTATTCCGCCGGCACCAATGCGAGGTATCTCTCAACCCATGGGACCAGATCGACCAGCTTCTTCGGCATCCAGTTCCACTCGGGTCCGAACTCCTCTTCGCACTCCAGTACGACAGTCTTAGTTTTCCTGCTCATTTCCCGCCCTCACCACTTTCCTCATACCGTGGATATCCCGGAATCATAAGCTCGCGGAGCATTTGAACCGGGTCAGGGCTCGATTATAGCGCATCGAGTGGGCGTTGCGCGCATCTGGGCTGTTAGATCAATCGCAAACTCGTTCGATTTCACTTCCGACTTGCGCATCCGCTATCGCTGCTGCAACCGCCTGCCAGTCCTTCGGCTTGGTTTGGCGAAACAGCCGCGAGGTCGGGTACCAGGGCGTCGTTTCCCCTTTGCGCCCCCAACGCCAATCGGGCACGAACGGCACCATAACCCAGACAGGCTTGCCGAGCGCGCCGGCCAGGTGCGCGATAGAGGTATCGACCGTGATCACCAAGTCCATGTTTTCGATCACCGCCGCCGTATCGGCAAAATCATGCAAGCGCGCACTCAAGTCC
>JAERTE010000029.1 GCA_016845145.1 Rhodospirillaceae bacterium
CCCCCACAAGGAGGGAGGGGATGGTTGGATCAAGACCAATCGCCCCATTACTGAGAAAATTGGGTTCGCTCCCCAGATTTTTTTATGTTTCCAATAAAATCAAAGGGTTCCAACCCGCACTTTTTTCTCCCGAAGGGGCTCCATTTGCGGCCTACATGCCCTTCATCTTCTTCACCACGTCGGCGCCGGTCATGCCGTTCTTGAATTTGGTGGCGTTGAATTTGGCCATTTCGCCGGCGATGGCTTGGCGGAACTTATCCTGTTCGGCCTTGGAAAGGTGGATGGTCTCCATGCCTTTTTCCTTGGCCAGTTTCAGGCCGCCGGCCGCCGCCTTGTCGTACATGGCGCCGCCCTTCTCGCTCAGCCATTTGCCGCTGGCCTTGTTGACCCAGCCTTTTTCCTGGTCACTAAGATCATTGTAGACCTTGCGGTTCATCAGCAGCACGAAGGCCGAGCCGGAACCGGGAATGCCGGTGGTCAGGTATTTGCCGGGCTCGTAGAGCTTGAACGACTTCATGGCGCTGGAGCCGATGAAAATCGCGTCGATGGTGCCGTTTTGCAGGTTCTGGTTGATCACCGAGACTGGCTGCGACACGGGGCTTGCGCCCATGGCCTTGAAGAACGGCGCACTGGAGGCCGTCGGCACACGAACCTTCATGCCCTTGATATCGGCGAACGAACGCACGGGCTTGTTCTTGGTGATCAGCACCGGCGGATGGTTGGCCCACATGGCCAGGATTTTGGCTTTGTATTCCTTCTCAAGCAGGGTCATGGCGTTCCAGAGTTTATTCGTGCCGTCGACGGAATTGGACGCCACCTCTGGGATCGCGATCGACATGGTCATGGGAAACAGCGACGCCGTATAGCCGGGAATGGCGAAAGCCACGTCAGCAACGCCTTTCAGCAAAATCGAGTACTGCTTCGGCGGCGCGGAATTCAAAGACCCGCCGGCGAACTGCTTCACGGTCAGCTTGCCGCCCGAAACCTCCGCCAGCTTTTTGGCAAATGGCGTGAACACGGCCTTGTTCATGGGGTGCTTGGAGCCCATGAAATACGAAAGGCTCAGTTCCTTGGCCGAGACCGGCCCCGCGGCAAGGCCGAGCCCAAACGCCGAGACGGCCACAAGCGCTGCGATACGATTAATCAACATTGAAAGTATTCCTCCCTTGTTTATTGGATCGATTTTAACCTGCCTGCCGCTTGGAGGAAATATCCCCGAATTCAGTCTCTCAGATTGACAAATATGGCGGAAAACAAGGCGTCAGCGATTGCAAACGATTGAAGAACCGGGGAATTGCTCTAAAACTACGCCAGCATTTGCAGGGATATTCTTTTTTGGAGTTGTAGTACCATGAGTGACCAGATCGACATCATTTACACCAAGGTTGACGAAGCGCCGGAATTGGCGAGCGGCTCGTTTCTGCCGATCATCAAGGCATTCGCCGGCCCCGCCGGGATCAACGTCGGCACCAAGGATATCTCGCTGGCCGGGCGCATCCTGTCGCAGTTTCCGGACCACCTGAGCGCCGAACAGTTTCAATCGGACGATCTGGCCGAGTTGGGCGAGCTGGTGAAAACGCCGGGCGCCAACGTCATCAAACTACCGAACATTTCGGCCTCGGTGCCGCAGCTCAAGGATGCCATCGCCGAGTTGCAAGCCAAAGGCTATGCCATCCCCGATTACCCTGATGACCCGCAATCTGATGAAGAGCACGCCGCGCTGGCCGCCTACGACCGCGTCAAGGGCAGTGCCGTGAACCCGGTGTTGCGCGAAGGCAACTCGGACCGCCGCGCGCCGAACGCGGTGAAGGAATTCGCCAAAAAGAACCCGCATTCCATGGGTGCCTGGGCGCCGACATCCAAAACCCACGTGTCGTCCATGTCGGGCGGGGATTTCTTCTCCAACGAAAAATCCACCACCATCACCGACGCACAGGCCGGTGACGCACGGATTGAATTCGTCGCTGCTGATGGCACGGTCACCGTATTGAAAGACGCGACGCCCTTACTGCCGGGCGAAGTGGTCGATGCCACCTACATGAGCGCCAAAGCCTTGGATGCGTTTTTGGCCGAACAGGTATCTGATGCCAAAGCCAAGGGCGTGCTGTTCTCGCTGCACCTGAAGGCGACGATGATGAAGGTCTCCGACCCCGTCATCTTCGGGCACGGCGTGAAGGCCTATTTCGCCGATGTGTTCGCCAAGCACGGCGACGCACTGGCCGACGCGGGTTACAACCCGAACAACGGTGTCGGCGACATGGAGAGCAAGGTCGCGGCAATGCCCGCCGACAAACGCGCCGAAGTCGAAGCCGACATCAAGGCGGCGTATGACAACGGTCCGGCCATGTACATGGTCAATTCCGACAAGGGAATCACCAACCTGCATGTGCCCTCCGACGTGATTATCGATGCCTCCATGCCGGCCCTCATCCGAGGCGGTGGCAAGGGCTGGGGCCCGGACGGCGCCGAGGGTGATACCAAATGCGTGATCCCCGATAATTCCTATGCGCCGGTCTATGACGAGACCATCAAGTTCTGCATCGAGAACGGCGCGTTCGATCCGGCTGAAATGGGCACCGTGCCGAACGTCGGCCTGATGGCGCAAAAGGCCGAGGAATACGGTTCGCACCCACAGACCTTCACCGCGCCTTCTGACGGCACCATGCGGGTCGTCAGTGCGGCGGGCGACACCATTCACGAGCACTCCGTTGAGGGCGGTGACATCTGGCGCATGTGCATGGTCAAGGACGCGCCGATCCAGAACTGGGTCGGTCTCGCCATAGCCCGCGCGCGGGCCACAGGCTCGCCGGCAGTGTTCTGGCTGAATAAAGACCGCGCCCACGACGCGCAGTTGATCGAGAAAGTGAACGCCTACCTGCCCGATCACGACACTTCAGGGCTTGAGCTGCACATCATGTCGCCCGCCGAGGCGACGCGGTTCTCGCTGGAGCGCATGAAGAAAGGCCAGGACACCATCTCGGTCACCGGCAACGTGTTGCGTGACTACCTGACCGATCTGTTCCCGATTTTGGAAGTGGGAACCAGCGCCAAGATGCTGTCGATCGTACCGCTGATGAACGGTGGAGGATTGTTCGAAACCGGTGCCGGCGGTTCGGCCCCCAAACACGTGCAGCAGATGGTCAAGGAAGGTCACTTGCGTTGGGATTCACTGGGTGAGTTTTGTGCGCTCGGCGCCTCACTGGAGCATCTGGAGAACGTGACGGGCAATGCCAAGGCGGGCGTGCTCGCCAAGGCTTTGGACAGCGCCATCGGCAAACTGCTCGACAACAACCAGTCGCCCAGCCGCAAGTGCGGCGAGATCGACAACCGTGGCAGCCACTACCATATCGCCACCTACTGGGCCCAGGCCTTGGCGGCGCAGGACGGGGATGCGGACCTGAAAGCCCATTTCGCTCCCATCGCCGAGCAATTGGCAGCGGGCGAAGCGACCATCACGGCTGAGTTGATCGCGGCGCAAGGCGACGCGGTTGATTTGGGCGGCTACTTCCAGACCGACCCGGCCAAGGTGGCAGAGGCCATGCGTCCGAGCGCGGCGCTGAACGGCATTATCGGCTAGATCGGAGGCCTATGAGCAGCGTCACTCAACTGAACTGCGGCCGGTTGCATGGCGATCTCGCCATGTTCGAGACTGGTGGTGAAGGCGCTGTGACGCTGCCGGTCAGCACCTGGCTGATCCGCCACCCCAAGGGCACGGTGTTGTTTGATTGCGGCATGCCGGCGTCCTTCGTTGAACGCACCGAGCGCACGGACAAGGTTTCGACATTTCTTGAAATCGAGTACGGCGTCAGCGAAACCGTCGGTGAACAGCTGCGGGCCCACGACCAGGATCCGGGCCGCGTTGATTTCGTCGTTGTCTCGCACCTGCACTTCGACCATGTCGGCGGGTTATCCATGATCCCCAACGCGACGCTGATCATTCAGCGCGCCGAGTGGGAATCCGGCATGTCCGAAGAGGGTGCATCGCGCTACACGCGCGAAGATTTCGATCTCGGCCATAAGCTGAAACCGCTCGACGGCGAGTATGACATTTTCGGCGACGACAGCATTGTCTGCATCCCGACGCCGGGCCACACAGTGGGCCATCAGAGCCTGCGGGTGAAGCTCGCGAGCGGCCGACAGGTGGTGCTGACATCGGATTGCTGCTACTTCGCGCGCACGCTCGATGGCGGCGCGTTGCCGACGTTTGGCCACGATCTCGATCAGCAGCGTGAAAGTCTGGCGAGGCTCAAGAAGTTGCGCGACGCGGGCGCGGTGATCGTCCCGGGCCACGACGCCGGGTTCGTGTTTGATCTCTGATGGCTGGTCGCAACATCGTCAGCGTTTCGTGGGGCGATCATCTGAAATTCGGTGACGGTGACGGGCAACTCCTGTCGTTGGACGCCGTTGCCCGGCGCATGCGGGCCTGGAAGTCGGAGCTGGATGCCGGGCAGGTTTTGTGGCGCACGATCAACCAGGCACCCAGGCGAACGCAGAAAGCGCGAGACGCGGCACCGCCGACCAAACCTTTCCCCGACGTCACATGGGACGAGTTGCAACTGGCGCCGCAACTGGCCCACGATGCCGGACTAGAGGCTTATCTCTATGTCACCATCTTCGACGAAGGCTGGCCCCTGCCCCGGCCGTCGGTTCGGGCGCGCAGCTATCACAACGTCTTCCACGCCCAACACCGGGCATCGCAAACCGAGTTCGCCCACAACCATCCGGCATTCGCCGCCATCGACCGGGCTGGCCGGCGTCGGCATTGGGGTGTAATGAGCCTCGCTTACCCGCAGGTTCGGGATCATTTCAGAACCCTCTATCTCTCGCTTTTGGAGCGTGGCGATTTCGACGGGCTTTTCATCTGCCTACGCTCGCAATCGCGCCCCGCCGACCACGCGGATCAGTTTGGGTTTAACGAACCTGTGCAGCGGGCCTTTCTGGAAAGATGTGATCAAGACATTCGTGCAGATAACTTCGACAAACCCCAATGGCGTCATTTACAGGGTGGTTATCTGACGGATTTCCTGCGCGAACTGAAACCAGCCTTGCAGGCGCGCGGCACGAAACTGGCCATCGGTGCACCGCGCGGCGACATCATCGGGCCGCCGATCGGCAACGCAACGCTCGATTGGCGCACCTGGGTTCGGGGCGGCCTCATCGATCAACTGATCATCGACCAGAACGCGTCGCGTTGCCCGTCCATGTGGCTTGATTTGTGGCCCATGCACCGGGGCACGGGATACCTGCAGAACTATCTGAGCGGAGATGGGATGCTGCCGCTGAAAGAGCATCTTCGCCATACCTACGCCCCCGTATTGGACGGCAGCGGAACAGACTTGTTTCTGGCGCGCCAATGGCATGAGCGAAATGCCGCCGATGAACGTGTGCTGCTCGACGCGGACGAAGTCAGCGGCCTTGTGTTCGGCTCGTTCCGGCACGACAACGCGCACCTGCTGGCTAGAGAGGATTGGCGGGATTGACTAAGCCGCTGAATGCACCTCGCCGGCTTGCGCCTCCATCACCGTGGCGCGGCGCATGTCGCGTTGATACCGGGCCTCATCGAACGGGCGGGCACGATGCATGGTACAGCGGTTGTCCCAGACCAACAGGTCACCGACCCGCCACTTGTGGGTGTAGACAAACTCAGGTTGCGCCGCATGCTCCATCAATTCTCGGATCAGCAACCGCGCCTCGGCGGTTGGCCGCCCCAGAATGTCCCCGGCGTGCGAGGCCAAGAACAACGACTTGCGCCCGGACCCCGGATGCACCCGCACCACGGGACGGCGGATCGGCGGCAAGGCGCGGCGTTCTTCCTCGGAGAACGCCTCGAACCCCAGGACCGCGCGAGAGGTAAAAATCGAATGCACCGAAATCATATCTTCGATACGGGTTTTCATTTCGTCATCCAGCGCATCATACGCGGCGCGCAAGTCGCAGACCTGAGTCTCACCACGTTCCGGTGCAACGGAATGCGCATGCAGCATGGAATACATCGCAGCAATACGCTTGAACGAACTGTCGGTATGCCAAAGCTGGTTGCCTAAGTTGAACAGCCGGCGACGATCGCTCAAATCCAGGATTTCACTGTCCTCATCCATATTGGATATGTCGGTCAGTTCGGCGCGCACCCGGCGCTTGATATCGGTGGTCAACACACCGTTGATGGTGTCGAGTGGACCAAAGTTGAGAGCGAAATCAATTTGCGCCTGCTCCGAAACCGGCTCACCCCGGATGACGACGACGGCGTATCGATCGAGCGCCGCCACCACTTCATTGCGTGTCGCATCGTCGGCAGCTTGACCGATATTAAGCCCCGAAATTTCCGCGGCGAAATCTGCATTAATCGGATTGACGATGATAGACATGGGGCCCTCCCCTCTCCTTGTTCGTCCGGCTACTTCACCGCATGGCGCCCGGCGATATAACCCCATGTCAGGCACGGCCCCAACGTCGTTCCCGCGCCAACACCCTTGGAGCCAAAACAATTGGCCATGACATTGCCCGCCGCATAAAGCCCATTGATGGGAGATCCGTCCGGGCGCAGCACTTGAGCGTTCTGATCAGTGCGCGGACCACCCTTGGTGCCAAGGAAACTCGCCTTAAACGGCATCGCCGTAAACGGCGGTTTCTCAATCGTACCGAGGGTCGGGTTCGGCTTGTGGCGGGGATCGCCGCCGCGCGCGCGATCCCAAAGCGCTTTTCCGCGACCGAAGTCCGTATCCTCACCAGCGCGGGCGAATTCGCTGAACCGTGCCGCCGTTTCCACCAACCCAGGCGCATCAACGCCGATCATGCCGGCCAATTCCTCCAGGGTATCCGCCCGAAACCGGTTATCAGGAACCGATTTGTTGGGCATCAGATGAGGGTACTTGGATGCATACTGACCGTCATAAATACGCCACGCCGGCAGGTTGACCGGGTGCCCTGTTTCCGGGTCACGTTCATCAAAGGCCAAGCCGACGTTCATCTGTTTTTCGTTGACGAACCGCTTGCCCTTTGCGTTGACGATCATCGAATGGGGCAAAAAATAGTCGCCCGCCGGCAACCCTTGGCGTTGGCCTTCGTACATCACCGGCGTGGTGCCCATGATCAAGGCTTGATCCATACGGTCGAGATGCGCGCCAGCGGCCTCGGCCATGCGTTGACCGTCGCCGGTATTGGTGGAGGGGCTTGCGGTCCATTCCACCGGGCCAGGGAAATGTTTGGCCATCATTTCCGGGTTCCACTCGAAACCGCCACTGGCCAAGACAACGCCGCCCGTGGCCGTGATGTCGATGACTTCACCGTCCCGCTCGACCTTTAGGCCCGACACTCGCCCATCAACCACCGACAGTTCCTTCGCCGAGGTTTCCGGCCATACTTCCACGCCGTGGTCCTGACAACCTTTCAGCAGGCCGATGACCAGCGCATTGCCTTTGGTCTTGAGTCCACGAAACTTCCGCCATGCCAAAAGCAGGCCGTAACGCAACGCCCATTTTTTCGGGTTGGACAAGAAATGATTATCGAACACTTCCTCGTAATTGAGATCGACACTAACGGTGGGTTTGCGGATCTTGTCGCGCCACGGCCCCAAAATGGCAGCGCGCAACGGTGCTGCCGAGAGGTTGCGGCCAAAGGGCAATCCGCCCTCGAGTTCCGCATAAGGGTCGGGGTCACGGTTGGGGGTAAAGGTGATGGGGCTCGAGGCCTCAACGAACTTCAGCATCTCCGGCACCGCGTCAACAAAAGCAGCCCACAACGGCTCTTCAGTGTTGTGCCAACCATCTGGCGACACGGCGCGGATGTAACTCAGCACCGCATCCCGAGAATCAGTAACCCCCATGGCCGCTTGATAATGATGGCGTGGCGCCCAGATGCAGCCGCCCGACATCGCCGTGGTACCGCCGATAACCGGCGCTTTCTCAATCACCAGCACGCGCCCACCGGCAGCGCCCACCGCCAGCGCGGCGCTTAGCCCCGCCGCGCCGGAACCGACGACGACGACATCAAACGTGTGTGAGTCAGTCAGGGATTAGGCCCCTTCCTTGCCGACGATAGCCACCGAGCAGACGTTCTGGTGTGGGAAGCCACCCAAATTGTGGGTCAGGCCGAACACCGGCTCGTCATCGCGTTGGCGTTCACCGGCACGGCCCTGCATTTGCAAATACATCTCATAGATCATGCGCAGGCCGGAAGCCCCAATGGGGTGGCCGAAGCACTTGAGACCACCATCGATTTGGCAAGGAATTTCACCGTCGGCATCATAGAAACCGTCGAGCACGTCCTTGACCGCGCCGCCTTCCGGCGAGATGTGCAGATCTTCCATCGTCACCAACTCGGTGACGGAAAAGCAGTCGTGCACCTCGATCAGGCTGACCTGGTCACGCGGATTGGAGATGCCCGCTTCCTTATAGGCCATCTCTGCGGCCTTGCGGGTGGTCATGAAATAGCTGCCGTCCCACGAGTTGTGTTGCGCTTCGGTGCCGTTGGAAACGGAAAGCTGCAACGCCTTCACGGTAATCAGGTCGGTCTTGCCCAAGGAGCGTGCGATCTCCGGCGTGGTCACGATGGCGCAAGCCGCGCCATCACTGACCCCGCAGCAATCGAACAGGCCCAAGGGCTCGGCGATCATCGGCGCGTTCAAAACGCGATCGATATCGATCTTGTTTCTAAGATGCGCCTTGTCGTTCTTGGAACCGTTGTCGTGGCTTTTGACCGAAATGTGCGCCATGGCGCGCTTGATGTCTTCGGCCGGAATTCCGTGCTTGGCTTGATAGGCGCTGGCGAGTTGTGCAAAGGAGCCAGGCGCCGAAGCATTGGCCCAGAACTGGTCATTGACCGAGCCGCGCGAGCGCTGCGGCAGGCCGCCGTAACCGGTGTCCTTCAGCTTCTCGACGCCCAATGCCAGGGCGATGTCGCAAGCACCCGACGCCACGGCGTAGACCGCGCCCCGAAAACCTTCCGAGCCACTGGCGCAGTAGTTCTCGACACGAGTGACCGGAATGTAGGGCAGGCGCAATGCCATGGCGAGCGGAATACCCGACTTGCCGACATGCTGTTCTTCGATGGCGGTGGAGAACCAAGCCGCTTCAATTCGGTCTTTTTCAATACCCGCATCCCCGAGCGCCTCGGTGAAGGCCTCCAGCATCAAATCTTCGGCGTTGTCGTTCCAGCGTTCGCCGAATTTCGAACACCCCATGCCAAGAATGGCAACCTTATCGCTAATACCCGTAGCCATGATTATTCTCCCTTCACCGCCGCAACAGGTGCGGCCTTCCAATAGTAACGCCTAAACCCACGTTTTGTATCATAATCCTTGACCCGGAAGGTCAGCTTCATGGGCGTGCCGACGCTGAGCCCCACTGCCGGATCGACATCGGTGATGTCAGTCATCGAGCGGCCGCCCTCATCAAACTCGACCATGCCGAAGTAGGCGGGCGGGTCGGGCGAGTAGGTCAGCCGGTCAGCGGTATAGGAATTCAGCTTCGCCGCCGCGCCGACAAACGGTTGGTCTTCCTGGGTGTCGACGGCACCGCAATTGGGATTGACGCAGATGTTGGTCTTGGGGAACTGCACCGTACCGCATTGCGAGCACTTCCCGCCCAGCGCCGACATGATCATCTCCTTGTTGCGATAGAGCGTCGTCAAACCGGTTTGCTTGTCCATCTCGGCGCGGATGCCGCGCTCCATCTCGACCATCTCATTGTGGGCCAAGTAGCGGCTGTAGTTGGGTTCCTTGCGACCGCGCGACAGACAGCCCGAGATACCCATTTCCGGGCGCACGTTGGTGATGGCGTCAGTCGCTTCAAACACCAGGGCATCGCAACCCTGACCGAAACCGGTGACCAAAATCTTGTCGCCCGGCTTGGCGTCTTCCAATGCGTGCACAAGCATCACCAGCCCATGAGCCGCGCCGGCTTCCCCGCAGTTGGCCTGCAGGTTGTCTCGCACCGCGTCCTCGCCAATGCCAAGCTTCTTCGCCAGCATCCCAGAAACCCGCCGCATCGCAGCGGGGAAACAAAACGCATTGATGTCGCCCGCATTGACGCCAGAATCAGCGAGCGCTGCTTCACAAGCCGCCGGCACCAGTTTCATGTAGCCTTCGTCGCGGATCCAGCGTTCTTCCCAGTTGTAGTCATAGGTTTCGTCCTGACCGCGGTAGTGATCGACGAAATCGACGGCCTTGGTGTGAGAGCCCAGAAGTTTCGCAACCCCCTCGCCCTCACCCACCAACACGGCTGCGCCTGCGTCGCCTGTGGTCATTTCCAGTGCGCTGGCGGCGCGCGCACGGCGCTTTTCCGCCGCCGTCACCAAAATCGGCTTGCCGCCACCATTGGCAGCTTTGCAGGCCGCGACCAACGCTGATGTTCCGGCC
>JAERTE010000030.1 GCA_016845145.1 Rhodospirillaceae bacterium
CCCCCGGCCCTCCCCGGCCTTCCTGGGATTGTTGGAAGCTCCACGGATCCAACGCGCGATCAAACACGGACTCCCAAAGGCTTGGGAAATTTGGCATACCGGAGTGTCGACACATTTTTTTCACAGGGAACACTGCATGCCTTCTGTACCATTCGACGAGACCGCCAAGGGCGTCTACGTCATCGCCGCGACACCGTTCACCGAGACAGGTGCTGTTGATTCCGACAGCGTCGATAGCCTGACTGATTTCTATCTGGGCCAAGGTGTACACGGGATGACCGTGCTGGGCGTCATGGGCGAGGCGCCAAAGCTGACCGACCAAGAACAAACAGCGCTGATGCAGCGCTATATCCGCCGCGTCGACAGCCGCGTGCCGGTTGTCGTAGGTGTTTCCAACCCCGGCATCGATAATCTGGCCAATCTGGCGAAAGCTTCCATGGACGCCGGTGCCGACGGCGTGATGATCGCTGGAATCGCGGGCCTCAAAACCGATGAACAGGTGCTCGGCTATTTCGACAAGGTGATGGCGAAACTGGATGACGATACACCCGTCTGCCTACAGGACTACCCGCCCACGACCACGGTGTATATGTCCAACACCGTGATCAACACGCTGATCAATGACCATCCGCGCGTCAAGATGTTCAAACACGAGGACTGCCCCGGACACCGCAAGCTTTCCGCAATCCGAAATGCGCCCCAAACCCAGGGCGTGCGCCGGGTCTCGATCCTGACCGGAAACGGCGGGCTTTATGTGCCGCAGGAAATGCGGCGCGGTGCCGACGGCATCATGACCGGCTTCGCGTTTATTGGCGCGCTGGTCAAGGTCTATGAGTTGTTCGCTTCCGGCGAGACGGAAGCAGCAGAGGATTTGTTCGATCTCTATTTGCCGCTGATCCGTCACGAGCAACAGTTCGGTTTTGGCCTAGCGCTCAGAAAAGAGACGCTGAAACGGTTCGGGGCGCTCACCTGTCCCGCCGCCCGCGCGCCTGGCCCGGCCATGGACGTCGACGACATGGCGGAACTGGAAAGCCTGTTTGCTCGCCTGAGAACGAAGTTAGCCGCCGCCGGCGAGGATATTCCTGATGGCATCTGATCCGAGTGTCCGTCTCGCCGTCGATATCGGCGGCACCTTTACCGATGTTGTGCTGGAGACACCGTCAGAGCGCACCACCGTGAAAGTCCTGACCACGCCGGCCGCACCTGAACAAGGTGTGTTGGAAGGGGTCGAGCACGTGCTGGCGGAAGCACGGGTCGAAGCGGCGTCACTGGGCGTATTCCTGCACGGCACGACGCTCGCCACCAATGCCATCATCGAGCGCAAAGGCGCGCTGACGGCACTGATCACAACAGAAGGTTTTCGCGACGTATTGGAGATCGGTTACGAGAGCCGATACAACCAGTACGACATCATGATCGAAAAACCCGCACCCTTGGTGCCGCGCAGCCGCCGCTACACCGTGCCCGAGCGCGTCGACGTACACGGCAATGTGCTCACCGCGCTGGATGAGGATGCGCTTCGAAGCCTCGTCCCGGCGATCGTGGAATCCGGTGCCGAAAGCATCGCGGTCGGCTTTATGCACGCCTATACCAACCCGGCGCACGAGCTTAGCGTGCGCGAAATATTGTCCGAGATGGCGCCGGATATATCCGTGTCGTTGTCATCCGAGGTGTGCCCGGAAATTCGTGAGTTCGAACGCTTCACCACAACCAGCGCAAACGCCTATGTGCGGCCGTTGATGTCGAGCTACCTGGGGCGTTTGCAAGAACGCCTGACGGCGCTGGGTGTCGCCTGCCCGGTGCTCATGATGACATCCGGCGGAGGATTGACCGCATTGGAAACGGCGCGCGAGTTTCCGATCCGGTTGGTCGAATCCGGTCCTGCCGGCGGCGCGATCCTGGCGACGCAAATCGCCAGCGAACTGGCGCTTGATAAAATCATCTCCTTCGACATGGGCGGCACCACGGCGAAAATCTGCCTGATCGAGAACCAGACGGCCGGCAAGGCGCGCGAGTTTGAGGTCGATCGCCAAGCACGCTTTATGAAGGGTAGCGGCCTGCCGCTGCGCATACCCGTCATCGAAATGGTCGAGATCGGCGCCGGCGGCGGCTCTCTCGCCCGCCTCGATGCCATGAACCAGATCACCACCGGTCCTGACAGCGCTGGTGCCGATCCAGGACCAGCCGCCTACGACCGGGGCGGAAATGAACCGACCATTTCGGACGCCGACATTCATTTGGGCCGCATCGATCCTGGGTTGTTTGCCGGTGGGCGGGTCAAACTGGCGCCGGAGAAATCGACTGCCGCCATTGAACGGAACGTCGCCGGTCCGCTTGGTTTGTCGAGCCACATGGCCGCTTTTGGTATCACCGAGATGGTCGACGAGACCATGTCCAACGCGGCGCGCGTACATGCGGTCGAGCAGGGATATGAGGCCAGCGACCACACATTGGTGGCTTTCGGCGGCGCGGCGCCTTTGCACGTCGGACGGTTGGCGGAAAAACTGCATATCAACCAGATCATTGTCCCGACCAACGCCGGTGTCGGCTCCGCCATCGGCTTTCTGCGCGCACCGGTTGCCTACGAAGTGGTGCGCAGCCGCGCCATGCACCTGGGCAAGCTCGATGTCGGGGCCGTCAATGCCGTCATGGACGAGATGCGCGCAGAGGCCTTGGCCGTGGTCGAGGCCGGTGCGCCCGGCGCGGAGACGCAAGAACACCGCATCGCCTTCATGCGCTACGCCGGTCAAGGCCACGAGATTGTCGTGCCGGTACCGGCGCGCCCGCTGACGGACGATGATGTCGGCATGCTGCAAGATGCCTATAACCAGGAGTATTCAAAACTCTACGCCCGCATTTTGCCGAACGCCGACGTGGAGGTCCTGACCTGGGCCTTGACCATCACCACCAAGGCCGAGACACCAGTTGCAATCGGCCATGTTGCGTCCACGGGTGAAGCTTCCGCTGTCGGCAATCGCCGCATCTTCGACCCGGCCTTAGGCCAGGAACGCGACATCCCGCTCTATTGGCGGCCCGATCTTGCGCCTGGCCAGACTATCGACGGCCCTGCCGTCATCGCCGAAGACGAGACCTCGTCGTTCGTGCCCGACAGCTTCAACGCGACTATTGCTGCCAACAACTACATCATCCTGGATCGCAAATCGGAGGCCTTGTCATGACGGCTCAGACTGGCGCACTCGACACCATCCATATGCAGATCATGTGGAACCGCTTGATATCTGTGGTCGAGGAACAGGCACAAACACTCATGCGCACGGCCTTCAGCCCTATTGTGCGGGAATGCGGTGATTTGTCAGCGGGGGTGTTCGACCGGCGCGGGCGTATGCTGACCCAGGCCGTTACTGGCACGCCGGGGCATGTGAACTCCATGGCCGAGGCGGTAAAGCACTTCATCCGTCACTTCCCCATCAATGAAATGAACGAAGGCGATATCTACATCACCAACGACCCATGGATGGGCACCGGGCACCTGAACGATTTCGTCCTCACCACACCGGCCTTCAAGGACGGACAATTCGTCGGTCTGCTCGCCTGCACTTCGCACCTGACGGACATCGGCGGGCTCGGCACCGGACCGGACGGCACCGACGTGCACATGGAGGGCATCTATATCCCCATGCTGAAACTGGCCGACCGGGGCGTGATGAACGAAACCCTGCTTGCCATGGTGCGCCAAAACACCCGCCAACCGGTCGAGACCGAAGGTGATGTGTATTCGCTGGCGGCCTGCAACGACATCGGCTGCAAGCGTCTGATTGAGATGATGGAGGAATTCGGCCTCGACGACCTGGAAGGCATTTCGGACTTTATATACGAAAACTCCCATGCCGCCGTGATGGCGGAAATCGCCAAGCTGCCGAAAGGCACGTGGCGCAATTCCATGACCATCGACGGCTTTGACGAGCCGTTGGACCTGGTTGCGGCGCTGACCATATCCGACGACGGCATTCACATGGACTACGACGGCACGTCGCCGAAATCGCGCTACGGCATCAACGTGCCCATGGCCTACACGACAGCCTACACCTGCTTTGGCTTGAGTTGCATCGTACGCCCGGACGTGCCCAACAACGCGGGCTCTCTGGCACCGCTGGTCGTCTCCGCTCCGGAAGGCAGTGTTCTGAACGCGCCCTATCCGGCCGCCGTCTGTTCGCGCCACATTATCGGCCAAATGCTGCCCGACGTGGTGTTTGGGTGTCTAGCGCAGGCCGTGCCCGACCGCGTGCCGGCAGAGGGCGCATCTTGTCTATGGAACCTGACATTCCGGGGCGAGACCGACCGCGGTTCCAACGATGCCTCGATTTTTGCCGTCACCGCGGTGACCAATGGCGGCACCGGTGCGCGCCCGGCGAAGGACGGTCTGTCGGCCACCGCATACCCATCCGGCGTGCGCGGCACACCGGTTGAGATCAACGAAACCGTGGCGCCGCTGATCGTGCACCGCAAGGAATACCGCACCGATTCCGCCGGCGCCGGCGCCACACGCGGTGGTCTGGGCCAGGTGATCGAGATTTCATCGGCCATCAATGCCGACATGGAATTGCTGGCCGCGTTTGACCGGGTCACGTTCCCGCCGCGCGGGCGGTTCGGCGGCGCAAATGGCGAGAATGGTTCGGTTAGGCTGGCTTCCGGCCAAGTGCTGGCCGGCAAGGGCACTCAGATGATCAACGCCGGTGAACGCGTTGTCCTGCATACACCGGGCGGTGCTGGCTATGGCGACCCGAAAGACCGTGACCCGGCTAAACTCGCCGCCGACGTGGCCGACGGATTGGTCTCGGCAGGAGCCGCCAAGGCGGTGTATGGTGCTGAGAGCTAGGCAAGATCACCGATCAAGCTTGGTCGATAGAATCACCGACGATAAGGTATCGGCAACACCCTCAAGTTCGCCAATTTGGTCGATCACCGCATCCAGATCTTCCACCGCCGGCGCGGAGATTTCCGCGGCTAAGTCATAGTGACCGCTGATGGAATGCAGCGTCACCAGTGCCGGTATCTGGCCGAGCGCCTTTTCCACCCGTCCGCGCCCGCGCGGCGGCGACTTGATCATCACCAGCGCACGCACGCGGTTGCGGTTAAACTTCGACGACAATCGCACCGTATAGCCATCAATGATCCCGTTCCGCTCAAGGCGCTCAAGGCGCGCCTGCGCCGCCGTTCTGGACACATTCATCTGGCGGGCCAACTCAGCCACGGATTGACGTGCATCTTGGCGAAGAAGCGCGATCATCCGTTCATCTTGATCTAAACTAGGCATTTCATCATCAAAACTAGTTATTTTTTACATATTAATAATAATAAAAGCTATTTCAACCATTCAAATCGTCGTGCTTAAGCCGTATGTCTTGAATGTCCATCGGGGTGAGGATGGGCCTTTGCCAACACCATGAAATTAGCGAAAGAGGCAATCCATGCGCGGCGCGGACATTCTTGTCGAGATGTTAGTCAAATACGAGGTCGAAACGATTTTCGGCGTCCCCGGCGACACCAACGTGCCGCTCTATACAGCGCTGCAAGAGCGCGAAGGCGAAATCCGCCATGTCATGGCACGTGACGAACGCTCAGCCGGGTTCATGGCTGACGCCTATGGCCGGCTGACGGATAAGCCCGGCGTTTTCGAATGTCCATCGGGCGCCGGCGCCATGTATTCGCTGCCGCCGGTGGCCGAATCCAATGCATCGTCCGTGCCGGTGATCTTATTGACTATCGATATCCCGCTCCCCGGCGAGGGCCGTGGCGTCATTACCGAGCTCGATTGCGCCAAATTGTTCGAGCCGGTGACCAAAATGTCGGTGCAGGTCAAATCCGCCGACAAACTGCCGGAGATCATTCGCCGCGCCTTTCGCGTCGCTTGCAGCGGCACACCGGGTGCGGTGCACCTGCAAATTCCCGAAGACATGTTGAAGGCCGACGTCGCCCCCGAGACGATCTCGTTGCACGCCGAAGACGAGTGCAAATCCTTCCCCGCCTTCCCCATGGGTCCCGCACCCGGCAAGGTCGATGAGTTGCTGGCCTTGTTCGAGAAATCCGAAAAACCGCTATTGGTGGCCGGCGGCGGCGTCAACCGGTCCTGTGCCGGGCCCGAGATCACTCAATTGGCGGAACGGCTGAACGTACCGCTGGTCAACACCATGACCGGCCAAGGCGCCATGCCCGATGATCACAATTTGGCCATCGGTGTGATCGGCGACAACGGCTTCCATCCGCACGCCAATCGCGCACTGGAAGAAGCCGACCTGGTGGTTTTTGTTGGCTCAAAAATGGGCTCGGTGGTGACGGTGGGCTGGACGTTTCCGAAGATCACGCTGAACAAGCGTGTGGTGCAGATCGACATCAACCCGGAAAACTTGGCCAACAATTATGAGAACATGCTGTCGGTCGCCGGCGATGCAAAGCTGGTTCTAGGTCGCGTTCTGGACGCCGTGCCGGATGGCTTCGACGGCGCCAAGCACCAGCCTTGGGTGGACCACCTGAACACCTACCGTGCCAATTTCTGGTCCAATGCGGACATCTTGCTGGAACGCCAAGACGTACCGCTGCGTCCCGAACGGGTGGTGAAAGTCTTCAACGATCAGTTGGAAGCCTACGGCAAACCGGTTCACATTCTCTCCGATGCCGGCACGCCAACACCTTATATGACGCGCTTCCTGCGCATTGGTGACCGGCGCACGCGCTTCGTCATTCCGCGCGCCTTCGGCGGGCTCGGCTCTGCAATCCCCGCCGTTGCCGGCGCCTGGTTCGCCGACCCGGAACGCAAGCCCATCGGGATGTTCGGCGATGGATCGCTTGGCATGTCGGCGGGCGAGTTGGAAACCCTGGTGCGGCTTCGCGTACCGGCGATGCTGATGCTGTTCAACAACGGCTGCTTCGGTTGGATCAAGGGCCTGCACCGTTTGCAGGGCCACAACCAATGCTTCGGGGTCGATTTCTTAGCCCCCCAAGGCCAGGCCATCGGCGAAGCGTTCGGGCTCAAATCCTGGACGGTGCGCACTTCGGATGAACTGGCCACCACCCTGGACGAGGCCTTCCAATTCGATGGTCCGTGCTTGCTCGACATTCACGTTGAATCCATCGCGGATCGAGTGCCGCCGGTGTATTCTTGGTTAAGCAGACGCGGGCGCGACCCGATGACCTTTGAGACCGACGACGTCACGTACTTGAATCTCGCCGAGTAGAGGCGAAGGAGAACCCCGATGACCGAATTGAACGATACCCTGAACCGCTCCGGCATTTCCGAGGCCGAGCGCCAAAACGGCGACATGATTGTCTATTCACCGATCGACGGCGCTGACATCGCGCGCTTGCACGCGACACCTGTGGCAGAGGTGGAGGGCCTCATTGCGAAAGCTCAGGACGCCTTCATCCGCTGGCGTGAAGTACCGGCCCCCAGGCGCGGCGAATTGGTGCGGCTTTGGGGCGAGGAGTTGCGCGCCGCGAAGGATGACATCGCGCACGTCATCTCGGTCGAGGTCGGCAAAATCGTCGAAGAAGGCCTGGGCGAAGTGCAAGAAGCCATCGATATCTGCGATCTCGCCGTCGGCCAGTCGCGGCAATTGTTCGGCAAAACCATCGTCTCCGAACGCCCCGGGCACAGGATCATGGAGCAATGGCACCCGCTGGGCCCCGTCGCCATCATCACGGCGTTCAACTTCCCGTGCGCGGTGTTTGCCTGGAACGCGGCCAATGCATTGATATGCGGCGATCCGATTATCCTGAAACCGTCGGAGAAATCACCGCTTTCGGGCATGGCGACGCTGAACGCGCTTTTGCGCGCCATTGAGAAATTCGGCGTCGACGCCCCCGAAGGCCTCGCTGGTCTGGTGCTGGGCGGCGTGGCGCAATCCGAAGTACTGGTCGACAGCCCCGATATCCCGCTGGTTTCGGCCACCGGCTCGACCCGCATGGGACGCGCCATCGGGCCGAAAGTCGCGGCCCGTTTCGGGCGGCGGATTCTCGAACTTGGCGGCAACAACGCCATGATCGTCTCCAAACATGCCGACCAGGACATGGCCGTGCGCGCCATTCTGTTCGGTGCGGTCGGCACGGCGGGCCAGCGCTGCACGACGCTCAGGCGCGTGATTGCGCACAAAGATGTCAAAGGCGCGCTGCTGGCCAAAGTGAAGGCAGCCTACGAATCACTGAAAATCGGCAGCCCGCTGGAAAGCGGCACGCTGGTTGGCCCGTTGATCGACAAACAGGCTTATGACGCGTTTGCCGCCAGCATCGACGCGGCGAAGGGCGAAGGCGGAACCCTGGTCACCGGCGGTGCGCGGGTTATGGCCGATGCCTACCCCAACGGCTATTACGTCTCACCCGCGATCATCGACATGCCGTCGCAAACAGCGGTGATGAAGGCAGAGACCTTCGCGCCGATCCTGTACTTCGTCGACTACGAAGATTTCGATGACGCCGTCGCCATGCACAACGACGTGCCGCAAGGTCTGTCGTCGTGCATCTTTTCCGACAACATGCGCGAGGTAGAACGGTTTATTTCTGCGGCCGGGTCGGATTGCGGCATGGCCAACATCAACATCGGGCCCTCGGGTGCCGAGATCGGTGGAGCCTTCGGCGGCGAAAAAGAAACCGGCGGCGACCGCGAAACCGGATCCGACGCTTGGAAAAACTATATGCGGCGGACCACCAACACGATCAACTACTCGTCCGAGATGCCATTGGCGCAAGGTATTAATTTCGAATGAGTTGGACCAAAGAGAACAATATGCCCTTGCGGAATATCTCTCTGGAAGCGGCGGGCGTGAGGGGTTAAATTCCCCATCATGACGAATGAAACCGAAAATCCACACGAAGCCGCGCACGCTCAGGCGAAAATTTTGTCCGAGGCGCTGCCGTTCATGCGGCGCTTCACCGGCAAGACCGTGGTTATCAAATATGGCGGCCACGCCATGGGTGATGCGGCCTTAGCAGAACTGTTCGCGCGCGACATGGTGTTGTTGCGCCAGGTTGGGCTGAACCCTGTCGTTGTGCACGGCGGTGGCCCGCAAATCGGTGCCATGCTGGAAAAGCTGCAAATTCAAAGCGAGTTTATTGATGGCCTGCGGGTCACCGATGAAGCCACCGTGGATGTCGTCGAGATGGTGCTGTCGGGTTCCATCAACAAACGCATAGTGTCTGACATCAATTCGGTCGGTGGTTATGCCGTGGGCCTAAGCGGCAAGGACGGCAATCTGGTGCGCGCCGATAAACTGCAGCGCACCAAACGCGACCCGGATTCAAATATCGAGAAAGTCATCGATCTGGGCCTGGTGGGTACACCGAAAACCGTCAACCCGCATGTGCTCGAAAGTTTCGAGAAAAGCGACATCACGCCGGTAATCGCACCCATCGGCATAGGTCCCGACGGCGAGACCTTCAACATCAACGCCGACACCATGGCCGGCGCCATCGCCGCAGCAACCAAGGCGGCACGGCTTTATATGCTGACCGACATCGCCGGCGTGCAGGATAAGGACGGCAACCTGATTCCAAGCATGAGCATCGCCGAAGCGCGGGCATTGATCGCCGACGGCACGATCCAAGGCGGCATGATCCCGAAAATCGAGAACTGTATCGACGTCATTGAACAAGGTGTCGATGCGGCGACCATCATTGATGGCCGGGTGCCGCATGCCGTATTGGTGGAGCTGTTCACCAAGGGCGGAGCCGGAACGCAGATCACGCGCGATTGATTGCAGCTCCGTGCAACGACTCGCACATTGATTTCTTAGGCTAGATCGCAAACGAATTCGAACTGCCATTCCATGTCGTTGTCGCTCATGGGGTAATTGCCGCCGTTGGCCTTCATAATGGCGTCCGGACCGAGCTCCAATAACGACACCTGGAGTTTCTCGGCCATATCAGCGGTCAGGCCGGCCTTCCAGGCAACGGCAATCAAGCCCTTCTGGTTCTTCGACAATACAGCCTTTTGCACCGCCAGGATCGGCAGCTCAGCCAATACCGCCAGCGCTGCCAGCACGGGCTCCTGAGCGCCCCCCTTCATCACCTTGCTGACGTGACCAACGGTCAACTCGCCAACTTCTTGCAATGTTTTGGCCGCGCCATAGGCGGCTTCCAACGGCGTCGTACTATCTTCTAGCGGCTCACTCAGTGAAGATAGGTCCTTCTCGCCCGCATCGATCCGCTCATCAACGACACGCTTGACCTCGTCCAGCACATCGGGCTCCAGATCGCGCCGTGCCGCCAACACATCGATCAGATTGGCTGCAACGAAATGGGCCAAGCGTGAGACCGCCCGTTTTGAGAGTTTCGGTCGCGCCACCAAAGGCGCATGCCAACCTTCAATCCGCTCGGCTTGTGCAATAATGCTGTCCAGTGTTTCTTCGCGAATTTGCGCACTCGGATTGCCCAATAACAATGCAACGGCCTCCTCGTCGCCAGTGGCGGCAATGGCTTCCGACAAGTTGGCGCTGACCTGATTGCGTCTCGAGATATAGCTCAGCCGGCCTTGTGCCGTGCCCTGCGAAATGATCTCAAGCAAGTCCGCATCAGTAAGAACCGGCGAATTTTCCAGCACTGGACCGGCGACGACGATTTCGGTATCGAAGGCGAGGCGGCGGATCACGTCCGGCGGCGCGCCGGCCACGTCTTTCAGCGCCTCGGCCAGAATCTGGCGCACGCGTGTGACCTGATCGGTGGTCAGGACCTCCAGCGCCTCATAGGCCATGCGCTTGACCTTGTCTTGTTCATCCGGGTCCATGCCGGGCGCCAGGCGCGATATCTTCTCCGCCAGACCACCCCGCACGGCCTGATCATCATCACGCGCCAAGATCAAATCGGCATGTGGCGGCGTCGACAGGTTTTCGGCAATGAGCCGACGAACCCGGGGCGACGGGTCTTCGGCCAGGAAGTAGAGGATTTCCGGGCGTACGTCTTCGCGCTGCGCCAGTTCGGCACGTACGGCCTCGTCTTCATGACCCGCCAGTTCTTTGGCTTTCTCGTAGGTCAGAGTTTGTTGGTCACGGCGCAGTATTTTATCGATGAGACTAATCATGGGTCTGGTCAGTTCTTCCGGCTCATGGCCGTCATATCCGAGAAAAACTCGACCTGCCAGGCCAGATCATGATCGCTCATGGGGTACTCACCTCCGGCGGTAGCTTGAATAACTTCTCCCGGTGCAAGCCGCCCCATACGTTTTTGCACTTGCTCCGCCATCTCGGCGGAAAGTCCCGCTTTCCAAGCCAGCCCCATCATCGCCTTAGGGTGTTTCTCTTGGAAAATGCGCCGCCCGACCTCGGGCCCGACCCCGGCGCGCACCAATAGTGCGGCGAACACAAAACCCATGTCGCTCGCCATCAGTGCCTTTTCCACCACGCGGGCATCAAGCTTGCGGGCATTGTAGAGGCGCATGACCATGTCCATGGGCAAGTCCCCCCGCAGGAAATCCTGCCCCCCGCCTGCATCGGGCTCTGCGTGAGCGTTGCCCCCGTCGATGCGCTGACTCACCGCCGCACGGACTTCCGAAAGCGTCGCTTCGTCCATGTCGGCACGCTGTTTCAACTCAGCCAGCAGGTTGTCCGCCAGGTAATGAGCCATGCGGGCTGCCGCTCCGTCGGGCAATTCCCGACGCGCCACCAACGGTTTCTGCCAAAGCGTCACGCCCTCTGCCTTGTCGATCAACTGATCAAGGGTTTCCTCACGGATTTGCGCGCTGTTGTTACCCAGCAAGTCGGCGATCGCGCCATTGTTTTCGGTGGCGACAATGGCATCGGAAACGTTCTCGCGCAGGTTCTCGCGTCGGGCGACAGCATTGACAGCGCCTTCCACATGGGTGCTGGCGATGATCTCCATGAGATCTTCATCCAGCAGCACCGGTGAATGCTCGAGCACCGGACCGGAAACCTCAATCGCCAGATCGCTGGCCAGCGTCTTGATAATTTCTCGTGGCGCGCCAGGGACATCCTTGATCGCCTCGGACAACACACCGCGCACGATCTCAAGCTGGTCGCGGGCCAACATCTCAAGCGCCTCGTAGGTCGCGCGGTTGGCCTTGTCGGCTTCTTCGGGATCAAGTTCCGGCGCCACAGCTGCAATTTTCGTCGCCAGTTCAGAGCGCACGTCGGCGTCGGCGTCACGCGCCAAAAGCCTATTGCTCAGGCCCGGCGCGGATGTGTTTTCGGCAACAGCGCGGCGCACGTCGGCGTCACCGTCTTCGGCCAGGAAATACAGGACCTCGGGAGGCACATCGTCGCGCCGGGCCAAGATGGCGCGAACCGAGGCGTCATTGTGCCCGGCCAACTGCTTGGCCTCTTCATATGTTATCGATGCGCTATTTACGTCGGCGTTCACGGCGCGCAACCCTCAAGCTGACGTATCCGGCTCTGTCAGCCGGACTCAGTCGTTTTCTGCGCCGGCTGAGGTGCCATGTGGAAACCCCCCTTGCCAGCTTTCTTAATGGAATACATGGCCGCATCAGCACGGGCAAGAAGTTCGTCGAGCGGCTCTTCCCAATCGGGGTCGAACACCGCAACACCAACGGAAATTCCGAGCGGCCGATCCTCGGAACCCGAGAATTCCCGCATGCTTTGACTCACCTCGATCAGGTTCGCGACGCGCATCTCGGCCACGTCCGGGCGGATGCCGTCCAGCCACATGGCGAACTCATCACCGCCCAGCCGCGCGATAACATCGCCGGGGCGGGTGAAGTCCATCAGCATATCGCGCAAAAACATAATGGCGTCGTCACCGGCTTGGTGGCCGTGCACGTCGTTGACCAGCTTGAAGTTATCCATGTCGACATAGAACAGTGCGGCGGTCTGGCGGCTGCGCTCGAGCCGCGCGACACGACGCGGAAGCTCTTCTTCGAAGAAGGCGCGCCGGTTCAACAGGCCGGTCATGCTGTCCGTGCGCGACAATGCGACGATGCGTTCGTGATTGGTGACCTGTTCGCTGGCGATGCCGAGCTGATTGGCGATATCGGAAACCAGGATCAATTGATCGTTGGTCCAATCCTCGTCATTTCGGCTTTTCCAGATACAGATGACGCCGTTCACGGTTTGGCGGTAATGCGTGCTCACCGCCAGAACGCGCCAGTGCTCGAGCTCCAGTTGCGCCACTTCGGACAGGTCTTCCAGCTCTGCGACGGCGGTGTCCAAGTCTTCCAGTTTCTCGATATTGCCATAGTCGGCGGCGACCAGGAACTGCCCCGGATCCGATTGCCGATAGATGCGGCAACCGGCAACGCCCAAGGCCCGCGCCGTGGCCGTGACGGCGGCGTTCAACATGTTCTGCGGATCCAGCTCGTCGCGCACGGAACTGACGATGTAGCTCAGCAGTTGCTCGCGGTGCCGGGCGCGCGCCAGGGCGGCTTCCGAGCGGCGCTCATCGGTGACATCGCGGCAGACGCCACGGGTGCCGCTCCATTGCCGTTCCGAGCCTTGCTGCTCATGAAACAGCGGCACACATGAAACCAGCATGCACACGGTCTCACCCTGCTTGGAGCGGAACCACATTTCGATATCTTCCAAGGGACGCTCACTGACAAACGGCAGCGGCGTATAGGATTCCGGATCGGTGACGTAATCCTCGCCGGCATCGTTGATCAGCTCATCCGCCAAATAGCCCAACCCGCCGCGTGGCGAGACAAACACGAACCGTCCCTCGGTGTCCGTCTCCCAATAGAAATCGCTGGAGACCTCAACCAGGTCCTTGTAGCGCTGGCGCGATTCGACCAAGGCGCTGCGCAGATTGCGCTCCATGGTGAGATCGCGCGCCAGCACAAGGAACGTTCCCGCCGGGTCACTGGCGGCGTCATTGGGAACCACCGTGAACTCCAACAGAATTTCACCTTGCTCCGTCGGCACGGCAAGGGAACCCGTCGCAATGGCGGCGGTCTCGCTGGCCTGGGTAATCAGGCCTTGAACGTCGGGCAAATCGCCGCTGCTCAGCAGCGACACGACTCCTGCGGCGTTTTCGTTGGTCGCCGAAATTTCGCCGCTCGCACTGACCAGCATAGCCGCGCCCGGATAGCCTTCCAAAAGGCGTTGCGAAGCCTGGATCTGCGCCTGGCCATCCCCCTGATGATCGTTCATTGCATCTTGCTCCACTCCCTCGGCGCAGTTTAGACAATCCTGTCCGAGGTCTCCAGGGGCAAAGAGCCTAGCCCGTTGCGCCAAAGAACCTTGCCAAAACGCCCCCCGATAGGCGTAATGCCGCAATGCCAGACATCATCAAACCGACGCCGGACGAACTGCGCCAGGCCTTCGACAGCACCGAGGTGTGGCTGTTCGATTTGGACAACACGCTGTACCCGGCATCGTGCCGGCTGTTCGATCAGGTCGACCGCAACATCACCAACTACATTTGCGAACACTTGGGGTTGGAATGGGACGATGCCTACCGGGTGCAGAAGTCGTTTTTTCGCGAACACGGCACCACCATGCGCGGATTGATGAGCGAGCACGGCACCGACCCGGACCATTTCCTCGACTACGTGCACGACATCGACCTGGCCCCCGTGGACCCCAACCCGGAACTGGAGCAAGCCCTCTCGCGCCTGCCCGGCCGCAAGATCATCTTCACCAACGGCTCGGTCGAGCATGCCGACAATGTTATGAACAAGCTCGGCGTGCGGCACCATTTCGAGGCCGTGTTCGATATCGTTGCGTCGGATTACCGCCCGAAACCCGAACGCCCGGTCTACGACAAGCTGGTCCGCGAACACGATATCCACGCGCCGAGCACGGTAATGGTCGAGGACATGGCGAAAAACCTGAAACCGGCGCACGACATGGGCATGACCTGCGTGTGGGTGCGCACCGAAACCGCATGGGCCAAGGAAACGTCGGAAGACGACCACGTGCACATGGTGGTCGACGACCTGACGAAGTGGCTGTGCGATTTGACCGCCATGTAGTGTTTTTGCCACCATTCGGTGGGCGGAAGTCGTTGTTTTTATTCAGCTTATAAAAAAAGTGACGGAACGAACCCAATTTCCGCACGCCGACTTCCCAAGCGCTTCCCCGGCGACCCGATCATAATCGGCCCCAACGTGAAATCGGTTCCGATTGTTACCTATATGAATGTCCTATGGCGCGCCGTCACCCGAAGGCGCGGCATGGCACCGGGATGTATCAGATAATGTGAAATATGTCAATATTCCTATTTTAGGAACGATTTTACTGTGTCGTCTGCTATACGGCCGTCAGAAACACATGTGTGGTCATTTGCCGCAAGACGGCACGTGACTCTAGGCGGACATCTTGACCGGTTTAAGTAGGCTTGCTTTCCAACAGATCGTACATGCGCTTTGCAGCACCGTTACCCGCTTCAGCATATATATTAAACACTTCGTTGATGCCGTTTTTGCGCAGTTCCTCTTCGTTGTCCGGATAAAGCGCGACGGCAACGACGGGGCCTTGGTAGCCGCGCTCGCGCAGGCGTTTCGCCGCATCCAGGTTGGCATGATGATGCGGCATTGCGAGCAGGATCATTTCGATCTCATCGGCGGGGGTGATCAGCCGAGACCAAAACTCGGGACTAGTAGCGTCACCAAGAACGACATTCCGCCCGTCTGCGCAACTGCGTTGAACCTGGGTTTCATCCAAATCTATGCCGATGATCTTGTCTTCCGCATGAACACGCATCTGGTCATAAGCGGACCGCCCCACTCTTCCCATACCAAAAATCAAGATACGGTGCCCGCCGAGATTTATGTCCTCGTCTCCAATTAGCCGCTGTCTGCGTTCGAAACCTCTGAGCATGCTACGACAATTACCAAAAATTTCGATCGCGTAGGCGTTAATGACAGCTGAAAGAACCATCGATGCGGTCAATGCAAGCGCGATCACGGTTATCCAGTCATTGGCTAGCCATCCGGCGCTGACGGCTATGGAGCAGACGATCAAACCAAATTCGGAGTAGTTGCTGAGAACCAAGCTGCCGAAGACCGAGCCCCGTGCACGCATGCGAAAACGCAGGAGTAAAAATAAAAACAGAAGCGTTTTTAACGGCACCAGAGCCAACAGGATCAATGCCGCTCCAGCCGTATCCCATGAAGGCAACCCCGTGAGCCCTATGGTTAGGAAGAAGCAAACCAAAAATACATCCTTGAAATTCATCAGGATGTTAGAGAGTTGTTTGGCTTTGACATTGGATGCCAGCAACACGCCGACAATCAACGCTCCTAGGTCGCCCTTCATTCCCACCAACTCGAACAAGGCTGCGCCGCCGAGGGCCATACTGAAACCGAACACGGCCAGCAGTTCCCTGTGACCACTGTGATTCATTAGAAACGACAGCAAATGGCGGGCGGGAATGAGGACAAGCAATCCGATGGCCCAAGGGGATGGAAGCTTGTCTGCCGAAATCGCCAAAAACAACACGGCAGCAATATCTTGTATGACCAACACACCGATGGCGACTTGCCCATAGCGCGACATCAATGATCCGCGATCTTCCAAAATCTTTACGGCGAAAACGGTGCTGGAGAACGAAAGGGCGAAGGCTACGATCAAGGCACTGGAAAAATCGAGATCATCAAACAGCAATACACCTGCCCAGCCGAGCGACAATATGGTCCCGCAAGCGAGACCGATGGACGCGAGCAAATGGACGGCTGTAGTGGCCCAGATCTCGGTCCGCGCCAGAGTGACGAGCCTCAGTTTCAAACCGATGGTGAACAGCAGCAGGGTCACGCCCATATCGGCCACGGCTAAAAGGAACGGATCGTTTTCAGCCCCCAACAAATGCAGGACAAAACCCGCCGTCAAAAAACCAACCATTGGAGGAAGGTTGACTTTGCGAACAAGCAACCCGGACAGAAAGGCTATAGCAATCCAAGCCGGATCACGGTAGTCGATTGAAACGAGTAGGGAATCCAACTTTCTTTTCTCGCGTACAGCCTCTCGAAAACTTGTGGCTTACATTATCAGTCGAGCCTGATCCTGACCACCTGTTCAAACAGAGATTTCGATATCTGAAAGAGATCAGGTTGTGGCTGGTCGCAGAATCCACATCGGATGGGGTTGGCCTTCTGCTCTTGGCGCAGACTCAGTCGTCATGCGCCGGCTCTTGGCTATTTTCGAATACCCGCCATCATCCAGCTTCCAACGGCCACCAAGAATTAGTCTCCCGGATCGGCGGAGCTGGATTGTGACACGAGGTGGGAACAGACGGCTCGTTTTCCAAAACGCCCCCCATTGACAC
>JAERTE010000031.1 GCA_016845145.1 Rhodospirillaceae bacterium
CCCAGAACGTTGACTATGCCTTGAAGCTGAAAGGTGTTGAGCGCGCTGAACGTCTGCGCCGTATCGACGAGGTACTGGGCAGAGCCGGCATTCGGCGATTGCGCGAACAGCCGGCTCGGGTGCTGAGCTTCGGCGAACAACAAAAACTCGCCTTGGCCCGCGCCTGGGCGCTCAAGCCGCAGGTTTTGTTTCTGGATGAACCGACCGCGAGTCTCGATCCGGCGGCCACCCACGCCGTTGAAGAAATCGTCCAAGCCATCCATGACGAAGGCACACGCATCATCCTCACCACGCACGATTTGGCGCAGGCGCGGCGATTGGCAGATGACATCATTTTCCTGCACCGCGGCCGCATGCTGGAACGCGCGCCGGCCGAACAGTTTTTCGCCGAACCGAAAAATGATCTGGCCCAGGCGTTTGTACGCGGCGAGCTTCTATGGTGGCGACTGGGCAAGGACAACCGAAAACGGAGCGCGCCCAAGCAACGCGGATGAACGGCTACTGTTGGCCGCCTTGCGGGCCGGAGGATTCGCAAGCATCGGCGAGCCAATCGAGAAATGGCGCGGCCGCTTTGTCCACCTTACCCAAAGCATCACGGTATCGATGCACCAGTGCCTCGCCAAATGGTGTCAGCTTCGCGCCGCCACCGCCTTCACCACCGACCTTGGTCTCGACCACGGGATTTCCCAGCGCGGAATTCATGGTATCGATCAAATACCATGCGCGGCGGTACGACAGTCCCATGGTCTTCGCCGCAGCGGTGATGCCGCCCTCCGCCTCCAGATGCTCAAGCAGTTCAATCTTGCCGGGGCCGATAACACCACCCCCGACCCGCAACTGAATTTTCAACTTGGGACGAAGAGTTAATTCATCGCTCATACGTGCCATCAACATTTCCTATTCGATCTTGAAATCGGCTCATCAAATCCGTTATGTCAAATTTGACATAACGATTCATGCCCCCTATATGGCTGGATAACAAGAATTCATTGAAAGAGACTAGGCATGAGTTTCCGAAAGATATTCCGGGTCACGACTTGGGCTGGCATCTGCGTTACCGCCTTGCTTGCCGCTGCGCTCACCCAAGGAGGTGTATGGGCTGGCGAACGTTTCATCACCGTCGCCTCCACCACGTCGACCCGCAATTCCGGCCTGTATGACAGCATCCTGCCGATGTTCACCAAAGCGAGCGGCATTGACGTGCGCATCGTTGCCGTCGGCACGGGACAGGCTATCAAGCTGGCGCGCAATGGCGATGCCGATGTGCTGTTCGTTCACCACAAGCCTTCCGAGGAGAAATTCGTCGCTGATGGTTTTGGGCTGCACCGCCGTGACGTCATGTACAACGACTTCATCATCGTCGGTCCGAAATCCGATCCGGCCAAGATCGCCGAAGGCAAAGACGCCGGCGCCGCACTTTCGAAGATATCGAAAGCCGGCGCCCCATTCGTATCGCGTGGTGACGACAGCGGCACCCACAAAAAGGAACTCGGCCTTTGGAAAATCGCCAGTGTCGCACCCGATTCGGCCAGCGGTAGTTGGTATCGTGAAACCGGTTCGGGCATGGGCGCAACACTGAACACCGCATCCGCCATGAATGCCTATGCACTCACTGACCGCGGCACTTGGCTGAATTTTGCAAACAAGGGAGACCTGACGATTCTCGTCGAGAGCGATAAACGTTTATTCAACCCCTATGGCGTCATCGTGGTCAATGCGGCCAAGCATCCGCATATCAAAACAACCGATGCCCAGGCATTTGCCGATTGGTTGGTATCGGCAAGCGGACAGGCGGCGATCGCAGCGTACCGGATTAAGGGCGAGCAGGCATTTTTCCCAAGTGCGGGAAAATCGGGCGGGTCATAAGAGAACTAGTCGCCGCCGCGTGCGTTATGTAAATCGTCTTCCAAATGGCGGATATGGGTAACATCCATATAAGTCGCAACATGGCCGCCGTCAGGAAGCGGGAACCGCCGCACAAAAATGGCGCGCCCATCTTGCAGGCGGAATTCGTCATCGGCCTCAGTTCCTTCTCCGACGAGGCGAGAAAATTCCGCCTCGGCGAGCGCTTCGGGCTCACCCTCCCCGAGACCACCGTTTTGGGCGATATGCAACAGCAGTTCGCGCATGGGCATGCCGCGCCTCAAATTGGGTGGACGATACCAAATGTCTTCGCTCATCTTATTCCACGACACCAAAGTCTTGTCTTCCGCCCACATGACGAAACCTTGATCGATGGTGTTGAGAGTGGTTTCCAGTATGCGCGCGTTTTGTTCGAGCGCCTCTGCCGCTATTTTGCGTTCCGTGATATCGCGAACAATCAACGTGAGATAACGCCCGTCATGTACATCCCAGTGGGTTGCCGTGATCTCGGCCGGAAAACCGTTGCCGTCAATGCGGCGCATATCGAGTTCCATGGTATGGACAGCATCCTCTAGCGCCTCCGCAGCCACCGCACGCACGCCGTCGAAATCGGAGCTATCTTTGAAAAGCTCGGTGATGCGATGGCCCAAAAAGCTCTCGGCCTCCAAGCCGAACATGGCGTCTGCCGCTTTATTGGTGAACACCACCACGCCATCGTGATTGCATGACAGAATGCCGTCACCTGCGGTTTGCGCGACTGCCCTGAACATCTCTTCACTGGACATCAGACGCGCATTGATGGCGCTGATCTCGCGCGATCGCTCGGCGCGCGCCAACACCGATGCTACCAGATAGTCCGGGTCGACAGGTTTGGATATCAAATCGTCCCCGCCCGAGCGCACCGTCATCACGCGTTTTTCATCACCAACATCACCGGTGATGAATACAATGGGCCGCCGGAACAACTGAGAATTGGTCTGTCGGATAACCTTTGCCAATTCGATGCCATTGCATTTGGGCATGTGAATGTCCAATAGGATAACATCCGGCATGGTATCCAATATTACCGGCAATGCCTTGTCGGGAACGGTAACGGTCTCGACCAACAACCCCGCGTTGGTCAGCAATGCATCGAAATAGTTCGCCATATCTTCGTGGTCGTCGACAACGACGGCCTTAAACGGCGCCACCTTGCCGCGCGAGGAAAGCCGGTCGATGGCCGAGACCAGTTCAATAATATTGACCGGCTTGACGAGGTAACTATCAGCCCCACCTCGCACGGCCCCCAGACGCGCCTTGAAGTCGTCGCGAACGGTCAAGAAAATCACCGGGCATTTGATCACGCCGGATTTTCGAAGCGCGCGCACCTCAACCAGACCCGCATCCCGATCAGCCTCGGACATGATGTCCATGACAACCGCCGCTGCCGGGCCGGCTTTCAAGGCGCTCCGAAGTTTCGAGAATTCAGAAATCCAATCGACTTCAAAGCCGAAATTTTCAAGCCGCAGTTTGGTTACGCCACCTTGTTCGGGATCGTCCTCGACCAGCACCACGCGATTGCGGGCGGCATCTTCCATCGTCTCAACGGTTGATGGCGCATCATCTTGATCCATCTGCGCGGCGGTACTTGCACCTGCACGCATGCTGTGCAGCGCGACAATGTATTCCTGATACCAGGAATCGGGCGGTCGCTCGTCCGTCTCCAGTGCTGACAGGCACAAATGTTCCAGCCGGCGCGCGCGTTCGCTCAATTCAGCAAATCCGAACGTCCCGGCCGTTCCGATCAGTTTGTGCGCAAGTTCACACGACGCCTCGACAGCATCCCGAAACAAGGGTGTTGGCGCATCGACCCGAACTGCTGATTCGTGCGATTCAAGCTCCGACAGCCTGTCGTCAACCTGCGCAGCAAAGACTTTTCGCAGGGCTTCAATCTTCTCTTTAACACTATCAGGCATCGCCATGGTTGATACCGACACTCCCACAACAACTCAACGCAGCTGGATTTTAGTCCCAATCACTTTACATGGGATAAGGTTCACATTCAATCTGTCAGCGCTGACCCTAAGCGCCCTCAACGACGATCATGTTTCCCCGCGAGGCCGAGCGGCGGATCGCTTTGGGTCCCGCATAGGCATCCGATGCGTGCCAGGCCTTGGCGCTCTCCACGTCCGGAAAACGCAATACAACGCAACGCGGCATCTCCCATTCACCTTCCAGCACTTCCATTGCGCCGCCGCGCACAACGAATTCACCGCCGTAAGGCTTCAGGGTTTCCGGCACCTGCTGTCGGTAGGTGTCATATGTATCCGGGTCATTGACCTCGATCTCGGCAATAATATAGGCGGCCATGTCTTTCATACTCCCTGTTGATTGTCGATTTGAGGTCCAGATTATGTCGAACCGTCCCCCTCGTCATCTCTGGCGTCTACATTCGTGTCATCCCGCCTTGAAGCCGATATCTCCAGACGTATGATAAAGCCATTCGAAAATTGGATAACCTGACATGGCCATGAACGAAAGCGCAGACGACCCGCTGGTGATACCGCAAGCAATGCCGGATACCATTGAGGCAGGATGGCAGGTGCTCGCACACCTCTATCATTGCTACTTCACCGGATTGGTGTTGCAGATGGCGCTGAAACATGGCGCCCGGGCGGCCGGCGAATGGTCCTTCCGCTATTTCCGCCGCCAACACCGAGAAAAATTCCTTTCCAGCTTCCAGAAGCTCGGCAACGCGGGTTTGCCCGATGCCGTCGCGGCGGCGCGCTATCACTATTTCTCCAACCGCATCGGCGGCGTCGAAGTGGAGTACATGTATGAATCCGACAAGAAAGCCTGGGTCCGGTTCCCGCATCCGCGCTGGATCTATGACGGCACCGCCATCTGCGGCGTGCCGGTTGAGGTTGGCCAAGGGTTCATTGACGGCTGGTATGGCCACAACGGCGTGTCTCTGAACAACCCGCGCTTGGGTTGGGTCTGCACCAGCCAAGACTGCACCGCCGAGATCGGTTTCACTGGATACTTCATGGAGTACGATCACGAACTTTCAGAAGACGAACGCGTCCGCTATGTCAGCGGCGAGGCCGCGCCGCCTTTCGATGCGGACGCGGCGCCAAAACTCGACACCAGCATCTGGACGCCCGAACGCCTGGGCAAGGCGAGACGCAATTACGCCATGGACTACGTCAAATGGGGTCTGTTCGAATTGGTCGATCAAATGGGTGCGGATACGGCGCGCGAGTTGGCAGTTCATACGGCAGCGTTGACCGGTCGGCAATTTTACCGCGACCTGCAGCGACGACTGGGCCTGACACGCGACGACAGTGCGGCTGCGTTTGTTCAGTTCATGGCGCTCGTCACCGAAGCCCACGGAGACGTCGCAACACACTCGGACAGTGGCTTTAGTCAGACTGGCTGGCGGTTTCTGCGTGGCATGCCTGACATACCCGCCGAGACCGTGAGCGTCCTGTTTGACGGCTGGAACGAGTTGTGGCGCGGTTGCCTGAGTGTGCACAATCGTTTCCTGGCTTGGGAAACCATCACCCGCCCCAGTGGCGCCGACGGCGATATCCAATGGCAAATCAACACAGCAGACGGGACCGGATCATGAGCGGGCAAAATCTCACTTGGCGTATCGGTGACATCACCATTACCCGCATTACCGAATTCGAGGGACCGGGCGGCCTCAGTCGTTACCTGCCCGATGCGACGCGAGAGCGTGTGCGCGAAATCACCTGGCTGCAACCGCACTTCGCCACCGATGAAGGTCGCCTGATCGGCGCCATCCATGCCTTGGTGATTGAAACGCCGGACGCGCGCATTGTCGTCGACACCTGCGTCGGCAACGACAAGGAACGCGAGGTGCCGGCCTGGAACCAATTACAAACATCGTTTCTCGACGACATGGCCGAGGCAGGCTACGGGGCCGACAGCATGGATATCGTCATGTGCACGCACCTGCACGTCGACCATGTGGGCTGGAACACCAAATTGGTGGACGGTGTGTGGCAGCCGACCTTCGCCAATGCGCGTTATCTGTTTGGCCGTACGGAATACGATTTCTGGGCTACGCGCGGCGACGACCCCCGGTTTGGGCCGGTATTCTCAGATTCCGTCAAGCCGGTGTTCGATGCCGGCCTGGTAGATCTGGTCGATACCGATCATCAAGTCGCACCGGGCGTCCGGCTGACGCCGACCCCGGGGCACACGCCGGGACACGTCAGCGTTTTAATTGAATCGCAAGGAGAACAGGCCTTCATCACCGGCGATATGCTGCACCATCCCTGTCAAATGGCGCATCCCGAGTGGGGAGCCGTAGTCGATGAAGACAAGCCTCAGGCAGTGAAAACCCGTCACGATATATTCCAACACTTCGCCGGCACCCCGACGCTGGTGATCGGCACACACTTCGCCGCGCCCACGGCTGGGCGCATCGTAGTCGATGGCAATACCTACCGCCTCGACGTAGAAACCGCATCGATGGACGGCGACCCTGAGAAAGGGATAGGCCACCAATAGACGAAAACCCTTGAGAAATTGGGGGCGACAATTCACAACATCGTACCTAAATTAGTGTGTTGTAGATATTTTTTGAAGGGCCCGGTTCTTTGAGCCAAATGATCGACCCGTTCGGACGGCATGTCAGTTATCTCCGTGTATCGGTCACGGACCGCTGCGATTTCCGCTGCCACTACTGCATGTCAGAGGACATGTCCTTCTTGCCCAAATCCGACGTTTTGTCGCTGGAGGAGTTGGACCGGATTTGTTCGGCCTTCGTGCGCAAAGGGGTGCGGAAAATCCGCCTCACCGGGGGCGAACCCCTGGTCAGGCGCGGCATCATGAACCTTATCGAAGGCTTGGGCCGGCACGTGAAAGCCGGCGATATGGATGAATTGACGCTGACCACCAATGGCTCGCAACTGGCTCGCTATGCCGACCAACTGGTGGAAAACGGCATCAAACGCATCAATGTATCACTCGACACCCTGGACGGCGAAAAATTCGCACGCATCACGCGCTGGGGTAAACTCGACAAGGTCATGGTCGGCTTACGCGCCGCCAAGGCAGCCGGCCTCGATATCAAGATCAATGCTGTGGCGCTGCGCGGTTTCAACGATGGCGAACTGGACGGCATGGTTGCCTGGTGCGGAGAACAAGGCTTCGACATGACCATGATCGAGACCATGCCCATGGGCGACATCGGCGGCGAGCGCGTCGATCATTACCTGCCCTTGTCGGAAGTGCGCGAGAGACTGTCGGAAAACTGGACCCTGAACGATATTCCCTACCGCTCAGGCGGCCCGGCGCGCTTTGTCGAGGTGGAAGAAACCGGGCGCAAGCTCGGGTTCATTACGCCCATGACCCATAATTTCTGCGAGTCCTGCAACCGCGTACGTCTAACCTGTACCGGCACGCTGTATATGTGCCTAGGTCAGGACGATGCCACCGATCTACGCACGCCACTGCGCGCGTCTGAAGGCAACGAGTTGCTGGAAAACGCCATCGACGAGGCCATCGGACGCAAGCCCAAGGGCCATGATTTCGTGATAGAGCGCGGCGAGTCGGGTGCCGCCATCTCGCGTCATATGAGCGTCACGGGTGGCTAAATCATCGTCTTGAATTTCGGCTGAGCCGGCGCTGGCTTTGCACCAATTGGCGCTGACGCGCTTCCAATTGCCGCACGAGATCACGCTGCTGCTGCTCCAATGATCTGGCCAGTTCGACCTGGGCACGGGTGCGTTGCTGAGCTGCGTTGGCAACCTCTTGCGAGTACGATACCTGTTCTTGGCGCAGTTGCGCGGTGCGGCGGCGGATTTGTTGCACGCGCTGACGCGCCTCGGTGATCAATTCGCGTACCCGCCGCTGCTCATCGGCACCCAGTTCGTCAATGGTCAGGATATCCTGCACCTGAGTGAGTATCCGCTGCACGGTGCGTTGCTGGCGACGGATTTCGCGCACACCATCTGAGGGTTTCTTTTTTTTGCGCTTCCCGGATACGCATTTCATGGTCTGCGATTTGGCATCGTATTTCAGGAAGAAGCGGCCACAATCCGCCGCCGTATCCGCACGCGCGACGCCGCCCGCCGGCATCACGCCAGCCAGCACTACGCCGGCCAGCGCCAAAACAACAATCATGCAGCGCCTTAACACCATTCGGCGAGTATAGCACACTGAGGGGAATTTCCGGTCATGACTTGCGTCATCGCCTTACGCAGGCTTCTCGGCTATGATCAAGGCTCGTCACTGCGGAGGGAGGTCGCATGGCACTGCTCACTTGGTCAAAAAAATATCTGACGGGCATCGACACCATAGATCGCGACCATCAGGCGCTGTTCAGTGCCGTCAACGAATTGCACACCAACATTTCCGACGGCGCCGATGCCGAGGATGTGGAAAAGACCCTCAACATGCTGGTCGACTATGTAGACGGCCATTTCGCGCGCGAGGAAGATCTTATGCAATCGTGCAACTACCCCGACCTGGTCGAGCATATGCGCATTCACCGTAAAATCTCGCATCAGGTCCGCGACTACCAAACGACGTTCGAAGAAAACGGCCAAATTCTGGACATGCGTTCATTCGTCGAATTCCTCGGCAATTGGCTAAAAGGCCATATCGCCATCAGCGATGCCGACTACATCCCGTTCGTCAAAAAAGCTAACACCGACGGTTG
Organism: Rhodospirillaceae bacterium; assembly: GCA_016845145.1. Taxonomy (GTDB): domain Bacteria; phylum Pseudomonadota; class Alphaproteobacteria; order Rhodospirillales; family Casp-alpha2; genus TMED8. The sequence goes on from JAERTE010000031.1 coordinate 8,537, forward strand.
ACGTGAGCGCCATTTACGTAGATGCCGATGCCTGTCCGGTGAAGGATGAAACGCTCCGCGTCGCCGAGCGGCATGGCCTAAAAACATATCTGGTTACCGATGGCGGCATCCGCCCACCAGCGTCTGCGTTGGCGGAACTGGTCATCGTGGCGCAAGGTGCGGACGCTGCTGATGACTGGATTGCCGAACATATCGGTGCGGGTGATATTGCCGTCACCAACGATATCCCACTGGCCGCACGCTGCCTGGAACAAGGCGCCAACGCCATCCGCCCCAATGGCGAACCGTTCACCGAAGCCGCTATCGGCATGAACCTGGCGAACCGTGACCTGATGGCGGGCTTGCGCGAAACCGGCCAAATCACCGGTGGCCCCAGGCCGTTTTCCAAGGCCGACCGCTCGCAGTTTTTATCGGCGCTGGAAACCATGGTGCAAGCGGCGTTGCGGCGATAAGACCGCCGCCAACCATCCGGTCAGTGGCTACTCATGCCACCGCCATGCCGACGAGATTTTTTTCGGGGAACTGCAACACCAGCATCTCCATGCCCTCCGAACCTGCACCGATGATGGTCGGGGGCTCGTCGGCGGTGACGAACAGGCATGACAGATGGCCGTAGGATTTGCCGTCCAGCATCATGGTGCCGCCGGTCACGAGCCAGTATTGCCCGCCGCTGTTGGAGGCTTCCGGCACGCAGGCGCTGGCCTCAGGGCCGAAACGCGCCATATAGGCGACCAATCCGTCTCCCTCGGCATCCAAGACGATCTCGAACTCCGCACCGAACCGCCGGGCCAAGTCTTCGGGCGCGCTACGTTCGATGCCGGGCACCAGGCGTTGGCGCTGGTTGCCCTTAATCAATTTGTCGCGCGATCCGGGCATATACTTGGCGCCCGGATCCCATCGTGCGCGTAACGTGAAGTAATCAATACCGTCCGGACCCGCGACAATCGGGCCGTAAGGCGAATGGCCGTTGGCGTATTGCACCGTCAGCGGCAGGGCGTCGTGCTTGCCGAACGTACCCGATCCGCCGACGAACACCTGGAACTGGTTGGTCTCGTGGAAGTGCGGCTCAGTCACGGCGTCGGCGGGTTGATGCACGAAAAAGCCCTGTGGCTCGCCGGTATCGTTGGCCTCATTGCCTTCCAGGTAATAGCCGCGTACCGGCGCCGCGCCAACGTAGCCCGCTAAAATGTAGTCGCGGCCGTTGACCTCAACCATGGCCGCGCCGTCGGCAGCCTCATCGGTGGTTTTGCCATAAATCATGATGCGGAAAGCTAGCGCCAAAACCGAGGAATGGAAACCACCACGTGACCCTGCATAGTTGCAGCCCCTACCGCGCCGCGCGATAGTATCGCCAGTTTGGGAGGGAGCCTCATATGAGTACCTACGATCCACGCACCACGCGGCTGCTGAGTTTCTTTGACGCCGTCGACGGTTTCGCATCAGGCAAAGACACGCCGCGCGACTACCTGGAACGCTGCATTGCCACCATCGAAGAGCGCGAGTCCGACGTGAAGGCCTTCGTGGTGATGGGGTTGGATGCCGCCCGCAAAGCCGCGGACGCATCCACCGCGCGCTATCAATCGGGCAACCCGCTCAGCCTCATTGACGGCATGCCGATGGGCATCAAGGATCTCTACGACACCGCCGACCTGCCCACGCAACTCAACAGCAAGCTTTTTGAAGGCATGCAGCCCGCGTTCGACGCGGCATCGGTTTATGCCCTGAAACAAGGGGGTGCGGTCATCGTCGGCAAAACCACCACGACGGAGTTTGGCCTGGGCGCCGCCCCTCCGACCCGCAATCCCTTCGACCTGGAGCGTACGCCGGGCGGATCATCCAGCGGCACGGCGGCGGCCGTGGGCGCATCGATGCTGCCCGCCGCCACCGGCAGCCAGGTCGGCGGCTCGATCATCCGGCCCGCTGCGTACTGCGCCAACTATGGCTTCAAACCGACGTTCGGCGCGCTCAACCGCGCCGGCGGACGCTCCATCGCGCCATCCGGCTCGCACCTGGGCACCCATGCCGGCAGCTTGGAGGACATGTGGCAGGCTGCCAAGCAGATTGCCGACGTGGCCGGACCGGATGCGGGACACACGCCCCTGCTTGGCCCCATGACCCTGCCCGAGGCCCGCAAACCCCAGCGTTTGGTGCGCATGTACACCGGCGGATGGGAGCTGACCGATGAGGCGTCCCAACACATCTTCGAAAATCTTATCGACGACATGCGATCGGCGGGTATCGAAATCGTCGAGCCCGACGAACTGCCGGTGACAGCCGCCTTGGAGGCCAGCTTCCAGGCGGTCTACCCTTACGCCGCAGGTATTCTCGGTTACGAGATGCGCTGGCCGGTGCGTGAATACTGCAACATGGACGCCGACAAGGTTTCCGAAGTGATCCACCAGCGATTGGAACTGGGCGAGAACATGACTGCCGAGGATTACCAGCGCGCGCTGGCCTTCAAGGCGAAGCTGATCTCAGAGGTCGCCGCGGTGGCGGGTTTCGCCGACGGGTTCATTTCGCTGGCCTCACCGGGCCCCGCGCCTAAGGGCATCACATCGACGGGTAATTCCGCCTATCAGGTGCCTTCAAGCCTTTCCGGAATGCCGACCATGACGTTGCCGCTGCTGGCAAGTGAAGGGCTGCCGCTGGGTGTGCAGATCGGCGGCTTCCATCATGGCGACGCAACACTGGCCGCACACGCTGCGTGGCTGCGTGATTGGAGACTGAACGCGTGAAGGTGACCATCCTCGACGATTATTTCGATACCATCCGCCACCTTCCCTGCTTCGGCAAGCTGGCCGGCCACGACGTCACCATCTGGAATGACCACCTCCAGGACCTGGACCCGCTTGCCGAACGCTTGGCCGACACGGAAGCGCTGGTGCTGATCCGCGAACGCACGCATATCCGCACTCCCCTACTCAAGCGCCTGCCCAACCTGAAACTCATCAGCCAGCGCAGCGTCTATCCGCACATCGATGTCGACACCTGCACCAGCCAAGGTATCGTCGTCTCGTCGGGCCAGCATCCGGGCACGCCCTCCTATGCCACGGTCGAACTCACCTGGGGGCTGATCCTGGCCGCCATGCGGCAAATCCCGCAACAGATGCAATCGCTCAAATCCGGCACCTGGCAAAACGGCATCGGCGACAGCGTCGGCGGCAAGACGCTGGGTATCTACGGCTATGGCCGCATCGGCACCGCAGTCGCGGAAATCGCCAAGTCGTTTCGCATGAAGGTGCAATTCTGGGCCAGTGACGACTCCCGAGAACGTGCCCGGGCCGACGGCTGGCATGTGCCGGAAAGCCGAGAGGATTTTTTCGCCACATCCGATGTGCTGAGTTTGCATGTCAGGCTTTACCCAAGCACGCGCGGCCTGATCACCGCGCAAGATCTGGCTGGCATGAAACCCTCGGCGTTGCTGGTCAACACATCGCGCGCGCCCTTGATCGAAACCGGGGCACTCGTTTCAGCCCTTGATGCCGGACGACCCGGCATGGCGGCGGTTGATGTGTATGAAGAAGAGCCCGTGCGCGACACGTCGCTAGCGCTGTTGAACATGCCCAACGTGGTGGCGACGCCGCACATCGGCTACGTGACCAAGGACGAGTACGAAATTCAGTTTTCCGACATCTTCCAGCAGATTTTGGCTTTCGACGCCGGAGCGCCGATCAATGTGGTGAACCCCGACGTACTGACCTGATCTGCGTTATTTCGGCAGCTTCTCAATCGCACGGTCCAGCGTGCCTTCTTTGCCCAAGGTCTCCAACGCTTTGGTAAACCGGCTGATTGCGTCTGTAACTTTGAGCCCTTTGCTGCCTGCGAGCCAGGATTCCTCGGCATAGACAGGCGCGCCGACCCTAAGGCGAATCTGCTCCTTGCCGGGGTCGACAAAAGACTGCATCTGATCGCAGTAGTAATAAAACAGCGCGCTTTTGTCGCCGTTCATGATCCTGATGATTTTTGCCGTGTTGGTCACCTTGATCAAATTCTTAAAACCCTGCGCCTGTAGATGCTCAAACGTGGAACTGCCGAGCCAACCCAGCACACGCTTTCTCGTACGCGCCTCGTCCAGGCTATCGGCGGGAGTGCCGACGGACGAAAAACACACGGCTTCCGAGATCAGCGGCACCAGCCACTTGAACTGCGTTTCCCGGTCAGGCTTGCGCGCCAGCGGAAATATCAACGCTGTGTCCGAACGCTTGACCGAGGCCATCGCACGCGCCCACGGCACCAGTGTGAAATCTACCGAAAGCTTCGAACGCCGTGCGGCCTCGTTGAAAAGATCGGGATACACGCCTTTGAACGTCTCACCTGCCCGCTCGTAGTAGCCGCCCTTCATCTCGGCGCTGATTAGGCTGATTTTTTCCCCCGCCGGGGCTGCGCTGGCGGCGAAGAGCACCACATTCGCCAACAATAACGAAACAAACAATCGGGTCCGCATCTGATTCTCTACCACAAATCTGAAACACACACCGATATGCTACACCCAATATTGCCAGCCTAAAACCAATACGTACAATCATTACCCTCACTCCATAGCGGCGAGGCTCAGATGACAGCTATATCCCAACTGCTATACCTGTCGCGCGGCGACATGGCGGCGCTGGCCCATCAAGGCGCACTGGACCCGGCGCACATGGTCACTGCGATCCAGGATATGTGCCTCAATCGGGAAGACGGTCGGGTATCGAACGCGCCGAAAAGCGCCATCCGGCCCGACTCAGACAGATTGTTCATGTCGACGTTGTCGGTCTCCGATGCCGACGGCTACATGGCGGTCAAATCGCTGGGCATGAACGCTGCCAACGCCAGTATGGGTGCCGAAATCATCGGCTCGTTAATCACGCTGTTCGACGCACGAACGGCCATGCCGCTGGCCGTCATGGATGGCGATTGGATTACGGCGCAGCGCACGGCGGGACTCAGCGCCGTGGCGGCGCGCTATTTCGCCCGTCCCTCGTCAGCCAACATCGCCTTCATCGGCTGCGGTACTCAGGCGGTCGCGCATCTCGATATCTTCAATGCGCTTTATCCGTTGAGTGAAATACGTGCGCTGGGGCGCGGCGCCGCCAAGCGCGACGCGCTGTGTCGGCATGCGGAAAGCTTGGGCCTCAGCGCGATCCCCAGCACCGACGCCCAAGACGCTTTGGACGGCGCCGATATCGTTATCTCTTCGGTACCGGGCTCAGCCGAACTCACACCCTTCGTCGATGCCGCCCGGCTCGCGCCCGGCGCCTTCGCCAGCTTGGTCGACCTGGGCCGCAGCTGGCGCCAAGACACCTACGGCGCGTTTGATCGCATCGTCATTGAAGACTTGGAACAAGAAGCCACCATGCCCGAGCCGATGGTTGACCTCTCAACGGTCGAGGGCGACCTGGGAGACACGCTCGGCGAACGCATCCCGGCCCGCCAATCCGAGACCGACCGCATCGCGTTTATCTTCCGCGGCCTCGCCATCGCCGATTTGGCGCTGGCGGTGTTGGTTTACAAGCGCGCGGTTGAGATGGGGGTTGGGGAGATGTTGGAGCGGTGAGTGGGAGGAGACACATCCCTTCTTGATTTCGCCCGCAAATGATCCGATGATATGTCAATCATTGACATAGAGGATACGATGGCCACCAACGTTCATCTCACCCCCGAATTGGAGGCTTTTGCCCGAGAACGCGTGAAGGAAGGAAATTACAACTCGGTCAGTGAGGTCGTGCGGTCCGGCCTGCGCCTCTTAAAGGAACAGCAGGAACGCAAACGCGCGTTCGATGCGATGATCGCCGAGACCGTGCGCGAGACCGATGACAAGGGCGCACGCGCTCTTGAGGATGTTCTGAGCAGCGCCGAAGAGATAATCGACATGGCCGAGCGGTGAGCAGCGCCGAATTTCCAGCCGAGTTCTCTCCGGCAGCCGAACGTGACCTGCTTGAAATCGTTGAATGGATCGCCAGCGACAATCCCATTGCCGCCAGGGGCTTTGTTGCGGCATTGGAGAAGGCCGCACGTGTGATCGGCGAGCATCCGGAGATCGGCACGTCGAAGCCGGACACCGCTTCCCCGCCCATCCGCTTCCTACCTCTTCGCGGATTTCCGCATGTCGTCGTCTACACCCCGGATCGCGCGCCGCCGCTTTTCCTTCGTATCCTGCATGGCGCGCGGGATTTGCCGGAAGTGTTGCGCGACATTTGAGGCGCGGGGTCGAGGGCGCCGCCTTCACCTTCCAAGCCAGCCGATCGCCGATCTGGCGTTGGCGGTGTTGGTGTATGAGCGCGCGGTTGAGACGGGGGTTGGGGAGATGTTGGAGCGGTGAGTGCCAATTCCCCCGTTCGGCATTTCATACTTAAGCAGACATCAATGTCGGGGCAGTTGAGTTCGGCAAATGACCCTAACCGGCTATTCAGCCTCTACGCTGGCGTGTCCGCTTGCGGATCACTTTCCCGACATTCTCGCTGCCTCAGCGACACAGCCCCTTGGTGCCATAACCGGTCCAACTAACTTAGATCATCGAATGACAGTTTCTCGGTTTAAAACCAGAAAATTTTTAGATGTGTGGAAATTTTCTAGACGCGTATCCGGAGTTTTATCCTCACCCTATTTTGGGGGCATTGTGTGCCCATTTTTACGCGCTCTTAGGTCCCGAAATAGGCTACCAGAGGAGCGATGAAAATGACTCCTCATCTGGAACCGAAGATGGTATACCATGGCAATACCGAATGATGTTCACCTCGGAAATTTTGGATCGAACGCCGCGTGCCCGCTTACTCCAACGCTCAGCAAGTCATGAACCCGCCAACGTCGAATTTGGCTGAACAGGCGCACGAACGCATTGTCGACATGATTTTGAATGGAGAATTGCCCGCAGGCTCGCTTTTGCAAGAGCGTAAACTCGCCGATTTCCTGAACATTTCCCGCACACCGGTACGAGAAGCCTTAATGCGTCTGGCAGCAGAAGGACTAGTGGCACGCGCACAGGGGCGCGCGGTAACGGTGGGCCAGATACATGAAGCCGAAATGATGGAGATACTGCATGTACGGAGCCTGCTGGAGACGGAGGCCGTCGAACTGGCGATCCCCCGTGTCAATGAGCGGGAGATCGACGACCTGAAGACAAAGGTCGCACACCTAATGGCGCACGATACAGTCAGCGTGGAGGAGCATGCGAGTGTGGATGACCAATTGCACGGGCTGATCGCCGACCAAAGCGAAAACAAAACGTTGGCCAAGATCATCAGCGACTTACGGCGAAAGACACGGTTTTTCAATACCGAGCGCGTACCCGCCCGTTTCCATCCCGGTAACCACGAGCATCTTGAGATATTGAGCGCCCTGGAAAAACGTGACGCCAAAGCGGCGCGCGATGCCATCAGTCAACACATCGAAAACACCAAGCAAGGCATTCTCGAACGCCTGCAACGCGTTGGGGGAGAACGTTAGACATGCAGAAATCCGATTTTGATGAGTCTGCCGCTGGCGTTTATGTCATCGCCGCGACACCGTTCACGGAAACCGGTGGCGTCGATTACGACAGCGTCAATAGCCTGACGGACTTTTACCTTGGCCAAGGCGTGCATGGCATGACGGTGCTGGGGGTCATGGGCGAGGCGCCGAAGTTGACGGATTCCGAACAGACCACCTTGATGCAGCAATACATCCGCCGCGTCGATGGCCGCGTGCCGGTGATCGTCGGCGTTTCCAATCCAGGCATTGATAACCTCGCAAGTCTTTCCAAGGCCTCCATGGATGCCGGCGCCGACGGTGTGATGATCGCCGGTATTGCCGGGCTCAAAACCGACGAGCAGGTGCTCGGCTACTTCGACAAAGTGATGGCGAAGCTGGATGACGACACGCCCGTTTGCCTGCAGGATTATCCGCCGACGACGATGGTGTATATGTCCAACGCCGTGATCAACAAGCTGATCAACGACCATCCGCGCATCATGATGTTCAAGCACGAAGATTGCCCCGGCCACCGCAAGCTTTCCGCCATTCGAAATGCACCCGATACTCAGGGCGTGCGCCGAGTGTCAATCCTGACCGGCAACGGCGGGCTTTACGTGCCACAGGAAATGCGCCGCGGCGCCGACGGCATCATGACCGGTTTCGCGTTTATTGGCGCGTTGGTGAAAGTTTATGAACTGTTCCAGCAAGGCAATGCGGAAGCAGCGGAAGACCTGTTTGATCTTTATCTACCGCTGATAAGGCATGAACAGCAGTTCGGCTTCGGTCTGGCCTTGAGGAAAGAAACGCTCAAGCGTTTCGGCGCCCTAACCTGCCCCGCAGCCCGGGCTCCAGGGCCAGCCATGGATGCTGACGACGTAAAAGAATTAGAAGCTTTGTTCGCAAGATTGCGGACCAAACTCGAGAGCGCCGGAGAAACGGTGCCGGATGGCATTTAGAGCAATTTATCGTTAGGTCAAAAAGGGAGGAACCAATGACCGTACATTCGAAACTACGAAACCTGACCATCGCCGCCGGCCTGTCGGCTGCGATGGCCGTTCCAGGTCTTGCCTCGGCCGGCACCACTTGGGACCTGCCTGTCGTCTGGCCGGACGGCAACTTCCACACCAAAAACGCACGGATGTTCGCCGAGGAAGTCAAAAAGGCGACCGGCGGCGACGTGGTGATCAACGTGCACTCCGGCGGCTCCTTGGGCTTCAAGGGTCCAGAAATGCTGAAGGTGGTGCGCGACGGCCTCGCGCCCATCGGCGAAATGCTCCTCAACCAGCAGGTCGGCGAAGCGCCGCTGTTGGGCCTGGAAGCAACGCCTTATATGTCGCGCCATCACGATGACCTGGCGCTGTTCCACAAGCACTGGCTCCCCGAGGTCAACAAGGTTGTGGCGAAATTCAACCAGAAATTCCTCTACGTGGTGCCGTGGCCGCGCCAGTATGTCTACACCAAAGTGCCGGCCAAGTCGGTGGACGACTTGAAGGGCATCAAGATCCGCACCTACAACAAGACCACGACGGGTATGTTCAACCGCATCGGCATGACGTCGGTGCAGCTACCCTGGGGTGAAGTGGTGCCTTCGCTCGCCGCCGGCACCATCGACGGCGTGACCACATCTGCCTCATCCGGCGTTGACGGCAAGTTCTGGGAGTTCTTGAAGTACATGTACCCGACCAACCACGTCTGGTCGTCGAACGCCCTTTCCGTGAATCTGGACGCCTGGAACAAGCTCTCGAAGAAAAACCAGGACGCCATCGTTGGCGTGGCCAATCGCCTGCAACCAAAGTTCTGGGATATCTCCAAGGGTGAGGACACTGCGAAGGTGAAAATTCTCACCGACAACGGTGTGACCTTCGGCAAAGTGACCGCCGACATGATGAGAATCATGCAGGACAAGACCAAGCCGATGATGCAGGAAGCCGTCGATTCAATCGGTGGACCTGCCGCCGGTATTGTCGCCGGTTACAAGAAGGAACGCGGCATGTAAGTCCGCTCTCCCGTCCCTGGCTCACGCCGGGGACGGGGTTCTTTCCCAATTTTCTCATTGAAATATGATCGACGCTCGGACCGCCGATGGGGAGTTTTCATGCGTAGCGCTCTCAGTTTTCTGGATTGGATTTCCAAGGCCCTCGGCGCTTTCGCCGCGGTGCTAACGGTCTCCATCGGCGTTGTCATTATTGCCGAGATATTTGCCCGCTCAGTGTTCAATGTCTCCTTCAGCTTCGCCTGGGAGTACAGCGCCTACGCGATGGGCGTCGCGATGTTTTGCGGCATGGCCTTCACGTTGCGCACCGGTGGGCACATCCGCGTCTCGCTGCTGGCTTCGGCCCTGACTAAAAAACCCGCGCACGCGATCGATATCCTGTGCACGCTGGGGGGCATTTTCTTTTCAGGATTTATCAGTTTCGCGCTTTGCGAGTTGGCTTGGAAATCGTTTCTGTCGGGCTCGACCTCGCCTTCCGTGACAGCGACACCTTTGATCATTCCGCAAGGCTTGATCGCCTTGGGTGCGGTGCTACTAACGCTGCAATTCATCGCCCGGTTGATCCGACTTTTGATCAATGAGCCGCCCGAAGACACCACCGTCTCCTACCAGGTGGACTGAGCATGGACCCTATTTTTATCCTAATCACCGTTCTCGCGCTGCTGACCTTCTACCTCGGCCTCGGCATCTGGGTCGGTGTCGGGCTTTATGCGGTGGCTATCACCTCGCTGGCATTGTTCAAGAGCATGCCGGTGGACAAGCTCGTGGCGCAGCTCACCTACAACACTGTCACGACACCCGAAATGGTGGCGCTGCCGATGTTTATACTGATGGCGGAAATCTTATTCCACACGCGCCTATCCACTTCGCTGTTCAATGGGCTGTCGCCCTGGACCCATCGTCTGCCCGGACGGATGATGCACGTGAATGTGCTCGGTTGCACGCTGTTCGCGGCCATTTCCGGCTCCTCGGCGGCGACGGCGGCAACGGTGGGCCGCATCACCCTTTCAGAACTGTTTCGCCGAGGCTATGACCGCGACTTGGTGATCGGCTCGTTGGCCGGTGCCGGCACCTTGGGCTTTCTCATTCCGCCCTCGATTATCCTGATCATTTACGGCGTGCTTTCCGAGACCTCGATCCTGAAGCTGTTCATGGCCGGTATCATTCCGGGGCTGATCCTGTCGCTCTGCTTCATGGGCTATCTGGGCCTGCGCGCCACCATGAACCCCGCGCTGCTGCCGGAAGCCGAAGAGACCCCCACCTGGCGCGACCGGATGGTCAGTCTCATCGACCTGGGGCCTGTGGTGTTCCTGATCGCTTTGGTGCTGGGCTCCATGTACGCTGGCATCGCCAGCCCGTCGGAGGCTGCCGCCGTCGGTGTGCTTGGCGCCTTTTTGGTTTCCGCCGGACAAAAGACGCTCACAATGGATACCGTGCGCAAGGCGTGCTTGGGCGCGGTGCGCACCACGTCGATGATCGCGCTGATCGTCGCCGGCGCCGTATTCCTGTCGGTCTCCATGGCGTATCTTGGCGTGCCGCGCATGATTGCTGCTGAGATTGCGGCGCTGCAGCTCTCGCCCATTTCATTGATTTTGCTGTTGCTGGTGTTCTACGCAGTTCTCGGTTGTGTGCTGGATGGGCTATCGGCCATCGTCATGACGCTGCCGATCACCTTGCCCTTGGTCATTTCCGCGGGTTTCGACAAAATCTGGTTCGGGGTATTCGTGGTCATCGTCGTGGAAATGGCGCAGATTACGCCGCCCGTCGGATTCAACTTATTCGTCATTCAGGGATTGACCGGCGAGAAGATCGGCCGAGTCGCCAAGGCAACCATTCCTTTTTTCCTGATCATGGCCGCCTTCGCCATCTTGATCGCCGTGTTTCCCGAAATCGTCACCTTCCTGCCGTCAAATGTAAAACTCAGAGGATAAAGCCAAAGTGACCACGCCTTCACCAACCGTCCGCCTAGCCGTTGACATCGGCGGCACGTTTACCGATGTCGTCTTGGAAGCCGACAACAATCGCACCACCGTAAAAGTGTTGACCACGCCGGCCGCACCCGAAGAGGGCGTGCTGGAGGGTGTCGAGCACGTGCTGGCCGATGCCGGCGTCGAGGCGGCTTCACTCGGCGTCTTCTTGCACGGCACCACGTTGGCGACCAATGCGATTATCGAGCGCAAGGGTGCGGTCACGGCTCTGATCACCACAGAAGGTTTCCGCGACGTTTTGGAAATCGGTTACGAGAGCCGCTACAACCAGTACGATGTGATGATCGAGAAGCCGGCCCCCTTGGTGCCGCGCAGCCGCCGCTTCACGGTGCCCGAGCGGGTCGATGTGCACGGCAACGTGCTCACCGCGCTGGACGAGGACGCACTCAGGCGCATCGTGCCTGAGATCGTCGCGTCCGGTGCAGAGAGTATCGCGGTCGGCTTCATGCATGCCTACGCCAACCCGGCGCATGAATTGCGCGTGCGCGATATTTTGTCCGAGATGGCGCCCGATGTGTCGCTCTCTCTATCGTCCGAGGTCTGCCCGGAAATCCGGGAGTTCGAGCGTTTCACCACGACTAGCGCCAATGCCTATGTGCGGCCGTTGATGTCGAGCTACCTGAGGCGTTTGCAAGAGCGCCTGACGGCGTTGGGTGTCGGCTGCCCGGTGCTGATGATGACATCCGGCGGCGGCCTGACGGCGCTGGAGACGGCACGGCAATTCCCCATCCGGCTGGTTGAGTCCGGTCCTGCCGGCGGCGCCATCCTGGCAACGCAAATCGCCAGCGAATTGGCGCTCGACAAGGTGATCTCGTTCGACATGGGCGGCACCACAGCGAAAATCTGCCTGATCGAGAACCAAACGGCAGGCAAGGCGCGCGAGTTCGAGGTCGACCGCCAGGCACGGTTCATGAAAGGCAGCGGCCTGCCGCTACGCATCCCGGTGATCGAAATGGTCGAGATCGGTGCGGGGGGCGGATCGATCGCGCGCGTCGATGCCATGAACCAGATCACCACCGGTCCCGACAGCGCCGGCGCCGACCCGGGCCCGGCCGCCTATGACCGGGGCGGGGTGGAGCCGACCATATCGGATGCCGACATTCATTTGGGCCGGATTGACCCCGGCCTGTTTGCCGGCGGACGGGTGAAGCTGGCGCCGGAGAAATCCGCCGCCGCCATCGAGGCCAATGTCGCCGCTCCCCTTAACCTGTCGAGCCATCTGGCGGCGTTTGGCATCACCGAAATGGTCGACGAGACCATGTCCAACGCGGCCCGCGTGCATGCGGTCGAGCAAGGCTATGAGGCCTCCGACCACACATTGGTGGCCTTCGGCGGTGCCGCGCCTTTGCACGTTGGACGGTTGGCGGAGAAGTTGCATATCGACCAAATCATCGTGCCGACAAATGCCGGGGTCGGCTCCGCCATCGGCTTTCTGCGCGCGCCCGTCGCCTACGAGGTGGTCCGCAGCCGCTCCATGCATCTCGGCAAGCTCGACATCGATGCCGTCAACGCCATCATGGACGAGATGCGCGCCGAGGCCCTGGCCGTTGTTGAGGCCGGGGCGCCGGGGGCCGAAACCGAAGAACACCGCATCGCCTTCATGCGCTACGCCGGGCAAGGCCATGAGATCGTCGTGCCGGCACCTTCACGTCCCTTGACCGACGACGATGTCGGCAACCTGCAAGAGGCCTATGACCGGGAGTATTCGAAACTCTACGCGCGCATCTTGCCGAATGCGGATGTCGAGGTGCTGACCTGGGCCCTGACCATCACCACCAAGGCCGAGACCCCCGCCGCAATCGATAACGCCGACGCGGCGGGTGCGGCGAGCCCCATCGGCAACCGGCGCATTTTCGATCCGGGCTTGGGCGAAGAGCGCGACATCGCGCTCTATTGGCGCCCCGACCTCTCGCCCGGCCAGGCCATCGAAGGCCCCGCTGTGATCGCCGAAGACGAGACCTCGTCGTTCGTGCCCGATAGCTTCAATGCGACGATCGCCGCCAACGGCTATATCATCCTGGACCGCAAACCGGAGACCAAGTGATGCCCGCGAAAACGGAGTTTTCGACATGACTGACACAGCACTCGATACCATCCATATGCAAATCATGTGGAACCGTCTGATCTCTGTCGTCGAGGAACAGGCGCAAACCCTGATGCGGACCGCCTTCAGCCCGATTGTGCGCGAATGTGGCGACTTGTCTGCCGGCGTGTTCGACCGTCGCGGCCGCATGTTGACGCAAGCCGTCACCGGCACGCCGGGTCACGTGAATTCCATGGCCGAGGCGGTAAAGCATTTCATCGACCACTTCCCCATCGAGGAAATGAACGAAGGCGATATCTACATCACCAACGACCCGTGGATGGGCACCGGGCACCTGAACGATTTCGTGCTCACCACACCGGCCTTCAAGGACGGCAGGCTGGTGGGCTTGCTCAGCTGCACCTCGCACCTGACCGACATCGGCGGGCTCGGCACCGGACCGGACGGTACCGACGTGCATATGGAGGGCATCTATATTCCGATGCTGAAACTGGCCGACTGCGGCGTCATGAACGAGACCCTGCTCGCCATGGTGCGCCAGAACACCCGCCAACCTGTCGAGACCGAAGGCGACGTTTATTCCCTGGCCGCGTGCAATGACATCGGCTGCAAGCGTCTGATCGAGATGATGGAGGAATTCGACCTCGATGATCTGGAGGGCATTTCGGACTTCATTTATGAGAATTCCCACGCCGCGGTCATGGCCGAGATCGCCAAACTGCCTAAGGGTACGTGGCGCAACTCCATGACCATCGACGGCTTTGATGAGCCGTTGGACCTGGTGGCGACGCTGACAATATCCGACGACGGCATCACCATGGATTACGACGGCACGTCGCCGAAGTCGCGCTACGGGATCAACGTGCCCATGGCCTATACCACAGCCTACACCTGCTTTGGGCTCAGCTGCATTGTGCGGCCCGACGTGCCCAACAACGCGGGCTCCCTGGCGCCACTGAAAGTGACCGTACCTGAAGGCAGCGTGTTGAATGCGCCCTACCCTTCCGCCGTTTGCTCGCGCCATGTGATTGGGCAAATGCTCCCCGATGTCGTGTTTGGCTGTCTTGCGCAAGCTGTCCCGGACCGTATCCCGGCAGAGGGTGCATCGTGTCTGTGGAACCTGACTTTCCGGGGTGAGACGGACCGGGGCTCCAACGACGCTTCGATCTTCGCCGTTACTGCGGTCACCAACGGCGGCACCGGCGCGCGCCCGACCAAAGACGGCCTGTCCGCCACCGCTTATCCGTCCGGCGTGCGCGGCACACCGGTTGAGATCAACGAAACCGTGGCGCCCTTGATCGTGCACCGCAAGGAGTACCGCACCGATTCCGCCGGTGCAGGTGCTACGCGCGGTGGCTTGGGCCAGGTGATCGAGATCACGTCGGCCATCAATGCGGATATGGAATTGCTGGCCGCATTCGACCGTTGCAAATTCCCGCCACGCGGTCGCTTCGGCGGCGAGAATGGCGAGAAAGGTTCGGTGCGCCTGGCATCCGGCTCCGAGCTTGCCTCCAAAGGCACGCAGATGATCAACGCCGGCGAACGGATCGTCATCCATACACCCGGCGGTGCCGGTTATGGCGAGCCAAAAGACCGCGACCCCGCAAAACTTGCCGCAGATGTGGCCGATGGGCTGGTCTCGACCGATGCGGCGACAAGGGATTATGGGTTCAATGCTCCCAAGTGACCGATGATCGATGCGCTCAGCCTGTACATACAGCGCCATGCTGTATGGTTCTGGGCTTCAGCACTGTTCGTCGGTCTCGCTTTCCAGGACCTGGCAGCAATCCTTCGCCCGATCGTCTTTCCCTTCGCTGTCATGACCATGATGATGAGTATGACTCGGATGGATTGGCCACAAGTGCGGGCTTATATCCGCCGTCCGGGCCTAAGTCTGTTCGTGGGAACGATGACAATGGTCGTCAGCCCAGTATGTATTTGGTTGGGTTTGAAATTCGTTGAAATAGAAGACGGCCTAGCCACGGGTCTGGTTCTGATCGCTGCGGCACCGCCTCTTTTGTCTAGCCTGACCTACGCTATTTTCCTGGGGCTAGACGATGCTTTGGCGGTGACGGTTTCCGTACCGTTCAACCTGCTCAGCCCGTTGATTATGCCAGCCTTGCTGATCTCGTTTCTTGAGCTCGATCTCGCTCTCGGCATTGCGTCGCTGACCTGGCGGCTTGCACTGATGGTGGGCCTGTCTTTCTGCGGTGCGTGGCTGATCCGAAAATGGGTCCCCGCCATAGGAAAGGGGCGGATGTCTCACCATATCGATGCCGCCACGGTACTTTTCATGACCACCTTCGGTATTGGCGTGATGGATGGCATTTCCGCCATCATCATCAATGATCCGATGAAGGCGTTAACGTATGTATTTGCGGCAGTCGCGTTCAATGCAGGGATGCAATTGATTGCCACTTTGTCTGTCTGGCGCTTGGGAGGCAAACTGGCATTGACGACCGGGCTCGTTGCGGGATGCAGGAACGTTATGCTGGTTATTGGAGCCGTGTCGTCATCAGCCTGCTCTGATATCATGTTGTTTCTGATTGTCTCCCAGTTGCCACTGTATGTGTTTCCCGCCATTCAGCGCCCGATATGCCGCCTAATTCTTCGCATCACAAATGGCCAGAAAACACTTGTTGAATGAAACCACACCGCTGATTGGCTGGAGAAGCGGGTTTTTCCTGCCGACCATGCCCAGAACTGAAGTTGCGATTATCGATTCAAGCGCCGGAGAAGTCGCAAAAATCACCTCCAGCTCCGAGAACGGCGAGGATTGCCCTGCAATGCTCTCCGCAGATCAGCCTCTAGTCATTGGCCCGCGTTCATTTTGCGGCATCGGCTAAAGCGGAGTGTCCTGATCTCCGGTTCGATCAGCTGGGGGCATTGCGCTCTATGCTCCCGTTTAACTAAATTGAGGCAACAGTGTTGCCTGCCGCAGTATATTTCAAGGTCTATTCCACATGATTAGCCGGGCGCGTCTTACCATTATCCTTAACTTAGCCCTGCCGATTATCGGTGGCATGCTTTCGCAAAACATCCTCAATCTCGTTGATGCCGCCATGGTCGGCACGTTGGGCTCGACGTCGTTGGCAGCTGTGGGGCTCGGTAGCTATGTGAATTTCATGGCTACAGCTGTTCTCATTGGGCTAGGTTCAAGCGTTCAGGCTATGGTAGCGCGCCGCAAGGGCGAAGAGCGATCCTCAGAATTGGCGGCACCGCTGAATGGCGGATTTCTGTTGGCCTTGCTCGTCGGTCTGCCTCTGGCCTTCGGGATGTATTATATTGCGCCCGCACTATTTTACCTGCTTAGCCCCGATCCGGCCGTGGTTGCGGAAAGCGTTCCCTATTTTCAGGTTCGCGTGATCGCGGCTATAGCGATCGGCATCAATTTCTCATTCCGTGGCTATTGGGCTGGTGTCGGGATGACGAGGGTTTATCTGATCACCCTATTGACCATGCATGGGTGCAACGTTGTGTTCAATTATCTGCTCATTTTCGGCAAGTTCGGGGTTCCGGAACTGGGTTCCTTCGGAGCAGGGCTGGCAACGACCCTGTCGATTTGTTTGGGCAGTTGTATCTATTTCTTCATAGCCCTTCGCCGCGCCAAACCACACGGATTCATGAGCGGCATGCCGGGCATGGAAACCGTGAAAGCCATGATCCTCCTTGCCATGCCATCCGCCACGCAGCAGTTCCTGGTTGCTGCTGGAAGCACCTGCTTGTTCTGGATTGTCGGACAAGTGGGGACTAACGAGATGGCGGCCGCGAGCGTACTTGTCAACCTGACGCTGGTGGCTTTTCTGCCTTCAATGGGACTGGGGTTGGCGGCTCTATCGTTGACCGGAGAAGCCCTGGGGCGGAAGCAGCCCGAGGCGGCAAAACAGTGGGGCTGGGACGTAGTTAAAGTCGCAATGGTGTTTATCGGCATGATTTCCCTACCTGCTCTTGCCGCGCCGAACTTGATACTCGTCGGCTTCCTCCATGATCCAGAGGTGGTGGCGTTGGCGCGTGGACCGTTGCTGCTTCTGGCAGCTACCGTAGTAATCGATTCCGCCGGTATAGTGCTAATGAACGCACTGCTCGGCGCAGGGGCTGCGCGACAGGTCATGATAGTGAGCGCCGCGACACAATGGATTGTCGGATTACCGCTAGCCTACCTGGCAGGGCCAGTGTTTGGTTTCGGGTTGATGGGGATATGGTTCTGCCTAATCGGCTTTCGTACCCTGCAAGCTGGATTATTCACGGGGCTTTGGGCCAAGGGAAGATGGGCCGATATCAAGGTGTGATTGGACTTTATAAGTTTACGAGGATCCAGTTGCCACATGGCCGACTTATGAAATGGCACGTGTGCCGAGAAAGAAAGCTGCCACAGCGATTGCCAGCAAGGTATTCAAGATGCAAACAGCAACTGCACTAGGAAAAACACGGTCAGTCGAAAGTTAACCCTATGTACGATCAGCCAAAATGTCCCATGTGGGTCATTAGCGCCATTCGCGGGCATAGAAAATTGTGGTCCGAAGCTGAGGGGCAAGCCGCCATCAATCTCGCAGATTTCGACCGCCGGGGAATCTAAGGCTGGTTTGCCTTCTATTCTGTTGCAAAACTCAAAATTTGTGAGGGTCAAGATTTTCGCCAAAAGCCTACTTCACCAAGAACAGAAACTAAATTGCGTCCATACACTGCTCAGGGCATCACACGGTGAAAACTCGATCTATTGGCCGTCCCCCCAGCCGAAATTTTGAGGTGCTCCTTGAAGCCGCTGAATTTCTTGAGGCTCCTACAAAATCAGAGTTTTGCAACAGAATCCCCTCAGCAGCGGAAGGAAATCTCCTTCGGCCGGGACCGACCTTATTAGCCAATTCCGGAAATCGCGTCTTGAGTTACGAGATTGCCTAAGATGCTATTGGACGTGATTGGCGATGGCCGCAGCTACATGGTTTGGATGGGTAACTGGAGCCATATGCCGAGCACCCTCAATGGTCACCTTCCTTGAGTTTGGGATGTGTTCGTGAAGTATTTTGCAGACCAGACGCTCTGGCATAGTCGTATGACTGCCGACGATGACGAGTGTTGGCATGGTAAAGCCGGATAAATTCTGCAATGTGGACGGATTTTCCGATAAAGCTTTCCACATAACGCTCAGTTTGTCCGACATACTCAAAATGCGAGATTGAACAGTTTCTGGCAAGCTATGCCATCTTCCTTCTTCGTTATAAAAATCGATGAACCTCTGCCAGGCTTCGCGCTCGCGTCCGTTTTCAATGTCCTCGAAAAACGTATGATATAAATTAGTCAGCCAATAAAAAACTTCGGTTTCCCCAGCCTGGTCCAACAAGCGAACATTTTGGGGCTCGATAAGGGTAAGAGTATCCACGAGCTCGGGCATCATAACCGCGAGGCGAGTGGCGACCGCCCCTCCGTACGAATGTCCCACCACATGGGCCTTTTCCGCTCGGGACCGTATCAGAAAAGCACACATTTCTGCTTCGCAGTCTAAGGAGTAAGGGCCGGGCCCCATCCAATCGCTAGACTTTCCCCGAAAAAATAGATCAGGCGATAGGCATTGCAGATCGGCGGCAAGTATTTCTGTCACGCCGCGCCAGTCTCCGCCACGGCCCGGACCGGTATGCAAAAATAGAGTCAATTTGCCATTGCCGCTTTCGGTGTAATGAATGTCGGCACCACCAAATTTCACGAACGCCATGCCAGTCCCCCACCGGTTCTACAAAGAACCTCAACTCCCGTATCACGCAAGTGTACTCAGATATCCGAAGAGCGTAAACTTTCGCCCCGGGTGAATGAGCAGCCTATCCGGGTTTGGGAAATTATGGTCCGAAGTCGAGGGCTGAACTGCCGTAATTCTCGGAAATTACTATCTCCGACAAAATCGTCTCGGCTTCGCCGTCAGCACCGGAAGGAATTAACCGCTGCCATTGACGGGCGAGAAGTGCCACAAAGGGACGTTGAGATGTCACGCGGTCCCCGCCTGTTTGCAATAGATACCACCCCATGAAATTTCGATGATGTTAGCTTGGGTGCGATTGAAAGTTGCGTCGCGATGTACGCAATACCTGTGAAATATCCTAAAAATGGGAGGCTTCGAGATGAATAGAACGTTATCCAAGCGCGGCTGGTTAGTTCACGCGTTGGCTGTTTTCACCATTGTCGGTTTCGGATTGGGGTTGGCGCCGGCACAGGCTGCCAACCTGCCCGGTCCCCTGGTGGATGCTTCATGGCTCAAGCAGCATAAAGGAGAAGTTGTGCTTCTCGACGTTCGGAAAAAGGCGAAAAATTTTGAAGCTCACGGTCACATTCCGGGCGCCGTCCTGGTTCCGTGGAAACAGGTTCGCGGCAAGAAGAAGATCGACGGTGTCGAGTACATCAAGATGCTTCCCAGTGCTACGAGCTTCACCCGCCTGATGAAAGTCAGTGGTGTCAACAAGGACAGTGCCGTGGTCATCACCACCAACGGCCTCTCTTCAAAGGATGTGTTCTTTGGGACGCGCCTCTATTGGCAGATGAAATACTATGGCCACAAAAACGTCGCCATGCTGGACGGCGGAAATGCGGCGTGGGCACAGGCCAAACTGCCGATGAGCAAGGATAAACCCGGCAAGGTGAAAGGCGGCAACTGGAGCGCCGGTGCCGAAAACAAGGACTTACTCGCATCGACGATGGACGTCGCGGGACTGATCAAGAGCGGCGCATCCACCTTGGTCGATGCCCGCACCCTCGATTATCACTTGGGGCTCGAGCAAAAGAAGAAATACGTCTATCAGGCCGGTCATCTCCCCGGCTCCAAGCTGGTTCCCCATGACATTCTCGTCACGCACGGGAAAGCCGCAAAATTCCGCGATGCCGGGCAGCTCAAGTCGACGCTCGCCGCCATGGGTGTCGATCTCAGCGCCGCCAATGTCGCTTATTGCAACAGCGGTCATCTGGGAAGCGGGCTTTGGTTCGTGCTTCATGAACTTGCCGGAAACGATAGCGCCACGCTCTATGACGGCTCCATGCATGCCTGGACCAAGGACAAGAGCCGCCCCGTCACGGCAATGAAGCTTAATTAAACAGCCCAACCAAACCCGTCACGTGATTGCCGGCAGAGTCGATATCGCTGCCGGCAATTCGCGTTTAGGCCTTTAGGGCGCTCAATCGGTGTAGATGTTGATGTACTTGAGGCAGATCACCCGGAGACACGAGGCGAGGTTTTTCTCGTTGGCCACCAGGCACTGATCATGGATGGTCTCGATCAGTTCGGGCAATGTGACGTTGCGGTTGTCGGCCATGAATTCGAGCACGTTCCAGAAGGCGCGCTCCAAACGGATAGTCGTCGAATGGCCATGAATCCTGAACCCGCGCTTCTGCGGCACGAATTCTTCAATCTGCTCGGTACTGCATGCATTGAGCATGTGATCGAGCATGTCCCTGTTTTCAATGTAGATCGACATGGGCACCATCCTCTCCGATCAGGCCCAATTGTAAACCAGCGGCCGGGGTTGGCAATAAATACCACCACCCAATAGGGCTAGGGTATACTATCAAGCCTGTTCGAAAATGCCAACCCCAGACAACCTTAAGGAAATCCCGAGGCTATCAAGAATATGAGCGAGTTTTTCAAGAAGACCCTGGACCCGGTCATTGCCCTCGCCGCGATCGCCGTTCTCGATATCTTTCTGTTTCTGTTGGTCGGCGCCTGGACCGTGGGCGGCGGCGAAACCATGATGACGGGCCTGGCGGCGCAATTTTTGATGGGCGAAGAGGCGCTCGAGCGGATTCCCTTCTGGTCTTTAGTGTTCAAGCCCGACGCCGGTTATTGGAAAATCTACATCTCGCTCGGCATGCTGTTTGGTGCCATTGTCGGCGCGGTGGCGAGCAAGGAGTTCTACCTGCGCTTGCCGAAACGGCTTTCGGAATGGGTGCTGATCACCGTTGGCGGTCTGTTGATGGGGGTCGGTATCCGCCTGGCTTTCGTTTGCAATGTCTCGACCTTCTTTGGCCTGACGCCGGAAATGAATCTTGGCGGTTATCTCTCGATCAGCGGCATCATCGCCGGCGCTTGGGTTGGATCGATGATCTACAAGAAGATTCTGGAGGGATGAGAAGATGATGGACACGGCCATCGGTGAATGCCTCGTCGCCTTCATGTTCGGCTCCTTCGTCGGGCTTTTGGTGCAACGCTCACGGTTTTGCAACACAGCCGCGCTACGGGACGCCATCTTGTTCAAGACCTTCCGCAACGCCAAGGCGCTGTTGGTCGCGATGATGATCCTGACCATAGGGTTCACTACCTTCATCACCTTCGGCGAAGGCAACCCCATGCACTTCGATGTCGGGCTCAACCAGGTGGTGGGGCTGTTCCTGTTCGGCGTCGGCATGGTGTTGGCCGGTGCGTGTACGGTTTCCACATGGGTCAAGACCGGCGAGGGCAATGTCGGCGCGCTGTGGGCCCTCCTGTTCACCTTCATCGGCATGTTCCTGTTCTCACTCGCTTGGTCTGCCAACTACTGGCCGCCGGCAGCATCAAGCATGACCGGTGAACCGAACCTGGAAGCCCTGCAGCTGGGCTATTCCAACGCCGGCACGCTGCAGGAGAAATTTGGCATTCCGGCGATCATCTTCGGTATCCTGCAGACCTTGGTGCTGGCCGGAATCTATTGGGCCATCCGTCGCAAGGAAGACGCCCAGCATGCGCGCCACGAAGCGGCACTGAAGAAAAAGGCGGTGAAGAGCGAGGCGGCGACCGCGGAAGCCGCCCCGGCAGAGTAATGTGGTAGGGTCAGCATCGGAAAGGAAACAAATTATGGGATTGTTCGGGTTTGGCAAAAAAGATGAGGATGCGCCGGCCGCGCCGGCCGGGGAAGTGACGCTGAGCGACGGCAGCACCTATACGGTTGCCAAGGTCGTGGATTGCCTTGGTGATTCGTGCCCGCGCCCGCAATTGATGACCAAAAAAGCGATCAAGGACGCGGCATCGGGCGATGTTATTGAGGTGAAGGTGGACAATCCCTCTTCCATGGAGGCAATCCCGCCTTTGATGGACGAATTGGACGCCGCCCACCTGGAGACGATCAAGGCGGATCGTTGCTGGGAAATCTACGTCCAGAAGGACTGAACGCATTTTTTGAAGGAGTCGCCAAATTGGTCTTGGACGTCATCACGAAAGGGTTCGCGGCGCTGGTCTCGGCATTGAGCCTGGCGGTGCTGATCTATGTCTACGCCGTGCCGCTCGATAGCATGCAGAAAACACGCGACGGGGCGCCGCATTTTGCGCCGCAGGTGATCCATCCAGAAACCGGCGAGTCGGTCGAACTCGGCAGGCTGATCCGACACTACCGGGGAGATTGAACTCATGGATTTCGAAACCATCGTCCATATCGCCATGTTCTTCATCGCGTTCGGCGCCATGTACACCAGTTTCCTGAAGGACTGAGGAGTCACCCATGGATCGCGCCAGTATCGTATTTTGCACCATTTCGCTGATTGGCTCGCTCATTATTGCGGCCTTGGCCTATCCCTTCGCCGCCCTCAGCCCGGCGGACCTTGCCACTTGGCGCACACCGGTCGAGGCGGATGCGATGGCGGACGTCAACCTCGGCGACTTCGGGTCCGTGAGCGTGCTTGAATTGATCGACTACTACATGGAAAACCCGCCGACTCCACCGGTTGTCGGCGCGGCACCGGAACGCGAAGTTCGGTTCCAGGGCTGCTGAGGCCACTCCGTGCCGTTTTGCCGTTCTCCTGTCATCCTGGTTTTCGGTGCTGTGTTGCTGATGCTCTTGTGGGACGGCGAAGCGGCGGCCAGTGATTTCACCTATGTGCGAAAAACCGACGCCATTCAGTCTGATTGGATCATCGCCGACAGCCGCTCGGCGGAATTGTGCGAGGAAAAGACCCTAGCCGGCGCTCGGTGCCTGCCGGCCGAGGACTTTTTCGGGCCGCACAGGCGCTTGCCGGCCATTGCTGATATTGCCTGGCTGTTGGGCACTGCTGGCTTGAGCGGGGAGGAAGAGGTCCTCGTGGTCGGCGACGATGCTACGGACCGAGATTTCGTTGCCGGGCTGCTCTACGTCATGGGGCAGGGCAAGGTCCGCATTCTGACCGAGCCCGTGAACCGCATAGCGGCTTCCGAGAAAGGGGCATTCGATGCCGGCATCCCGAGATCGCAGACACGTGAGCGCGTCTACACGGCACCGGTACGCGAAGGGACGGTGATTTTCGGGCCTGAATTGTACCAAAGGCTTGTCCAGAACGTGCCGCCGCTGGTCCTCGACGGGCGCCCAGAGGATGCCTATTGGGGCAAGGCGACAAAGGGTGCTCAACGCGGCGGACATTTGCCCGGTGCCGATCATCTGCCGGCATTGGGGCTTCGAGCCGCCATCGCACGTGGTGAATTCCCAGGACCTGCGCCTGCCAAGGGTCCTGTCGTCGTTTATGGTGAGAATACCCATGACGGCGTGGCCTATTTCACGCTCGTACGCGCGGGCCTTGGGCTTACTGCCCAGGTCTACCCGGCCGGATGGTCCGAATGGGCCGCCGCGTCCTGGCTGGCCGATGCAGTAACCTATCCCGCTGACGGCGATAAACGGGCTTCCTCGCGCGCTGCCCAGCCGACCGGGCAACGGAACTGGCATGTTCCCTCCTTGGCGGTGGGGGCGCTGGCTACTGGCGCCTTGCTGGCATTAGGCTTCGTTTTCGGACGGCGGAGGGCAACCTGATGGATGTGATGATCCTGGTCTCAAGCGCTGAAAGCCGTGATGTTTTCAAGGGGCTGGCGGCCGCGCTCAACCGTGCCGAAGCCAAGTGGGGCTGTTTTTTCACCAATGACGGCGCGGGCCTGGCAACGGATACAGATATCGTCGAGATTTTGTCCGGAAGCAACTGGGCCAACGTCTGTGAACTTTCCTGGGAACGTTTTGGCTCAGGCGCCTGCCCCATCGAGCTTGGCTCTCAGACGCAGAACTCCATGATGATGGGCGACGCCGTGCGCGTCGTCAGCCTGTAGGGAGGGCGCAATGGCGGAACGTGACATCCTGGTTCTGGCACGGCGCGATCACACGGAAGCCATGCGCGTTGCCTCGGGCCTGACGATTTTCGACCATCGGGTGCGTCTGGTGTTCCTGACCGGGCCCGTGGCCGAGACGCCGGAGAACCTGGAGCAGATCGAACTTTTGGAGATGTCGGAGATTTTGCCGGAAACGACGGTCGCGGAGATGTCCGATGATCTTAACCTTCTCGACGCGGACGCCCTGGCCGAGGCCATGACCGCCTGTGACCTGGTGATAAACCTGTAAACGGGATTGAGGAGAATTTTCTTGTCTGTCATGGTTCTCGACACAGGCCTGTTTCCCGATCGCGAGACTGTCGACGCGGCGCTTCAGCAACTCGGTAATACGCATACCGTCACGCGCCACGACGTCTCGAAGATGACGCCGGACGATGCGGCGTGGGACGAACTGGTCAACGCCATTTTGAAAGCCGATAGGATCATCACGCTTTAATGACAAACCAACACGAAAGGATGGGAGGTACTTAATTCATGAACAGATTAATCGCTTTGGCGCTAGGTGCCGTTCTGCTCGTTGCAGCGGGGGGCACTAAGGCCGCAACACCTTTGGTTGATGTTGGCTGGGTTTTGGCCAATCAGGGCAAACCCCGCATCGTGTTTCTCGACGTTCGCGGCAAGCTGGGCGGCGCCAACAAGGCGACGTTCCTGCGCGCCCACATTCCAGGCGCGGTCTGGACGAACTACCTGAAGGATGGCTGGCGCATCAAGGACAAGGCCGGCACCGTCGGGCAGCTACCGTCGACGGCAAAGCTCGAGAAACTGATCGGTGGTCTCGGCATCGGCAATTCGGATCATGTGGTCATCGTTCCGGTGGGCGGCAAGGCGCTCGACATGGGTACGGCCACCCGCGTTTATTGGACATTCAAGGTATTGGGTCATGACAAGGTGTCGATCCTCAACGGCGGCATGAACGCTTACACCAAGAAAAAGGACGCGAAAACCAAGAAGCCGGTCAACCCGCTCGCCAAAGGCGCCTCCAAACCGACGGCCAAGACCTTCAAGGCGAGCTTGCGCAAGGACATGCTGGTCACCAAAGCCGACGTCCAGAAAGCGTCGGCTTCGGGCGGCATGCTGGTCGACAACCGGCCGCACAACCAGTTCCTGGGCATCAACCGCCACGGCAAGGCCAAGCGTAACGGCACCATTCCGGGTTCGAGAAACCTGCCGGAAAACTGGATGACCATGAACGGCGGCGGCATGTTCCGCAAATCCTCGGAATTGGCCAAGCTCTACGATCTGGCCGGAGTGCCCACGTCTGGCGCGCAGATCAGCTTCTGCAACACCGGTCACTGGGCATCGCTAGGCTGGTTCACATCGTCGGAAATTCTCGGCAACAAGCAGGCCAAGATGTATGACGGCTCGATGGTCGAATGGTCGGCGGACAAGGCCCTGCCCATGCAGTCGGCGTTGCCGAACTGACCCAAGACGACGGCTTGGTTTTGTCGGGCCGTGTTCATAAACACATCGCCGCGCTCCTGGTTGTTGCCGGGAGCGCGGCTCTGTTTCTGGCGCTGCCCGTAAACCCAGCTGTCGCCGGTGCCGAGGAGGTGCGGCGGCTCGCCGCCGATATCATAGTCATGGCGGGCGATGCGCACCGTCTTGAAGATCAGGGATTGCAGCCGCTTCACAGGCAAGGCCTGAAGCAACGTATCGCCGGTTCCTTGGCAACCCTGCCGCTGGCCATCCGCCGGGCACGGACCTTCGCGCCACGCCTCGCACCATTGATGCCGCGAGATCTCACCCAGCGTTTGCGGATGGCGCTCGCCGACGATGATATCGCGACGCTGACCTCCGAACTCGATGGGTTGAAAGCGCGCTATCCCTTTTCCGCCGTTGGTCTGTTGCCGCCCGATAAGCGGGAGAATGCCAGACACCGTGCCCGGAATCTGCACCAGAGCTATTGTGCCGGCTGCCATGACAATCCCGATTTGGAGACGCCGCGCCCGGCTTGGCCTCTGCAAGAAATGGCCCGCACCATGGCACCAGTGGAATTCGCTGCGAGGCTGTTCGTAGGCGTGCGCGGCGAACGCTTGATGGCCCTGGAAAATCCGTTGACCGACATGGAAATCTCGGCGCTTATCGCGTTTTACCGAGAGTGACGCGAAGTCGGTGCAGAAGATGGCGAAAATCCCCTGTCCGTCACCAATTGAGTAAACGACCGCTTCGGGTCAATGGACTAAATCGCTTCCGCGATAATTTGGCTTGGTCCTTGGCTTGAGGCATGTCGTGCCTGGCGTGCGTTTCCTGTGTTGAGATTGAGGTTTTCTCACTCGACACAGGAGATTGTTATGACTGAGCAAGCCATCAGCCCTTTGCGCCTTCGCATGATCGAGGACATGGAGATCCGTGGTTTCGCGGAGAAGACCCGGCGGGATTATCTTCGCGTGGTTCGGGACTTTGCGGTATTTGTTGGCCGTTCGCCCGATCAGGCCGAAGCGGAAGACTTGCGCCGCTATCAGCATCACCTTCGAACGTCTGGGGGCTCGGCGACGACGATCAATTCGGCGGTGTCGGCGTTACGGTTTTTCTTCGGCGTGACGCTGGACCGGAACGACGCATCAGTCGGCCTAACCCCGGTGCGCCAGCCGAAGAAGGTTCCGGTGGTGCTGAGCCCGGAGGAAGTTGCGCGGTTGCTGGACGCGGCGCCGGGGCCTAAGTACCGCGCCGCCTTGAGCATCGCCTACGGGGCGGGGCTGCGCGCCTCGGAAGTGGTGTCGCTGAAGGTGAGTGACATCGACAGCCAGCGCATGGTGATCCGGGTCGAACAGGGCAAGGGCCGCAAGGACCGCTACGCCATGCTGTCGGATGACCTGCTTGCGGTTCTGCGCAATTGGTGGAAGGCAGCGCGGTCCAAGGGCGTCATGCTGCCTTCGGGCTGGCTGTTCCCCGGCCAGAACCCGGTCAATCACCTGACCACGCGGCAACTGAACCGGGCCTTCCACGCGGCCAGGGAAGCGGCCGGCATCGACAAGCCGATGAACCTGCATACACTTCGTCACTGCTTCGCCACGCATCTGTTGGAGCAGCAGGTCGATATCCGGGTGATCCAGGTGCTGCTCGGCCACGCCAAGCTCGACACCACGGCGCGATACAGCCGCGTCGATAGCCGCATGCTCAAGGCTGTCAAAAGCCCGCTGGAACATCTGAGCCCGCCGCCCGCCTGATCCTGGGGCGTCATGCCCCGCAACAGTTTGGAGGTCGCGGATATCTTCCGCGCCCATGGTGCTGTCTGGCGCAGAGCCAATGCCGGGCACATTAGCCTCGGCCAGTTGAAGGTGATGAGTGCCATCGAGCGCTGCCGCACGTCGACGCTCGGCGGCCACGTGGAGGCTTGCAACGAATGCGGCCATATCCGCATCGCCTACAACTCGTGCCGCAACCGGCATTGTCCCAAGTGCCAGGGAAGCGCGGCGCTCGATTGGCTGGCGGCGCGTCAGGCTGATCTGTTGCCGGTCGAGTATTACCATGTGGTGTTCACCTTACCGGTGGAGGTCAACTCGATTGCCTACCAGAACAAGGCAGCGGTCTACGCCATCCTGTTCAGGGCTGCCGCCGAGACGCTGATCACCATCGCCGCCGATCCGAGGCACCTTGGTGCCAACATCGCCGTCACCGCCGTCTTGCATACCTGGGGCTCGGCCTTGACGCATCATCCGCATGTGCATTGCATCGTGCCGGGTGGCGGCATCTCTCTGGATGGCAACGACTGGATCAACTGCCGGCCCGGCTTCTTCCTGCCCGTGCGGGTGCTGTCGAGACTGTTCCGCCGGTTGTTTCTGGAGAGACTGAACGCCGCACACAAAGCCGGACGGCTCGACTTCTTCGGCAAGCTCCGACATCTCAGTGACGAGGCCGCCTTCCATGAACACCTGGCGCCAACCCGCAAGGTCGAATGGGTGGTTTATGCCAAGCGACCCTTCGCCGGACCCGAAGCCGTGCTCGCCTATCTCAGCCGCTACACCCACCGCGTCGCCATTTCCAACAGCCGGCTGATCAAATTCGACGGCAACGGTGTCAGCTTCAGATGGAAGGACTATCGCGCCAAGGGCCGTACCCGCCACAAGACCATGACCCTGGCAACGGATGAGTTCATCCGGCGCTTTCTCACCCACGTCCTGCCGCATGGCTTCCACCGAATCCGCCATTATGGATTGTTCGCCAACTCGAGACGCGCCGGCAACCTACAGAGAGCAAGAGAACTGCTCCATGTCCCGCCGCCGAAGGAGAATGCCGAGAACAACTCGGATGAAGAAGGGACGCTCGCACCATCGCATCCCTGTCCCCATTGCGGCGGCACCATGGTCGTCATCGAGACCTTCGAGCCGGGCCACGCACCTCGCGCACCGCCGTTATTCGCCGCCGGGAGAGTATCCGCATGAACAGGCAAGCAATAAATCAGCCGGTTCCGACCGCCGAAGGCATCCCTTTGTCTCGGCGTAATCAGGGGCTCCCTGTTATATGGAAGCCGCCGCCGACAGACCCGACGGGCACCGCGGAAAATCGTCTCCGGCCCGTCACCACGGAGACCATGGTCAACACCGAGACGTCGATATGGCACGGCAACGCCATCGCCAAACCGTCAAAACCCCATAGCCAAATCCGCCTTCAACACCCGGCGAAACCGGCCCGCGATTTCCTCCACTGAGGCTTGTCCGACACCTGCCAAAACGTGCCCGTCGCAGCCACCTCGCAACGGCAGGTGTCCGACAACCCTTAACATGAGCTGACAAACGCCATCTTAACCCAAGCGAACTCGGCCTGTAACGTTCCTTGCTTTTGGGCTTCATGTGACGTTTGCGAAGAACACCCTTCATTCGGATGTTGTTCCTTGTATACAGTTTTTCTAATCTCAGGATTGCCCCAGGGTTGTGA
Organism: Rhodospirillaceae bacterium; assembly: GCA_016845145.1. Taxonomy (GTDB): domain Bacteria; phylum Pseudomonadota; class Alphaproteobacteria; order Rhodospirillales; family Casp-alpha2; genus TMED8. The sequence continues at coordinate 37,933 of JAERTE010000031.1, forward strand.
GAGTGCTCTTGAATCAAATATCTCGTGTCATTGTTGTCGCAACCGGCGCCCTGTCCTCGATCCTTGGGGCAGTGGTTCTCGTCGGCTGGTACAGCCACAACACCCTGCTGATCCAGGTGTCACCAACCTTCGTGCCGATGCAGTACAACACGGCGCTGGGCTTCTTCCTATCTGGGCTTGGTGTCATGACGCTGTTTTTCGGTCAGCTCCGTATCGCCAGAGTCTCCGGCATTGTTGTCGGCCTGGTCGGAGGATTGACACTGATAGAATATGTGGGCGGGCTGGATCTTGGCATCGACCAACTGTTCATGGAGCACTACGTTACCACACAAACGTCGCATCCGGGCCGTATGGCTCCCAACACAGCATTGTGCTTCCTGCTCACCGGCTTAGCCTTGGTGATGTTGGCTCGGTCCGTAGAAACAGACCTAGTGGATTGAACGACACAAAAGAGTCCTTCGGGGGATTCCTTTGATCGTGTATTTGTGCGAGTCTTATGGATGCGCACAGGAATATCCATTACCGTCACTCCCGAAGACCGTCGGCGTCTCGAAGCGATTGTCCGGGATCCGAAGCGTCCGCAGAAGCATGTCTGGCGGGCTCATATTATCCTTTTGACTGCCGACGGTTTGGGAACCATGTCGATCATGGCTCAAACCAGCAAGTCGAAGACTTGCGTTTGGCGCTGGCAGGAGCGGTTTATGTCCGAGGGCGTCAACGGTCTTCTGTATGATAAGACCCGCCCTCCCGGAAAGGCGCCGGTTCCGCCCGAGCTCGTGTCGGAGATTGTCCGATTGACGCAAACGCCGCCACCGCATGAAGCGACCCATTGGACGGTTCGTGCCATGGCCAAGGTCGCCGGTGTGGCGGCCTCCACGGTGCAGGCGATTTGGAAGGCTCACGGCCTCGCGCCGCATCGTTGGCGGGCGTTCAAGCTGTCGAACGATCCGGCTTTTGTTGAGAAACTGGAGGATATCGTCGGCCTTTATGTCTCGCCGCCAGCTCATGCCGTGGTGCTCTCGATCGATGAGAAGTCCCAGATACAAGCCCTCGACCGGACCCAGCCCGGCTTGCCGATGAAAAAGGGTCGCGGCGCCACCATGACCCATGATTACAAGCGCAACGGCACAACCACCCTGTTCGCGGCGTTGAATGTTCTCGACGGAACCGTGATTGGTCAAAACATGCAGCGCCATCGCCACCAAGAGTTCATTCGCTTTCTCAACCGGATTGAGCGTGCCGTCCCACCGGGAAAGTTGATCCACGCCATTGTCGATAACTACGCTGCGCACAAACATGAAAAAGTCCGTCAGTGGCTGGCCCGCCATCCAAGGTGGACATTCCATTTTACGCCGACATCGTGCTCCTGGCTCAATGCCGTCGAAGGGTTCTTTGCCAAGTTGACGCGTCGTCGCCTCAAATATGGCGTCTTCGTTTCTGTCGTCGATCTTCAAGCCACCATCAACCGGTTCGTCAAAGAGCATAACCAAGCAGAGGCCAAGCCATTCATTTGGAAGGCCGATCCAGATAAAATTATCGCCGCAAGAAAACGAGGGTTCCAAACGTTGGAATCAATCCACTAGTTGGCCAAGCGGGTGGGATTCTAGGGGCATTGATTCTAGGTCTCGGGACAGTTGCATTCACGGGTTATGTGGTCCGACTTGAAACGGCCTACGGTTGGGGACATCTAACCCGAATGGCGGTACATACCGCGACTGGTTTTATGGATCTTGGCATCGCCGTGATGGCTTTGGCTTGGATCAATGAGGATAGGAGAAAGAGGCGCTTCCCAAAGTGGTCACCAGGCGCAATCGCCATCGGAGTGATGACACTGACTATCGCCTTGTGGCAAGCCATAGAAACAGATGTCTCTCATAGAGGCGATGAGGGGGCCATCACCCACAGTCTTGCGCACCACCTTCTTCTTGTGTTCGGGCTGCTATTGGCGGCGGCGCTGAGCTTATCTCTCAAGCTCGCACAAACCGCCCGTGAACAGGCGCGCCACGTTTTCGACATAAACTTATCGCTCAAGGAAAGCGAAGAGAAATTTCGCTCCATGGCTGATGCGGCAAGCGATGCGGTGATCATGCTCGACAGTGATGCCAAGGTCTCATTTTGGAACCAAGCTGCAGAGAAAATGTTCGGCTTTCAAAGAGACGAAATATATGGGCGGGAGTTCCACAGACTTTGCGTGCCGAAAGATCAATTCCCGGCCTTCGAGGCGGGCTATGCGCGTTTCCGGCATACGGGCAAAGGCCAGCTTTTCGGCAGGACTGTTGAAGAAACAGCGGTACGAAAAAGCGGAAGCCAATTTCCGGTGGAGCTGTCCTTGTCTGCCGTCAAAATCAGGGACGAGTGGCACACGATTGGGATCGTTCGCGACATTACAGTCAGGCACATTCACCAGTTAGAAGTCAAACGCTTGAACAAGCGCCTGGAGCTAATTATCAAATCCGCAGCCGAGGGGATATATGGCACCGACCATGATGGTCATTGCACCTTCATCAATCCGGCCGCGTTGGCAATGCTCGGATACGATTCAAATGAGATCGTTGGGCTCGATCAACACGCTCTATTCCACTATGCCAAGGCCGATGGCTCCCCCTATCCGGCAAAGGACTGCCCTGTCAGCCTTGCGATCAATGATGGCAAATCACGTCACATAACCGACGAGGTCTTCTGGCGTAAGGACGGGACATCCTTTCCTGTTGATTATGTGTGCAGCCCACTCGTTGAAAACGGCAAGACCATGGGCTCTGTGGTTGCGTTCCGGGACAATACTGAACGCAAAAACTTCGAAGAAAAGCTAAAGCGTTCGAACGAGGACCTGGAGCAATTTGCCTCCGCTATTTCCCATGATCTTCAAGCTCCCCTGAATTCGGTTACGGGTTTCTTGGGGTTGATGAAATTAAAGTATGCCGACACCATAAGCCCCGACGCCCTGGAATATGTCGAACTGGCCGAAGAGGGCGGCAGGCAGATGAGTTCCTTAATCACCGATTTGTTGGAGTACTCTCGCCTTTCTACCAATAATGAGTCCTTTGCCTCCGTGGATATGACCGAAGTCTGTGGGCTTTGTCTCAACATGCTCCAAACTGAAATCGCGGAAAGCGGCGCGAGTATTGATATCAGCGACCTTAGCGAGGTTACCGGCGATAGAAGCCAGTTGATCCGCTTGGTCCAAAACCTCATTGGCAATTCCTTAAAATACCGTGCGAAAGATCGACCGCCTAAATTGCAGATATCCTCCAGGGAGGATGGTGAGTTTCTACGCTTTTCATTGTCGGACAACGGCATTGGGATCGAGCCGATATACTTTGAGAAAATTTTTGGTGTATTCGAACGTGTTCATGAGAACATGGGGTACGAGGGCACAGGAATCGGCTTGGCCCAGTGCAAGAAGATTGTCGAACGCCATGGCGGGCGCATTTGGGTGGAAAGCGAGCCAGGCAACGGCAGTACATTCTTCTTCACGTTACCAGCTTCTGTATGACCGAGTTGGGTCAGAAGCACGCATATTGATGCGTCGATGAATTGGTCCGAAGCTGAAGGTCGAGCGGTCAATAAATTCAGAAAAATCAGTTGCCGTCAAAATCACAACAGCTGTGCCTTCAGGACTGGAAGGAAATCACCGTCGCCGCACACAGGGGAAATAGCCAGGAACCGACGCCGCACTTGCCCACTAAGTTAAATTCGGTTAAAAATGGCTGCTTCCAAATTAGGAGTGGCGCCGACCCGGTTGGCGCCGTCTTTTTTTTTTGGAGGCAGCACATGGATCAGTCGCCATCCCTCAATGGGCAGGATATCCTACCCAACTTCTCTTTGTCCGACCCGGTTCGGCAGTTATCCATCGATATTCTTTCGCGGCTTCAAGAAGCATCTTTCGATGGTGTTGGCGTATCGAGAGAAACGTATGGTGCCAGCGAAACCGCTGCATTCGAACTCCTCGAATCCTATGCCCTGGAAGCGGGGTTTGATGTCGAATGGGACGCCGCCCGAAATCTCATTATACGGTTATCGGGCGACAATCCTGAATTAGCGGCCGTGGCCACAGGCTCGCATCTCGATAGCGTCCCTGAGGGGGGGAACTACGATGGTGCCGCCGGTGTTATCGCTGGCCTGGCCGTGTTGATCGCTGCAAAAGAAGCAGGAAATCGCCAACGCTCGATGGAAGTATACGCGTTGCGGGGCGAGGAAAGCGCATGGTTCGGCGGGCCGTGTTACTTCGGATCACGGGCATTATTTGGAAAGCTCACGACAGACGACTTCAATTCCCCGCACCGCGACGGCAAGAAAACCCTTGAGGATTGCATGCGGTCCACTGGGGCGGATGTTGAAAAGTTGAAGAGCGGTATTCCGCTGCTCGATCCCGCACATCTGGCCTGTTGGCTTGAACTTCATATCGAGCAGGGTCCCATCCTGATTGCACGGGACAAGCCCGTTGGAGTTGTCACTGGCATTCGTGGCAATCACCGCCACCGCAGGGTGACCTGTTTTGGTCAGGCGGCGCATTCTGGCGCCGTGCCGAGGTGGCTGCGCCACGATGCCGTCCTCGCCATGGCCGATCTGATGGTCCGCATCGACGAGCATTGGCGGGTGCTGCTTGAGTGGGGTGAAGATTTGGTCGTTACTACGGGTATCGTCGAAACGAATGCCAATGAACATGCGGTGTCCAGGGTCCCGGGCGAAGTGTCCTTTGCATTGGAGTACCGCAGTCAGGACCTAAAAACGCTGCAGTCCTTTGAAGCGCTCGTTCAGTCGGAATGCGATCAGGTCGCCGAAAAAAGAGGCGTGCGGTTTGATCTCGGCGTACCGGCACTGACCCAGCCAGCGACCATGGCTCCAAAGATGATTGCGTTGCTGCAATCTGTTTGTGAAAGCCAATCTGTGCCTCATGAGGTTATGGCGTCCGGTGCGGGACACGATTCATCTGTATTTTCCAATGCCGGCGTACCATCCGGTATGGTCTTTGTCCGCAATGACAAGGGTAGTCACAATCCCAACGAAGCTATGGAATATTCAGATTTCTTCCAAGCAACAGAAGTCCTGGGCGGCGCTATGCTTGCAGCTGCGTCTAATCAAGCGGAGGATCTCTAAATGAGAACACAAGAAAACAGGGCTGCGGAAACGGCCCGAATCATCACTGATAGTGGTTCGTTATACACACGAACCGACGGCGATCCCTTCTTCTTTTCTTCCGGGTGGGCCAGCCCCGTATTCATTGATTGTAAGAAATTGATCTCTTCGCCTGTTGACCGCGATTTGCTTGTGGAAATGGCTGTCGAATGCATCACGGCACATATAAATTTGGATTCTTTGGACGCCATTGCGGGGTGCGAATTGACGGGCGTGCCGTTTGCCGCTCTGATAGCCGACCGCCTGAACAAGCCGCTCGTCTTAGTGTGCAAGCAGAGCAAGGGATTTGGCCGGTTAGCGCAATTTGAAGGCAGTTTCGAACCGGGACAGCGGATATTGCTTGTCGATGATCTGGCAACGGATGGCGCCAGCGAATCGGTGTTCCTCGCAGCCTTACATCAAGCCGAGGCTGAGGTCCTGAGCACTTTTGTTCTTATCGACTTCGATGTTTTCGCAAGTGAACACAAAATGTTATCCCTGGCGACGCTTGAAGACATTATAGACCGGGCAAAATCCGACGGTTATCTTGGCCGTCGCGAAGCCGATGAAGTTGGGAAGTTCACGGATGATGCTCCAGCTTGGTCGCGACAGAATGGTGGCATAGGAGCGTTGTAGGCAGCAATTGTGAAGGTCCGCTTCGGGTCACGACCTGCCGATTTGCACCGAGAAAATTGGGGTCCGCAATTGATGGTCGAGCGGTCATCAAAATCCGAAATTCCAATTGCCGATGATTCTACCGCAGCTTCGCCTTCAGCAGCGGACGGAATTCGCAATCGCCAG
>JAERTE010000032.1 GCA_016845145.1 Rhodospirillaceae bacterium
ACTTTCCGGGTCCGAGCTGTGCCGCCGCCTTCGGGCGCAGGAGCGCAAAGAACCGCTCTACCTGATCCTGCTCACCTCCCGGGGCGCGCCCGAGGACATTGTTCGAGGGCTCGAAGCCGGAGCTGATGATTACATTGCCAAACCCTACGATAATGCCGAGTTGAAAGCCCGGGTGGATGTGGGCCGGCGGACGCTTCGACTCCAGGCTGAAATCAGGCGGTATGCCGAAGAGATGGAGGCTCTGGCCCGGGAGCGGGCCGTGCAGCTGGCTCACAGCGACCGGATGGCCACTCTGGGCATCCTGAGCGCCGGCATTGCCCATGAGATCAATAACCCTACGTCGTTTATCGCGATCAGCACCCAAACCCTCGAACAGAACTGGGGACCGGTCCAGGCCTGCCTGGATGGGGGAGCGACCGCCCAACAGGCGGATCAGGCCCGCTTGATCGCCGCTGAAGTGCCGGCCATCCTGGAAGACATTAAATCCGGTGTTCAGCGGATAGAGGGCATCGTAAACGGGCTGAAAACCTACAGCCGGACGGACAGCCGCAAGCAGGACGGCGTCCGGGTGGCGGACTGCGCAGCGGCCGCCTTGAGGTTGTGCACCAACCGCATCAAATACCACGTGACGGTGGACAACCGGCTGTCGAATGATCTGTCCGGGGTCTTTGCCAACGCCAGCGAGCTGGAGCAGGTGTTCATCAACCTGTTCGTCAATGCGGCCGATGCCATGCAGGAGGCCGGCGGCGGGACCCTGACCCTGACCGGAGGTGATTCGAAAAACGGTGTGCGCATCCATGTCAGGGACACCGGGCCGGGCCTACCGGATGACAGGATGGGCCGGGTGTTCGCCCCTTTTTTTACCACCAAAAAGATCGGACAGGGTACGGGCCTGGGGCTTTCCATCAGCCGCAATATCATCGAGGACCACGGCGGTACCCTGACCGCCCGCAACCATCCGGACGGCGGGGCTGAATTCTCGGTCTGTCTGCCCGTGCCCGGCGCCGGCAACGCACGCACCGGGCCGCCTGCCGGAACGGACAACACCACAAAGGAGACGGATTGATGACGGCAAGTATATTGATCGTGGACGACGAGGCCGCCATCCGCAGTTCCCTGTCGCGGCATTACCGCCTTAAGGGATATGATGTGGATACGGCGGAAAACGGGCGCGCGGCCCTGGAAAATCTGGCCGTCACTCCCCGGCAGGTGGTGATTTCCGACATCATGATGCCGGAGATGAACGGGATCGAGCTGCTGCGACGCATCCGCCGGGAATACCCCATGACCCGAGTAATCATCATCACCGGGTATGTCACTCTGGAAAACGCGCTGGCCTGTTTGCGCAACAACGCGGACACCTGCATTTTCAAGCCCCTGGGCGATCTTGCGGAGCTGGACGAAGCGGTGGCCGCGGCTGTGGCTTACCTGGCGCACTGGAAGCGCAAACTGGCCGAGCTGCGGGGCATGAAACCGGAGGGCGAGCGGACATGAACGCACCTGAAAACGATATGGACAGAGAGGTTTTTGCAGGCTTTATCGAGGAGTCCATGGACAGCCTGGCCGAAGCGGAAAGCGCCATTGTGGAACTGGAGGCCGATCCCGGGAACACCGATCTCATGGCGGCCATTTTCAGGGCCGCCCACTCTTTGAAAGGCAATTCCGCTTTTTTCGGTTTGATGAACGTCAAAACCCTGGCCCACCGCATGGAAGATCTGCTGGATGCGGTCCGGAAGGGCCTCATTGCCGGTTCCGGGCGCGTGGTCGACGCTCTTTTGCCCGGGTTGGACCTGCTCCGGCAGATGCTGGAAAATGTGAGGGCGGACCGGCCCGAGCTCGCAGCCCCGGCGGTCCTCGACGCGGTTCTCAAAGGGCTGGACCAGGCGCTGAAAGGCGAAGAACCGCCGCCGTCCCTGGTTTCCGTCCGGCGCAGCATACAGGCTGCCCGGGCCCATCTGCCGGATGAACTGAAAAGCCTTCTTGACGAGGCCCTCCGGCTCACCGACACGGCGGATGTGTCCGGCGGGTCCCCGCCGGAATGCGCAGAGGAAGCCAGACCCCGGGGCGGGCAGGGAACCCTTGCCACCCTTCTTGAAGCACCGTTCGACGATGTCGCCTCCGACACGCAGCTCAAGGAAATCGAACGGGCCCTGGGCGCCATCTCAGCCCCGGACAGCGACTCGGAAACCCTGGCGCTGATGACCCAAGCCCGGGAGATTTTCGACACCTTCAGGAAATCTCCCATTGGAATTGACAACCGGGCCCGGGAGATGCTGCTGAACATCGCAATGAAGTTACCCCAGCCGGACACGGCTGCCGTGGAAACCGCCCGGGAACCGCCGCCGGCTGCGGAAACCAGGAAACAATCCAATGCCGCCAAGACCCTGCGCATTGCCGAAAGCAGCCTGGATGCGTTCCTGGACCACGTGGGCGAGCTGATCGGCATCGAGGAGATGCTGCGCTACTGTCTGCGCCAGACCAGCGGCACCGGGCCCTACCGCGAGCTGAAGCAGGTGGTGGAGCAGTTCTGCAAGGTCTCGGGCGACCTGCGCGGCGGCATCATGGAAACCCGCAAAGTGCAGGCCAAGGCCCTGCTCGGCAAGGCCCCCCGGCTGGTCCGGGATGTGGCCGCACAATCCGGCAAACAGATCCGGGTCCACTGCACCGGCGAAGCGATGCGCATCGACAAAAACTATGCCGAGCTGCTGGACGCGCCCCTGGTGCACATGGTCCGAAATGCCGCCGACCACGGCATCGAGCCGCCTGAAGAACGGGAACAGTCCGGCAAGCCGGCGGAAGGCGCGATTCACATCGAGCTGACCGAAAAGGAAAATGATATCCGGCTGACCATCGCGGATGACGGGCGTGGGCTCGACCGTGACGCCCTGACCGCAAAGGCGGTGGAGATGGGCCTGACATCCGCCGGCCGGCCCCTGACCGAAGACGACATTATCCGCCTGCTGTTCACCAGCGGGGTGTCCACCGCCGCGGAAGTCACGGACATATCCGGTCGCGGCGTGGGCATGGATGTGGTCAGGCAGGCCATTGACGCGGCCGGCGGCCGCATCACGGTGGACAGCACGCCCGGCCGGGGCAGCGTTTTTACCATTGGGCTGCCCAAAAACGTCAGCACCAAAATCATCGATGGCTATCTGGTCCGCGGCAGGGATGGCAGTATCTATGTGCTGCCCCTCAAGGCGGTGCTGGAAGCGTTCGTTGCCGGCCCGGCCGGGACAACCACGGTCAAGGGCCGGGGCCGCGTGGTCAATCGCAGGGATGGCCTGCACCCGGTACTGGATCTCGATGCCGCCGTCCGGGGCGCTGGTGCGGCTTGCACTGCAGAGTATGCGCCTTCGTCGGACGAGGCGACCCTGGTGCTGTTAGATATCGGCGGCAGGACCGTTGCTCTTTCCGTGGCGGAAATCGTCGGCGTGCAAAAGGTCGTGGTCAAACCCATCGACGGCCTGGGGTCGCACAACGGCCTGATCGAAGAGGCCGCCGTCATGGGTGACGGCAGCGTGGCCCTGATACTGGGGGACCAGGGGTTGGCCGGACTGCCGGCGGATGCCGGCCCTGGAGCCGCGTCATCTTTACAACACGTTGAAAAGGGGACAACACCATGAGCGCTGACAGCCTATCCCAGGAAACCAAACAATGGATCACGCGGCTCGGTGATTCCTCCCGCGGGTTCGACGCTGATATGGTGGACGGCACAATCGTCCGGGATATCGTTTATCAGTGGGGTGAATATGCGGAACGCCTGGAACAGGCCGCGCTGCGGCTGGAGTCAGTGCCGGACGACGCGGCCTCTGAGGCTGAAATTAAACGCACCCTGCACTCCATCAAGGGCGATGCCGGCCTATGCGGGTTGACCGAAGTGGCCGACGTGGTCCACGAGCTGGAAAGCCTGCTGGAGCGTTATCTGGAAAGGCACACCTGCCCGGCGGATCTGCTCTTGCGGATCACGGACCGGCTGCGCGATTTTCTTGGCGACCTCACCGCCGGCACCCCGCAACAGAAGACAAGCAGCCGGCAGCCGGAAATGAGCAACAAGCAACCCATAACCCGAAGAACGAGGTTCTCAATGAAAATATTGATCGCTGAAGACGACATGACCTCCCGCACCATGCTCCAGGCGGTGCTGGCCAAGTGGGGCTACCACGTGACCGCCGTAAGTGACGGCGAACAAGCCTGGGCGGCGCTGCAGCAACCAGGC
>JAERTE010000033.1 GCA_016845145.1 Rhodospirillaceae bacterium
CAGCACGGCCTCGTTCACGTTGCCCAGCTTGTCCCACATGGTACGGCCCGCGGGGCCGCGCATTTCTTCCATGATCTGGTTGACGCGGTCTTCGGGCAGCGCGCCCATCAGCAAGCGCTCGGTCGACGATACCGAACCCACGAGCCCGCCGGCCGATGACAGCTGGTCGGCGAACTCGACGAACAAGCGTTCCACCATGCTCGAGTTGATCGAACCCAGCGACGCCATTGCCTGAGACAGTTCTCGAATCTCCTCGTCGTCCATCTTTTCGAACAACTGCGATGAATGCTGCTGACCAATGCCCAGCATAAAGATTGCGGCCTTCTGCATGCCGGCGAGTGATCGATAATCGTCTTTTACACGGGCCATGGTCTGTGTTCCGTCTCGCTATTGGCGTTAGGATTCCTGATACATCCAGGCACGTAAGATGGAAAGCGCCTCTTCCGGGTGCTTGTCGACAATCTCGCCGACTTTCTTCACGGATGATGCCTTCACGCGACCTTCCACACGATCGATATCGATGAGCTCCTCGAAGTGCTCTTCCTCCGGCCCCATTTCGGAGGGCGCGGGTACGCCGGCGTCGCCGGGACCGGCCAGGGCCGGTCGGCCGGCGGTGTGATCGGCCAGCAATTGCTCGCCCATGGCCTGGGCCGAGGGAATGCTTTCCAAGGCGCGGGAAATCAACGGCCGGACCACGAGCAACAGCACCAGCAGAACCACAATGATGATCACCAGCAATTCCGCGAACTGGAAGACGTCGTTTTTGGTCAGGCCGAATATCCACAGATCGATCGGCTCTTCCGGCGGCACAAACTCGGCGAATTCCATGTTGATGACTTCGACGGTGTCACCGCGATCGGCATTGAAGCCGATAGCGCCGCGAACCAAGGTCGCCAGCAGTTCCATTTCCTCGTCGGCGCGGGTTTGATACTGCATGTCGCCGTTGTCGTCTTCGACGCGCTTGCCGTCGACCAGTACAGCAACGGACATACGCTTGATCACACCGGCCTCGCGAACGTGATTTTTTACGGTTTTTGATATCTCGAAGTTGACCGTCTCTTCCGTGCGGGTCTCGGCGGCCTGACTGGAGGCATTTTCGCCCGATTGCAGATTGGGGTCGGGCAAGTTGGTGCCGACAGATACCGGTGGCTGGCCTTCGGCATCCTTGGTGGATGCGGTTTGTTCGACGGTTTGCGTGGAGCGGACAACCTGTCCGTCCGGATCGTAAGATTCTTCCTGGGTGGAGATGCGATCGAAGTCCATCTCCACGTTGACTTCCGCGCGCACCTTGCCGAAACCAGCGGTTTTCTCCAACAGTTCCTCAATGGTCCGCGCCATGCGTCCTTCCAGCGAACGGCGGCGCTGGTCGGCCTTGAGCGCGATGGCCGCAGTAGAATCTTGGTCATCGAAAGCGCCGGCCAGCAGTTTACCTTTGTTGTCGACGACAGAAATCCGGTTCGGGGTCAAACCGGGGACTGCGGTGGCAACCAAGTGCTGGATGGCGTTGACTTGCTCATTGTTGAGCCGTTTGGCGCCGCGCATGGAGAGCACCACGGATGCACTGGGTTCTTGTTTTTCACGGCTGAACAGTTCGCGTTTCGGCATCACCAGATGCACGCGCGCGGATTTGACGGTCGCGATGGTTTGAATGGTTGTGGATAGCTCGCCTTCCAAGGCGCGAACCAAATTTACATTTTGCATGAAATTGGTGGTGCCGAGCGCTTCTTTGTCATCGAAAATCTCGTAGCCGATTTTGCCGCCGCCCGGCAGGCCCAGATCGGCAAGCGTCAGCAGGACACGGTTGGCTTCGTTGGCGGAGACCCAGATTTCAGAGCCACCCTTTCTCGATTCATAGGGTACACCCATGGATCCCAGCTGACTGACAATTTTGTTTGAGTCGCCGGAATCGAGTTCACCATACAGGCGCTGCATGGCGGGCGTTGATATCTTGCCGATGACAAGAATGAAGCCCACCACCATTGCAATCATGACGCCGCCGAAGATGGCGAGCCTCATGGGCCCAAGATTTCTGAGAGCTTGTGCGATTGTTTCCACGTCGAACCCCGTTTTTTAACCCATTGCCGCGGAGAAAATCTCCACTTGGCGGCGCTACGTATCCCGCGCGGCGCTACCCGTCCTTATCCACGCTTCGATGGTAAGGTTTGGAGTCTGAAGAAGAGGTTAACAGTGGGCAAAAATTGCCTATCGGCGATCAAGCCTAGGCTTGGCGATATTTTTTCAGGCGCGTGGCGCGCAAGCCCTCCATGCCATGGCTTTCGAGCAAGCGTTGCCAGGATCGGAACTCATCGATCGTCAAATCGTAACGTTTCAACGCTTCGTCGAGGCTGATCAACCCGCCACGAACCCCGGCGACGACCTCTGCCTTGCGTCGCACCACCCAACGCTTGGTGCCGGGCGGCGGCAAGTCACGGCGCGATAGCGGCGCACCTGTTGGGCCGGCGATGGATTTCGGCACCACCGTCAAGGCTTCTCGTTGGGCCTCTGGGGCCGATGACAGATCCGTATGTTGTTGTCTCATGGTAATTGTTAATTGACTTCCCTCGGGTTCGGATCGAGTTCACTTGCACGCTAACGGAAGCCTGTTAAGGAATGCCTAAAAAGTAAGGTTAAAGCTTGGTAACCATGTTTTCCGCCATGTTCATTCCTGGTTTATTCCAGGTTCATTTACGGCGGGTAGGGGGGGTGGTAACGTTCTTCGCCCGATATCAAATCATTGAATCCAAGGTTTGTCTCAGCCGTGAAACCCCTGCCGAAACACTTGACCGAGCCGCTTCGTCGCGCCCTCGAACATCACCGCGCCAGCGACTGGGAGGCGGCGGAGGAAATTTACGCCAGCATTATTGATGACGCGGCTGATCATGAGGTGGTGCTGTCGAGTTACGGATCGGCAATTCTGGCGCAAGACCGGCCCGAGGAAGCATTGCCCATCCTGGAGCAAGCCGTTGCCGCCGAGCCGGGTTATCCGCAGGCGCATATTTATTTGGGCGAGGCCTACCGCCAATTGACGCGCTTTGATGAGGCATTGGCGGAAATTCGTCGCGGTCTGGCGATCAATCCAAAATATCTGGACGCACAAATCGGGTTGGGTGATTTGCTGGTAGATCTGTATCGATTGGACGAAGCGCTCGAGGCGTTTGACGTGGCTATGGATATGAAACCCGGTAGTCCTCTCATCGGCACCAAGCGCGCACAGGTGAGGTTTTATCTGGGCGATATTGAAACCGCGGAGGCGGAAATCCGTGACATCGTGGCGCGCTATCCGGCGCATCCGGAAGCTCACTGGGTGCTGTCTTGTATTTGTCTCGCACAAGGGTGTTACCAGGAGGGATGGCGGGAATATGCATCCCGATGGGATATCGCAAAGGTTCCTCCGGCGACTTCGCGTGTCGATATGCCGCTCTGGCAAGGAGATAGCCTAAAAGGCAAGCGGTTGCTGGTTTGGCCAGAACAGGGACTGGGCGATGAAATCATGTTCGCAACTTGCTTGCCGCACCTGCTGGCGCGGGCCGAGCCGGACCTATGTGTCTATGTCTGTGATTGGCGCCTGGCACCACTTTTCTCTCGGACATTTCCAGATGTGACGGTCGTGCCGACCGAGAAGTCGGAAGTCGAAGGAGTCTCGCTGCAGGTGCCAAGATTTGATGAACAAGTCTGTTGCGGTGACCTTCCCGGATTTTTTCGCAACACTGCCGATGATTTTCATGACCCTCTGCCGAGATTTGTGCCTGACCCGGACAAGCTTGCGAAATGGCGCTCCCGGCTGGACGCGCTTGGGCCTGGGCTGAAAATCGGTATCGCATGGCGCGGCGGGATGACATTGCGCATCCGTAGCCGGAAATCGGCACCGTTGGATTTCATGCCTGAGTTGCTGCAGACACCCGGCGTGCATTTCATCAATCTGCAATACGGTGATGTCGCCGACGATCTGGCGACAATGGAAGCTGCCAGCGGCGTGAAAATTCACCATTGGGACGATCTCGATGCGATTGCTGATCCGGACGATCAATTTGCGCAAGTTGCGTGTCTGGATCTCGTCGTCCAGACCAGCAATGCTTCGGCGCACATGGCCGGTGCGTTGGGCGTGCCGGTGTGGAACATGATCCCGTATATCCCCGAGTGGCGTTGGCTATTGGAGGGAGACCGTTGCCTCTGGTATCCATCCATGCGCCTGTTCCGCCAACCCGAAATTGGTAATTGGGCGCCGGTGTTTTCCGAAATCGCAGTTGAACTTCGCGAATTTGCTGCCGAAGGGTCTGCTGCATAACCTGAATGCAAAGACCGAGGCCCGGCATCGGATTGAACCGATGCCGGGCCCCTGTTTGGGACGGTGCGTTGTGGAACCGTCTAGCGTTTCGTTCTCAGTAGTTCCTCAAGCATTTCATCCGCTGTGGAGATGATTTTCGCCGATGCGGAGAAGGCGCGCTGCACGACGATCATCTTGGTGAATTCCTCACCGATATCGACCGTGGATTGCTCTAGCGAGGATTGAACCACCTGGCCGGCGGGGCCGTTGTCGGCCTCGCGGAGCGTCGCGTCGCCCGATGCCTGGGTCGCATTCCAGACGTTACCTGTTCGGTTGTCGAGCGCGTTGACGTTAACGAAGGTGGCAATCGGGATTTTGTACACCGGCCGCGTTTCGCCGTTATCGAACAGCGCCGTGACTAGCCCCTTTGCATCGACCGTGACGCCGGCAAAGGTGCCGAACTGCGAGCCGTCTGTGGTGATGAACACCGGCGTGAACTCAGCGCCGAACTGGGTCATGCCGTTGGATTCATTGACCGTGCCCAGATCAAGAGTGATTTGTTCAGTCCGGCTCGGATCATCATCCATATCGAAGGCACCGTTCTCGAACCCGAGGATTTCCACTTCGGCTACGTTGAACGTTGTCGGAATGCCGTCGGAATTGAAAATGATCGCGTTGGATTTATCGATGGTGAAAGCAGTTGTCTCCAGTGCTGCGTATTGGGTGCCGGAATCGGGTTCCGATATCTTGGCGCGCAGCGCAGCTGAACTGGCCTGGACGGTGTAGGCCGACGATAGGTTGCTGAGAACCAGCGTGTTGGAGCTGTTGACGGCGACGGTCGTTGCATCGCGGTTGGCGGTACGGGTCCGCACCGTGTTGGCGCCCGCAGCGAAGTTCGCGTCCTGGCCTTCGATGGCGTTCTCCAGATCGGTCAGGATGTCATGCAAGACGATGGCAGTCGCGTCGCCAACAGCGACATCGGTCGTACTTGTCGTGGTTACGGCAGTGCCGATTTCAATTTTCGACCCCGTTGCGTTGACGGATGCGATGGTGAATGGCGTGCCGTTGTTGGTCACGCCACCCAGGGTGATGATGTCGCCGGGCTGGAAGTTGGTGAACGGCGTGCCAGTGGAGTTGATGGTGGTCGTGCTGAATGTCAGGTTGCCAAGCGACGCGCTGCCGATCGTCGTCGTCATGGAAACGGTCGTGTTGGCGCCGGCCGAATCGGAGGCTTCTGCCGTAGAGAAAGTATAGGTATTGCCGTTGATGGTGAGTGTGTCGCCGTGCGCGGGCGGAGAGGAAAACGTGAATTGTTCGTAGTCGCGGTAATCGCCATTGGTCTTTCGCACGGTGAACGAGGTTTCTTGGCGCGTGGCGAATGTGCCGGATGTCGTCAGCAAACCCGCCGGGTTTACGACCATGCCGGTTTGGCTGGTTTGGCCCGTGCCGTCCTCCGTGAACAGCAGCGCGGCGGAGTTGCCCGGGTTCAACTTCACGCGGTTATTGATGGTGTCGAAGTCCGAATCCGAAGCGATGATCTTGTTTAGCAGAGCTGTTACGTCCCCGGCAATCGAGGTCGAGGCACTGGTGTCCACTTGTTTCAGGGTCGCCGTTTCGGTTACGGATGAATTCGAGTCGATTTCGTAGGTAATGCCCTCGATGACCACCGTGGCCCCGTCAGCCGGACGGGCGGTGAATTCCAATTGACCGATGCTTTTGAACGAGTTGCCCGACGAGTCTTCCAGCGTCAGTACCTCGGTGCCTTGCGGCGGATTGGCAGTGATGTCCCACTGGTTGTCTCGGTCGGTCTTGGTATAGACGTAACTCATGGTGTTGGCGTTGCCGAGCGTATCGAAGAACTGCACGTCGGTTTTGTGGGTGACCCCGGCCGAATCGTTGGAAGGTAGGTTGGCGCCGATGGCGATGTTGGTCGTCGCCGCCGCGGTGCCGCCGACCCGGTTCAGGTTCACGGTCGCCAGGTAGTCGGTGGAAATGACGTTCTGGTTGGGGATGGTCAGCGAAGCGTTGTTCGGTGTGACGGAGCCCAAGGCGGTTACCGGCCAGGCCTGGAGGTAGAACCCGGACGTGTTGCGGAGAAAGCCTTCGTTGTCTTGGAAGAAGGAACCGGCGCGGGAATAGAGGAACTCGTTGTTGATCGTCGGCGTGTTGGCCTCGTTGACCACGAAATAGCCGGAACCGGAAATGGCGATGTCGGTTTGCGAGGTGGAAGATTGCAGCAAACCCTGCACGCCGGTATCGGTGCGTGGTTTCGATTGCACACCACCCGCTGAATACAGCGTTGTCGACGTCTGTTTGGTGACCAGCGTCTGGAAGTTGACGATGGTGGTCTTGTAACCGATCGTCGAAACGTTGGTGATATTATCCGAAATGGCGCCCATGGCGCTCGATTGCGCCGTTAGGCCGGAAACGCCTGAACTCAGTGAACCAAACAGTGTCATTTTCTTCCTCCTTACCTTTGCCCAGCTCCGCTGCCGGTCAAAAAATCCTTCAAAATATGTTCATCATCGGCGACCGGTTGTTGGCGCCGTGTGGTCGTCCCTAATTCGTTGTCGTTTCTGCCGGTTTCTTGACCGACAGAATCTTGTCAACGTTGATGCCCAGATTGTCGCCGACGAACAGCTCGGTCTCGCCGTTGTCGACGCCGGCGCCGGTGACCGTGCCGAACACGGTGTATTCGACTTCAGCCAGCTTATCGAAGGCGTCTTTGGCGCTGATCAGCAGCGTGTAGACGCCGTCCGGCACCTGGTTGCCGTTCTTGTCCAGGCCGTTCCACGTAAATGAATGGGTGCCGGCGTTGGTTTCGGCGTCGTTGAAGTACACATTCAAACCGGCAGAGTTGGCGATGTTGATGGTCGCGTCTCTGACGCCCGGTGGAATGGTGTAGGTAAATTCGGCGGTTCCGTTCTCTACCGGCATCTTCTGGCTGGTGAATTCGATGCGGTTGCCGATGAAGTCCACCATCTGCGATATCTGGCTGGTTTCCTGCAGGTTCAGCAGCTTTTCCAGGTTGGAGTTCTGGAAGATCTGCTGTTCCACGCTGGCGAACTGCACCAGTTGCGACGTAAATTCATTGGCATCCAAGGGGTCCAGCGGGTCCTGGTTCTGCAACTGCGCCACCAGAAGATTGAGGAACTGATTAAGATCGTCATCAAGCTTCGCCTGAGCTTGCGCCGATTGCGAGCCCTCGGCGGCGGTGGAGGTGTTGACGTTGCTGATAATGGGCATGGGCTGTCTCCTAGGGCGCGCGCGCTTAGGCTTTTACGTCGATCCGGCCGTCGCCCAAGACAACGTCTTGCGGCGTCAGGATCAAATCGGGTTCGGTATCGGCGCTTTCCACCTCAGCCTGCTCCTCGGCGTCGCCGGGCATACCGGTGTTGCCGTCGCCGCCGTCGGCGGTCTCGCCGTCTTCGCCGCGAAGGTTGAAGGCCAGGTTGCCGGAATCGAGATCAAGGCCGCCTTCTTCCAGGGCTTTTTGCAGTTGCGACGCATCGCGCTTTAGAAGATCCAGCGTATCTTTGTTGTCGGCGGTGACGACAGCGGTCATGCGACCGTCGTGGGCGAGTTCCATCTTCACCTCGACTCGGCCCAGTTCAGCCGGATTGAGCCGGATGGAAATCTTGTCGTTGCCGGCCTGGATCGCACGGGTAATGCGAACCGATACCTGCTCGGCGGCACTGGGACCGTTTCGCGGACCGCGCGCCTGTGCGGCTTGCTGAGCCTGCTGAGCCTGCTGGGTCTGTTGGGTTTGCCCAGATTGGGCGCTGCCGGTGACATTCCCGCTGGTTGACGATCCTTCGCCGCCTGCCGCGCTCGAGGCCGGACCGGCGTTCGCATGGGGGCCGCTGGAAGCGGCCGCGGGACCTTTGGCGTCGGCGCCGGCCTGAGAGATGACTTGCGCCTGATTGCCTTGTGCATTGGCTTGCGCGTTTTGACCCTGGCCTTGCCCGCCCTGGGTTTGTCCGGGCGTGGTGAGCGCAGCCTGCGCCTGGCCGGGTGCGGCGGCGTGGGTGGTGCCCTGCTGATTGCCCTGTGTCTGGCCTTTTGCGTCGGCGGCCAATGCAACGCCGGCAGCAAGGGTCGCTGTCGGGCGTGATGTCAGGGTATCTGCCTCGTCGGCGACGTTGACGTTAACTTGCATGCGGGCATTGTCACCCAACGCGCGCGCCATTTGCTGTGCCTGCTGCTGGATGTTGGATTGGCCTTTGGTTGCCGTGTCGGCCTGGTTCTGACCTTGGCCGTTGGCGCTTGCCTGAACTTGGGCCTGCGTGCCGGTCTGTTGTTGACGACCAGCTTCAGCGCCGTGGACGCCCGCGCCTTTGGCAGAAGATGTGGCACCGGCGGCAATACCGGACAACGCGCTGATTTTGGCTGTGTCGGAAATCTCGGCGTCATCGCTTAAGGCTTGTGCACCGTTTTGCGCCAGCATTTGCGCGGCATTGAGACCAGCTTCCGGTGCGGTCGCTTGGGCGGCTGCCGCGGCTACGTCAGCGACCTGCGGACCGTTTTTAGGTTGGTTGCTATCGGTGTTGGCGTTGTTTTGACCATTATTTTCCGAATGTCCCGTATCAGCGGTGTCGGAATCGGCCTCGTCACCGGCATTGGACTGGTTGTCGTTGCGGCGGTCGTCGTTTGCCGGGCGGTCCGACTGCGAGGACTTTTCCGCCAAATTGTCATCGCGGACGTCTGTTTCGCCATTGTCTCGCGATGTGCCAAGGTCATCTCTGGCGCCGGCTTGCGGGGCATGCCGCTCGTGATCATTTTGGTCGTCACGGCCATTGTCACCGCGGCGTTCACCGTGGTCATCTTCACGGCCGCGAGCCACCTGTTGATGATCGTAGTCATCAGGCTGTTCGCCGTGGTTGTCGTCGAATTGCTGCGATGGTTCGCGCGATTCGGATACGGCGGTGATTCCGCGGCGCTCGGCAATCGAGCTTAAGCCGGTATCGACGTTGGTGCCAACCTGGTGCACCAATTCCTTGAAACTGCCGGCGAGGGCCGCCAAAGCTGCGGCTTTGTCGGTTTTCTCACGGTTGCTGCCGTTGTTTGAAGGGGCATCTACGATGGCGGTTGGCTTGATCGACATTTCATTCATGGCCTAAGTGTCCTCAATAAACACGAGTTGCGCTGAGCTGGTATTGCAAGCAGCGGGCCAGTTTCCCGAGATGATTATAAGTTGCTGAAAAATTTGGTTTTTTTCTGAACGGCCTTTTGTTTCATTTGCCATAATCTGGGCGACCCGGCAATTTTTGACCCGTAAGCCGGTATTTTTTTTCCGCCTTGCCTGAGAACAACGGGAGCTAGGACGCAAAAGCGGCGGCGGTCTTGATGGACGGCAGGGGGCTTGGGGCAGCCCAGAGGGAAAATGTGGTTGCGGCCACAGACCAAGCGGCTCTGCATTTGCGGGGGTGGGATTTGTGGCGTTGAAACAAATAGAAATTTTTATTGCATTATGATTCATAAACCTGTAGGATCGGGAATTGGAAAAGTGTATGTGCTCCAGAAAGGAGACTTAATATGACTAGAATGTCCAGAGTCCCTACCTATTCTGCCCAAGTATCGGGGGATGGGGTTTTGGTATTGGCGATTGCCAATCGCGCCGAGGGTGCGCTTAACTCTAACGCAACCATTGACGGATTGATGTTCGGGCACGCAAACGACATGCTTGCTCCGGTCGTTCGTGAACGTGGTTGCTCATACGGAGGGTAATCAAATGACCTCGCGTGTAAATGATATGCCTCCTCCGTGGCCGAACCAAGCATTGGCGCAAGCGCGTGAAGCTAGCCAAGTGCAGGCTAAGAAGCCGGAAGAAACGCCGAAGAATGGTCCTGTAGATGAGGTTGCCATTACGGCTGCGAAGCCACCGGCTTCTGAGCAATCGTCGAGTGCGGATGCGAAACCCAACGCTCATGAAGAAAAGAGCTCAGCCGCTGAAGCGGTCAACGGGCACGTAAACATTGTGGCGTGAAGCCTAGCCTGAATATTCGCGACCCCTTCACGCCTGCTTCTTCTGATTTGTTGTGCCGGCCCTAACAAATGGTTTAGGGCGGGCGTCCGTGTGCCTTCATTAAAGCAATATTATTTTTCTGTATTTATTGAATATCCGTCTGAATGACTTAGGCTGGTGCCGGAGTTTTCAAGGTGTTTATGGATCGCTGTTCGAAAGGTAGGCCGACGTGCCGCTCAAACTAGATTTTAAATCCGGTGAAAAGATGGTCATCAACGGCGCTGTTGTTGAAAACATAGGCCCCAACGCAAAAATCCTCGTCCACAACATTGCGGCCATTCTGCGTGATAAAGAAGTGTTGACCGAGAAAGATTGCGTCACCCCGGCCGCGCGCGTGTATTTTGCCTTGCAGTGCGCCTACGTATTTCCCGAAAAACATGACCATTACATCAAGCTGTTCGACAAATATTTAGATGATTTTGTTGGCGCATGCCCAAGCGCGACCGACATCGTCGAAGAAATCCGCTCCAATGTGACGTCCGAAGACCTCTACAAAGGGCTTAAGGGTGTGCGGCGGCTGATCGCCTATGAAGCCGACACATTGAATTCCTTTCATGAAGGTATGGCGAAGTTGGCGGCGATGGCTGAGACCGATGAGACCGATGAATTGAGCCAATGAGTGGGGCCAATACACCGGGCCAAGACATCGGGCCAAGACATCGATTCGAAATCAAGCTGTATGATTTGAAAGGCGTAGTTTTTCATGGCCGAGGTTGATGACCAAGATACGGCGACCCCCGATTTGTCGCCACAACAAATCATGGAGGTTGTGCAGTCGGCCCTGGCCACCGGTGCCGCTGCGATCGAGCAAGGCAATTTGGACGGTGCTGAGCAGGTTTTCCGTAGTGTTCTGGAAATCGATCCAGGTAACGCAGAAGCCTGCAATGGTCTTGCTGTCGCTTTGTCCGGCAAAGGCGATTTGACCGGGGCGGAAAGATTCTTGAAGCGCGCCGTCGAACTGAATGGTGAAAATGGTCAGTACCATCGAAACCTTGGCTTCGTCTATGCGAGCCGCAATCGTTTAAAACGGGCCGGGCGCGCATTGTCCGAAGCCGTGCGATTGGACCCCGACGATATTGAGGCACATTATCGATTGGCTTGGGTGCAACGCGCGCGAGGAGATACAACTGGTTTTGTTCAACATTTACAGTCCGTTATTGCGATAGATACCGAGCATGCCTTGGCCAATAACGATCTCGGGTGCTATATGGCGCAAACGGGCGATTTGGAGCAGGCTCAAACGTTCTTGCAACGCGGTGTTGCCGCCGATCCGGCAAACGCTTCGTTTCTAACCAATCTTGCAAATACGCAATTGATTGCCGGTAAAGGTACCGAAGCGCGGCAGACATTTGACGAAGCGGTAAGCAAACAACCGGATTTCATTGAGGCTTTGAAAGGATTGGCCACGGCCGAACGGCTTTTGGGAAATCTCAACGAAGCGTTAGTGGCGGCGGAAAAAGCGCAGGCACTGGCATCCGACGATGCGACGGCGGTGAATTTAGCAGGCACCATCTACAAGGAACTAGGTCGATACGACGATGCCTTGTCGCACTTCGACAAGGCGTGCGATCTCGCTGACGGTTTCGCGCCGGCGCGCTCAAATGCGGCGATGATCAAATTGTTGCGCGGCGATTGGGAAAACGGTTTCCATGATTATGAGGCACGGCGGTTTGATCCGAACGTCGTGTCGCCGCGAACCGATCTGGCACACCCGCAATGGGATGGTAGTGACTTGGACGGACGCGCGATTCTCGTGCTCTCGGAGCAAGGTTTCGGCGACACCATTCAATTTTGCCGGTTTCTCGCTCAACTCGCCAAGACAGCGCGGCGAGTTGTGGTGGAGACCCAGCCATCAATGCGCGAGCTGCTTGCGACATTGGATGCGGAAGTCGATTTCGTCGATGTCGGCGAAGATCCGGGAGATGTTGACGTCGTCGCGCCAATGATGAGCTTGCCGCATTTCCTTGGTATAGCGAAGGAGGCCGACGTGTCTGGCGGCGCGTATTTACATCCGGGTGAGCTGAGGCCTGAGATTGCCGCGTTGATACCGCAAGGTGATGGACTGAAAATAGGCATCAACTGGCGCGGCTCGCCGGCGCACAAGGAAGATTGGAAGCGCTCTGTTGATCCCGGTGTTTTGGCGCCAATTCTGGAGTTGGACGGTGTGCGCATTTTCAACCTTGATGTCGGTGATGAAGCCGATGGGCCGGAGGGCCTGATCGATGTGCGTGGGCAAATCAAAGATTTTGCCGATACGGCGGCGATCATGGCTGACCTCGATCTTATCGTGTCGGTTGATACGGCGAGCGTTCATCTGGCTGGCGCGCTCGGGCGGCCATGTTGGGCGTTACTGCCGTATGTTCCGGACTGGCGATGGATGTTGGAACGTGACGATACACCTTGGTACGACAGCGTCACCCTTTATCGCCAACCTGCGTTGAAGGACTGGGAGGCCGTTGTTTCCAAAGTATGTGCGGATATCGAAGCTCTTCGCGGCGGGGTATAAGGTCGTCAAGTGCGATTGCCGGTCATTTCTCCGAGATCCTTTTCCATCTGATCATAAACGTCGGACCAGTTGCCGAGGACCTTCTGTCGATAAAGGGTCATGGTGGGGTACCAAGGTGTATCTGTTCCCGTCAGTCCCCATCGGAAATCGGGCCCCCTTGGAAGCATCGTCCAAACAGGCCTGCCCAGCGCGCCGGCCAGGTGGCAAATGGAGGTATCGACCGTGATGATGAGGTCGAGGTTTTCCATGGCTGCGGCGGTATCGGCAAAATCACCGAAGCCGTCCGTGATGTCGATGACGCCGTTGGGCAATTCGGATTCGAATTCCGCTCGGTCCATGACCATGGAGAAAAAGGTAATGCCCGGTATATCGAACAGTCGCGAGATTTCAGACAGAGATGATGACCGGAACCGATCGTTCATATGACCAGGGTTGCCGCGCCATGCCACACCGACCCTCAGTCCAGAATAGGGTGCGAAGCGTTGCTTCCATGTCTCAACATCGACGGGGTCGGCACTGACATACGGGATATCGTTCGGTACTGATGTCTCATCGGTCTCGAAAAGCAGCGGCAAGCTCATGAGTGGGCAAAACCGGTGAAAATGCTTGGGCTCCGGAGTTGCAGGCAATACCACGGAGATGCCGCGAAGGGACTGAAACAACCGCAGCAGCGGGTTTTGAGCCAAGAGAATAACTTCGCCACCTCTGTCTGCGACCATTTCGGCATATCGAACAAACTGAAGATTATCGCCGTAACCCTGCTCGCGTAGCAGTAGGACGGTTTTACCCTCCAACGGCGACCCATCCCACCGGGGGCGGGAGTAGTTGAGATCTTGCAATTCTTTCAGTTTCAGGCGCTTCTCGTATTCAATCCAGCCGTCGCGCATGCGCCCCAGGAGGAACAAGGCAAACGCCGTATAAACCTTTGCCGCGATGTTGGCATCGTCGAGAGATGCCGATTTGCGAAACCATTCGAGCGATTCCGCCATCTCCTCTTTGTACATCAAGCAACTGCCGAGGCTAAAGGCGAACCCCGAGTCGTCCGGCGATAGCCGACAGGCTTTGCGCAACAATCTCTCGGCCTCTTCTAGGTCCGCTCTGAAGCGTCGCAACAGGCCAAGATTATGAATTGCGGAAGGTAGTTCGGGTTCGATATCCAGCGCGCGCCGGAAAGCTTCTTCAGCTTCAACATACCGCTCGGGATCGTTTCCATAGATAGCGCCGAGTTGTTGCCAAACTGCGATGTTTTCGGGTTCCAGTCCGACCGCCCGGTTGAGAAGATCTTCGGCTTCGGGGCGGCCACTCTCCTCGACTTGAATGGCTTGTGCGAGACGCCGCAATCCTTCGACGTGGTCAGGGTCTACCGTCAACAGTTTCCGGAACGTCTTTTCCGCTTCCGCGTGGCGGTTTTGGGCAATGTAAATCTTCCCCAACTGCAACAATACGTGTGTGTTGTCGGGGTCCATACGTGCGGCTTTGCGGGTCATCGTAGCGGCCCTTGGTGCGTCACCAGCATGTAGGACGGCAAGGGCGCGGCGGGAAATAAAGGTGGGGTCTCGTTCAACCAGTGGCGCCAGCATGTCGTAGGCATCACATGCGGCTTGCCAATTTCCTTCGGCCTCGGCGGTTTCAATGCTGGACCACAGGAATTGGATATTGGCGGTATCAGACATGGGCGTCGATTGAGTTGGTTCCTAACGGTTTAAACAACGAATTCGTCGTCCCAGGGATCGCCTTCCTCAAGGCCGGAAAATACCTCAATCGCCCGGTCTCGGAGGCGATCAAGCATATCGCAGTATTCTTGACGGAAAATATCGAACATTGTCCGCCGCTCTTCATCGTCGACTGCCCGGTTCGCATAAAACTCAAATGCCGTAATTGCCGTGAAAACAGTGCCGCGCAGAAGCATGCCGATGGCATCGTCAACGTGGGTCGGTTTGAGAATTTCCATGGTCTTACTGATGTACCCAAAATTCTCAAAGTCTTCCTCTTCGCGGAGGATTGCTTTTAGGTCCTCGCAAAACTCGGGTAACCGGTCAATAACGGCGGCTTTTTCCCAGGCTTCTTCGAAGTCAGCATCAGTGTATATCGGACAGGAATCGACAATCCCTTCAAGCAACTCCGATTTCTTCGTGCCGAGTTCTCGAACTTTGGCTGCTTTCGGGTGTAGCGGAGTTGCACCCTTTATCAATGCACCGGTCCCTAAGTTATAGAATACCCGTCCGCGCCTAAAGGCGATCAATTTCTCGATGTTTTCCTTTGACCATTGCAATACCGGGGTCGTCCAGGCCGTGCCGCCGAAGTTGCCGGGAACCGCTAAATCCAGATTGGTAATCGGCTCTCCGTCGCGGCGTTCATATACGCTTCCTTTGGCATGGCCGCGGTTCTTGAAGGGGGACCCGACGTCGACACCCAAAAAGAAAATTTCGCGGAACCCGACATGAAGCGCAAACGACAGCCCGGCGTTAGCCGCGAGCGGGTCTGGAACTTGGGCGATTTGATCTTGGTTTTTAGCAAACAATGGCGTAGCGCTGAGCCCCGGGCGGAAGAAGAAAATGGCTTCCTTAAAGATATCGGGGATTTTCGGAAATATCGTCGTCGAGCCAGCAAAACGGATCTCTGAGAGATCATACATTTCGTGGGTTTCTTGGATATCAACATAGATGCCCTTGATGCGCTCCATCATGACCCAAAAATCGGGAACAATATCGTTAGCCATGAGGATGTCGATTGCTGTCCCGCAGCCGCAGATGATTGCCTTGTCTTTGTTCTCCTTGATGAACGGCAGCAATTTTTCCAACGACGGGCCGGACGCGATAATAAACGCCGGGATGCCCGGGTCCTTATCGATGTTGCGCATCATACGCGAGCGCCCGCCTTCCAGATTTTTATAGGTCTGGCCTATCATGTTCACTTCGTCTTGATAGAATCCGAGTCCCATGACGGCTGTTCGCAGGGTTTCCGACATGGTTTTGTTGATTTCTTGGAAGATCGCACTTTGATAGTGCTGGAAAACCATCGTTCCATCGAGACCGGCGGGGTTAAATTGACGGAACAACGCCTTCAGATTATGAGAAATGCCTTCCGTGTCGCTTTGGGTGAAGATTTCAATGCTACCGTGGTCGCGGAATCGTTTGGCCAGCGCGCTCCAATCACAAACCGATAGCGAATGGTAGATGAGATCCAGATTCGGCTCGAATAGGATAAGGTTACGGCAGCGAGATTTGTCGACGATATCTTCCAGATGCAGGCCTAGGCCAATTCCGAGTACGATGGCGAAATAGCAATTGTCCCGGAAAGGAGTATGGGTGAAGCGAAAACCGCTTTCATCGAACTTGTCGGCAAACCGTTCGTGGACATCCCTGGTATGCGGATCTAGGCCTTCACCCTTGCCGATTGCCGACATTGTCAGCCGATGGGAATGGGCATTGAACGTTTCGATCTGATCTGCCGAATAGGCTTTCGCACCGCCCTGATAGAGACTGAAGTCGTCGTATTCCACATTGGGATCACCGTCTTCATCATAAACCAGCTTTGATAGCGGTTTATAATCGACCATTTGCTTGTGCAGGTGTGGCTCCATCTCCGCCAGCGCAGCGAGGTTTCTCTTGAAGAATTTATCTTTCGACAAGGTGCTGTCTTTTTGATCAGCGTCGTTGTCGAAGTCGATAGTGAGTTTCTCATTCATGTTCGGGCAACCTCATCGGGGCCGTTTCTAAGATGATTGCTGCCGGGCTTGACGAGCAATGTCGGTAAGGGCGCTACGCACATTCATGGCGGTTGCCTTTGAATCGAACAGCAAGGAGCTTTCGATGTTTTCCTGCAGGGCACGGCGTTCGCGAGCCAGGATATCGGTGTCGGCGGCCAAATTCGCGGCGATGTCGACAAATGCTTCGCGGCTGTCCGCGATCCAATTCACGCGCCCCGCGGCATTCAGGATGCTGGCGCCGACAAGTCCCGGTCGTCGCACACCCTTCATGGAAACCACAGGAATGCCCATCCACAATGCCTGGCTCAATTCCCGGCGGCAATTGATGGGCGATGTATCCAAGAACACGTCGACCTCGCGCAATTGGGCGGGCGGCAAAGCGGCCATTGCGTTGTGAAACGCTTCCACTTCGTCGATTTCTTCTTCCATGTCGTCGACGGGCAGCAATATCCGATCCGCGACCCCGGCCAAGGAGAAAAACTCCCGGACCCGCGCACGCACCTCGTCGGCTATTTCATGGCTGCTGCACAGAAGCAGATTGGCCATCGGGACGGCATGCAACACGTCTGCCCACAATGTGGCGCACTCCGGAGACAGGTAGGCTAAATCGACAACGCCACCGAACGTGACTTGGCCTTTGTCGAGCGCTGGGCATGACGGCTCTTGGCTGATCCCTGAATAGGGCTCCTGCGAAAATAATGAGCCCGATATCGCGACACATTCCTGGCCCGGCAGCAAGGCCGCTTCGTCACCTTCGTGCAACACTTCGTCAGAAAGCACATGCGTGACACCGGGTGCCAATCCGGGTTCGGGTAGCGCAAACGCTCCAACCCTCGCCGGACACGGTTTCATGCCGGCAACGGCCATGCGTGTTTCGCCGTCCAGGTAAGAAAGGTCGACGTATACGTCCATTCCTTCGGCAGCCAATGTGTACGACAACGTATACGGATCCAGGTCGTAAACCTCGCGCCAGCTATTGCACCCTTGCTTGATCGTCGTCGTGACAATGTCCGGATGTACAGAAAGCTGGTAGCCTGCATATTCGACATCCTTTGCCGGGGGAATCTGGAACCAGCCCTGATAGAGGTCGAAATTCAAAGTTCTGAAAAAAGCATTCGACAAAAATCCGATTTTCAAGGGGGCGCTGGGGTCGACTTCCTCCGTATCGGCGGGGTCGTTATCGGCATCAAAACGGGTTTGAAAATCGAGCGCCCACTGACGCGTTTCGTCCGCCGTTAAATTGGGGCACCGCAGTACCGCATCCATCACCTGGGCGTAAATCTCGGCATCGGTGCTTTCAAGTTGCAGCGCTCTTTTTCCCGCAGCGATGGCTTCGCCGTGCCGGCCCAGATGGACCAATGCACGAGCCAACAACGCCGGTGCTAGTCCTGCTTTCGGGTCCAATTGAATCGCTGCTTGCAACGCACCAACGGCTTGGCTGTAGCGGCCTAGGACAATTGCGGTCCGGCCCAATAAAATGTAGGCCTTCAAATTGTCGGAACTGAGCCTGATCTCGGCCGTGCATTCGTGCAGGCAGCGTTCGAAATCGCCAATGTTAAACAGCCTTTGTGCCTCGATATAGTGGGTTGAGGGACTGGCATTCAGATAGGCCGCGTTGAGGTCTTTCAAGCGCGGCGGCATCCGTTTGCTGAACAAAGGGTGTGGTTCCAGGCTGGTGGCGATTTTGGCGAAGTAAAGACCGTCCGCAAGACGACCGGTGCTGGTGTAGATCGTCGCCAGGGCTTGTGCATATTCCTCCGCCGTAGGGTCAACCTTATGCGCCACTTCGCACATGGAAATGGCTTGCCCCTCGTCACCGCAGATAAATGCAATCGTCCCCAAGAGAAAATAGGGTTCGGCGGCAGATGGCGCGGCTTTTACGGCATCATGACATTTCGTTAGGGCATCATTGTAATTGCCGGCGTTCGCGTATTGCATCGCTTCTTCAAGAATATCGAAGAGCGGGTTGTCGGTTTCCGGTTCGTTTGTCGCTCGGACATTTAAGGTTGTCGGAAGATTGTCGTCTGTCACCGTATCAACTCCAAACTGGTCATTAGTTCATCGAAGCCGAAACAACAGATTGCCGTATCGCGCCGGCAAGCATGTCGTTCGTTCTTAGCAGAACTCCTCCAATGTATCGAGAAGTTTGCCGATTTGGCCAGACCAACTCCAGTCGCGCATAAAGTCTGCAGCCGCCTGGCCACGTCGGCGCGCTTCGTCACGGTTCTGGTAGGCGTGTTCCATGTGCTCGAGGAGTTCTTCGACCGAGGTTTCTCCCCAGTCTTCAACGCCCCTGTCGGGTGTGTCGACAGGGCGCTGGTCGGTCAATGAATAACAGTTCTCGTCGCGGATCAGGTCAAGCTGACCCGTGTTTGCAGCAATGATCGAAGGCACACCGCAGGCCATGGTTTCCATGGCAACCAAATTGGTGCCGCCTTCGCAGCGATTGGGGAATACCGCCAAGTCGAACTCTTTGAGGAGATCGGGCATGTCTTCATTGGGAACAAGACCTAAATCGACAAATTGATCCGGTGGAACACCGTTGGCCGCTGCCCACTCGGCAAGTTTCAAGGAACCCGAGGCATCAACGTTGGGCAATACACTCGTGTGCGGTGAATGGATCATCGGCAATGCCGTCAATGGCCAGAGATTTTGCCACGCGGTGACCAAGACCGCGTCGTCGTGCCGGGCCGCGAATTGTTTGAACGCGGCAAGCACAATGTCCTGGCCCTTGCGGAAATCCAGCTTGCCACCTGAGAATACCGCGAATTTGTCTTTATACTTGCCTTTGCGGGGTAGGGGCCGGAACAGCTTGCTGTCGATACCTTGAAAGACCGTCCGGACGCTCTTGAAGCCTTTGTCCTCAAGTACATTGCCATTCCAGGTCGATCCCGCGACGACGGCATCAAGGCGCTCGGCGCGTTGAATGGCTTCCGGTGTGAAATCTGAGTACTCAAAGAAAATCACGCCAACATTAGCTTCGCCCACGAAAGAATGGCTGAGCAGGCTCCAATCCAAGTTGTTGCCCATGGCATGGAGAAGCAGCGTGTCTTTCAATGTCGCGACTTGGCCTGTCCGATGCATGTGCTGGAGGTTTTGTTGCTGGAACGAAATAAGTGGTTGCAGGGTTTCGACCAGATCGGCTGGCATGGTTTCGGTTGTGATCTTGTCCAGGCAAATGGGGACCGGCTTTCCGCGTTTTAACAGCTCCAGCACGAGATTGAGGCCGTATACGCCCCACCCGAAGCGATTGGATATACTCCAGGTCAAGCCTAACCAGTTCCGCATTTCGCTCGCCTCCCGTTTCGCCGTGCCGCCCTGTCGTTTAACGGGGCAAACGACCGCGCCACGAACTTCAAGAGCGTGGTGTACGGCCCGCATGGTTGATTGAAAATAGCATGCTCCGGGTATACAAACGTTTAACGCTTTTTTTGGAGTAGCGGCACTGTGACCATGAGCGATCACGAGGATATGTCCCTTGCAGAAACTCAGGCATTTCGGTTGACACAATGTGCGCTCGCGCTGGACCGAGCCAAACCAGGCGAAGACACCTCCGGTAAAACACCCAGTAAAATTTTAGCAACGGCGCTGCTCGACAATCTTGAGACATGGGTTGCCATCAAGACATTCACCGAGAGCGATGAGTGCCCGTTGGACGAGATGACCCGAAACAACATGGCTCGGTTGTGCGCCTATGTTTTTGACAAGACATTCGCGTTTCGTGATGGGGTCCAGCCGGAAATCCTCAACTCTCTGATCAATCTGAACTTCCAAATCGCCGAAGGGCTATTGGAAGGAATGGCGGAAAAGCGCTAGATTTGTCTTGAAATCGGCCGCGAATTGTCTTATAAAGGTGATGTTCGGCTAGCTGAGTTTCGTTTGCCAGAAGGCATAGCACGTTGCTCGGCTAGAGATTGGCCAAAATGGCCCAAGTGAGAAACACTTGATATATCAAGACTCTAGAAAGGAGTACTTCAATGTCCGACGTAACACTTTCCTCATCAGTGAGGCAAAGCCTTCTCTCCCTTCAAGGTACAACGACTCTAATTGAAAAAACGCAGAACCGTCTGTCGACGGGTCTTCGCGTTTCTTCGGCTATTGATGATCCGGTGGCTTTCTTCCAAGCCAAAAGTTTGTCAGATAGAGCCAGCGATCTCTTGGAGAAGAAAGACGGCATCGATCAGGGTATTTCGACGGTTACAGCAGCGCTTGACGGCGTTGAGAGTATCGAATCCCTGGTTAAGCAGATGAAAGGTATTTCGAACTCGATGAAATCGGCCACTACGGCTCAGATGGACGATCTCGTCACTCAGTTCAACGACCTTCGCACGCAGATCAATAACTTGGCAGCTGACGCCACCTATCAGGGCACCAACCTGATCAATGGTGTGGGTCAAACGCTGTCGATCGAATTCTCGGAAAAAACGGCGAGTTTGCTCACCGTTAACGCCGTTGATCTGCGCGTCGGCACAGCCGGTCTGAGCATCACGTCAGCCGCCAACTACACCGGCGGTTTTGTTGCGAATGGCGGCACGGTCGGGGCAGTTTCCGCTTCTTCCGGCAACCTTGCCAATCGCTTCTTGTCAACCACCAGTGACTTCTCCCTAACCTGGGCTGGTCCGGGCCAGACGTTCTCGGCCGGTGAAACCGTTTCTTTCACGTATGGTACGGGTTCCACATACAGCCTCGTCGTCGCGACCGGCGCCGCTTTGACGGTTGCCAACGCAGGCGTGCTGGACGTCGATGTCGTCAGTTCCACGACGGCTATCGCATCCGGTAAGGAATTGGCACTGGTTGCAACGGCAAGCCGTAACCTGATCTTCGGTTATTCGGCGGGTTCCGGTGCTGCTGGTCTTAACCAGTACTCTGCCGGTGGTTCCATAACGGTTACCTACAATGGTGACAGTGCTGTGACGCTGACAACGGCTGATACCGCGCTGACCTTCACTTACGGTACTGCGGTTCTGTCCTTGCAGGTAGCTTCCGGCCAGTCGTTGGCGCTGACTGCTGCCGGCGATACGGTCACGCTGTCCGTATTGAGTGGTTCCGGTGTTGGCCTTACCGCTTCGACCGGTGATGCTTATGTTGGTATCGGAGCGCTTGCGATTACCGCCGCGACGGCAACATCGACAGGTGCCACCAAGAAACTGGGCATCGCGATCGACGGTGGTGCAACGGCTGCTTCCGTTTCGGCTGCTACAGCCTACACGGTCCGTTACGTTCAGGCCGGTGATACGACAGCCACCAATGCGGCGATTTCCGAACTCGATTCGGCGCTGACCACGCTCCGTACTCAGGCACAAACCCTGGGTTCCAACGTGGCCTTGCTGAATACGCGCTTGGACTTCACGCAGAACTACGTCAATACGCTGCAAGGCGGCGCCGACAAGCTGACGCTTGCCGACATCAACGAAGAAGGTGCGAACCTTCTGGCCCTGCAGACCCGTCAACAGTTGGGTATCCAGTCTCTGTCACTGGCAGCCCAGGCTGAAGCCTCAATCTTGCGGCTCTTCGGTTAATGACGGAATTGGCCACGAAAGGCTAATGAATTGGGGGGCCGCCGGAAATGGCGGCCCCTTGCCTTTCGGCTAAGGTGTCATTTTGGGCACCAGATGACTATATATTGGTTTTGTGATAGACTAACTTATTGATTTCATTACGAGCCCGAAGGCCCAACTTATTTGAAACAGGGCTCTTTGCGAGGAGGTAGAAAGGATGGCAGACAGTTTCTTCGCCTCAGCCTTCTCCGCCATTTCCCAGGCGGCGAGCCGCGCCTCGTTCGAACAACGCTTCAATGTTATCCAAAATGGAATGATCGGTCAGATCAACAAAGAGATCGATAAGATCACTGATGACGGTACAGAGCGCCGTCTTGCTGAAATCCAGAAAAAGCGCGACGAGCTCGTCGATTATCTTATTAAGGCCGAGGATTACCGGTTCGGGCTCGAGACCAATAAGTTCCGGTTGTGGGAAGTGTCTCTCGACGCCACGGATGCTGTTTCCGCAGCAGAGGCTGATGGCGATACATCCAGTTTTACGGCAGACGAAGCGGCTAATCTCAACGAAGCCAAAGACTTTATTGTTGAGAAAATCCGGAACCTTCGATTCTTGTACTTTCCCGGTGAGATTTCCGATTCAACATTAACCAATCTTGCCCGCCAGGATGCCAATTCCCTGGAAGCGCTGACGGCGGTGGCGGGAACGGTTGACGCCGAGGGCACCGACCCGACGACAAATGACAATCGGCCGCTTATCGATCTTATGAACACGGTTGCGACGCGGGCCGCCAACTTGTCGGAATCCATTGACACGCTCGTAGGCGGGGTCAATCAACTGATCATCGACGGGCAGACCGAGATGTACGGTTTGGAAGCGGACCTGGCGGAGATATCTGCTGTTGAACTGGCCCGTAAAACCGAAGAAATCGAGGCGGTGAAAGCCAAATATGCAAATCTTCTGAACGCCATATCGCTTTCTTTCGAAGTCAACAGTACCGTCGGCGATATGCTGGTAACAGGCACCACGCCCGCACCGGACAGGACATCCATTCTCAATCTTTTCGTTTGAGCGCGGTCCGACCTTTCGACCAGATCAACGTTCGCATTTTCCAATTCTTAACCCCTTGGGGATAATCTACGTGCGACGTAGTGAGCTTCGGTGAGCAAACGGTCGCCGAGTTGCCCAGTCCATGGGCCCAAACGGCGCGACGAAAGGCGAGTAAGATGGAAATTCCCTGGTACGGCCCCCCACAGGCGGCCCAACAATTTGGTGAATCCGTCTCAAGGGTCGTCAACGAATATCATTCACTAAGTTACATGCAAATGGGTTGGAAGCACACCAAATGGATGGGCGTGACCACCTACAAGGTCCCCAATGATCTTTGGATGTATCAGGAAATCATCCACCAACTCAAACCCGACCTGATTGTCGAAACCGGGACTTTCCAAGGCGGCAGCGCGCTGTACATGGCGTGTTTGCTGGACGTGATCGGAAAAGGCGAGATCGTTACGATTGATATCAACCGGCCCGATGACCCGCCTGAACATCCCAGGCTTTCCTATATACTCGGGTCATCCGTGGCGGACGAGACGGTTGCTGAGATCCAGGCCAAAGCGGATGCTGCCGAATGCGTGCTGATCATTCTGGATTCGAGCCATCTGACGGCACACGTCAGCAAAGAGATGCGGATTTATTCGGAAATGGTCACCAAGGGTAGTTACTTGATCGTTGAAGACTCCAACGTCAATGGCCATCCAATTATCCCCGAATACCGTGAAAGCCCTGGCGACCCCCCAGGTGGCCCCATGGAGGCGATCGAGGCGTTTATGGATGAACGTGACGACTTTGAGATCGATATTGACCGTCATCGTTATCTGATGACGTTCAATCCTTGCGGATATCTGCGCAAGAAGGTTTGAACGATTGACGTCCTCCAAGCCTGAGTTCTGGATTATCCTGCCTGTTAAGGTGGCCGGATGGGCACACGATATCTTGAAAAATCTGTCGTGGGGGTTTGCCGCCGCCGGCTATAAGTCCCTGTTTGTCATTGATTACGCTACAGAGGAGTCAAGGGAGCGGATTAACACGGGATTTATGCAAAAGATTGCATCTGGCGAGCCGTTCGTGATCGTCGATTTATTCATGCGCATGAAGATGCTGGGTATTCCTCCGGACCTGGTGCCGGGGCATTTCACGCATATCGGCGACAGCCCGATCCACCACTTCAACCGTGTTTTGAGTTCTTCACCGGAGACTGTGATCGGCATCCCGGACCGCCGCTACCGTGAGATATACGAGACATTGGGGTTTCAGCATAAGCTTGTTTTCGTGCCGTATTCGGGCTGCGACCCGATTGCTGATCCACTGCCCATGGCGGACCGTGATATTGACCTCTTGTTCACCGGCACCTTGGGTATGCTGCCGGGGTCCGATGCG
The DNA here is from genome assembly GCA_016845145.1 of Rhodospirillaceae bacterium. Taxonomy (GTDB): domain Bacteria; phylum Pseudomonadota; class Alphaproteobacteria; order Rhodospirillales; family Casp-alpha2; genus TMED8. The sequence continues at coordinate 24,440 of JAERTE010000033.1, forward strand.
TGGAACGAAATGGTGGCCGACTTGCCCGACCTCTACAAAGACGCCATTGACGAGGCGTTGATACGGACCCTCGACGAAGAGATGGTTGCGTTCATGGCTTTGGCTCGGGCGTTTGAACGGCGTGGCGTGGATTGGCGCGAAGAGGACGCGGCAGCGGTCGTGAAAGCCCACCAGGCGGTGGAAACATATGCTGAAACGACGCGGCGTTGGGACATACTATCAGCCATGGAGGGACTAAATCTGCACTTCATGGGTGACGCCAGTGATGACGTCAGTGCCAAAATGTGGAGCTATACCAAGTTCCATCGATTTACATCTTTCGATGATATGCTTGAAGTGGTCAAACGGACGAAGATTTTGATCAATATATGCCCGAAACTTGCGGGCGGATCGCACACCCGTATTTGGAACGGGATCGCCTATGGTTGCGTCAACGCCACTACGCACAGCAGCTATCTGGATGAGGATTTCGTCGACGGTGTGGATATCATCAACTTCCCCGATGACATGACGGGGTTTAAGGAAAAACTTGAATCCCTACTCGCCGATACGGATGGTCTCGATGCCATGGTGGCGAGTTCTCAAGCCAAGTATACGGCACGTCATTTGTGGCGTCACCGCGCGGCAGAAATCGCCCAAGTGATGATGGAAGGACCAACCGACGTGCCGGCGGATTTACGGTTTTAGGTATGGTCACGGAATCGAAGCCCGAAATCTGGTTTGTGATTTTCGTCAAAGCGGCGGATTGGGCGCTCGACATGGCCCAGAATATGGCGCGTGGTTTTGAGGCCGGTGGATATAACATCCTGCTGTTGCTTCTCGATGACAGCCCCGGACGGTTTCAGCAGATCGTCAATGAGATCAGCAAAAAGGTGGATTCACGCGAACCGTTTGTCATCATCGATTTGAACATGACGTTCAACTTCGAGGGATTCCCGCCAGATCTGGTGCCGTGGCGCTACAGTTGGGTCGGTGACAACCCCGTTCACCACTATATGAAGCACGCAAATGTCCTCACCAATTCGTTGGTCGGCGTGCCCGATCAGCGTTACTTCAAAGTCTACGAAGCACTTGGAATTGACGAGAATCTTGTGTTCGCGCCGCACGCCGGTCCTGACCCCATTGATAACCCATTACCGATGGTCGATCGCGACATCGATCTCATGTTCGCCGGTAATTTCAAACTATTGCCCGATACCGATGAATGGGCGGCCCGGAAGGCTGATTTCGATTCTCTGGCCGCTGCCGCCATCGACGACGCAACGGAGAAAATTCTGGAGGAAGATTTGGAATCTTTCCAGGCATTGGTTTCGGCATTTGAGGCGCGAGGCATGGATTGGCGGGAAATGGACTTCAAGGATGTCTGGGAAGCGCATCGGGTCGCAGAATCCTTTGCCGAAGGGATTAGGCGTTGCGAAGTCCTCAGCAAAATTGAGCATCTGGGCCTGCATATCGTCGGCGAGGTCAGTGACGAGGTGAGAAATCGTCTCCCGAAGACAACGTTCCATAAGTTTCCAGGATTTCCCAAGATGCTGGAAATGGTTGAACGCACGAAGATCTTAATCAATGTCACACCCAAGCTTGCCGGCGGATCGCACGACAGAATCTGTAATGGCATGGCGAGAGGCAGCGTGCTGGCGACGACCTACAGCAGCTATCTGGCGGAGCAGTTCGAAGATGGCAAAGACATCATTTATTTCCCCAAAAAACTGGACGGGTTCGAGTTGAAACTGGCGGATTTGATTGCGGATTGCCCCAGGCTGGATGCCATGGCGGCATCATCCCGCACCATTTATACCGAACGCCACACATGGCGAAAAAGGGCGATAGAACTGGGAGAGGCCATGACAGCCGCCGTCTCTGCAAAAGCGTCAGGTGGTACGTAAATAAAGGGTGTTGTGGTAGTAGGGAACCAACTCCATCGGCGCTTGGGCGGCTGCCCGCCAATCGTCGCCGGGTGCGTAGGCCGATACGAAGGCCGCGCGCGCCGGCAACAAAGCGTCTTCATCGAAAATATCAATGACATCTCGGCAATACCCCAGACTGAAGACGTCTTGTAGGCGGGCCGGATTGCCTGCCGCAGTGCCGACCCCGACGCTATCGGGGGTATATTTGCCGATCGGGTTTTTGATGTAGAACGCGCCCGCGTTTCTGATGACAGACTCATAATACTTGTCGATGGTTTCCGGCGGGATTTCCTGGAAACTGTCGATGTTGATGACGAGATCGCTCTCTATACCGCGCCAAGCATTTTCGTCCGTGGCGTCGACAAAGGAAATTTTGTTCATTTGATCGGGGACCGTGCGCGTCAATACGGCACGGCTTAGTTTTAGCAGTTGGGGCAGATCGATGATGGTGTAACTGTCCAGATGGGGCAGTAGGCGAGTTAGCGCATGGCAAGTGCGACCGAAGCCCGCACCGATTTCGATCACGGTATCGACACTCCGGGTATCCATGGCTGAATCGAGAAACAAAAACTCGTCGACGGAGAACAAATAGTCCAGATTGATATCCAGACTTTTAACCTTCACGGAAACCGGATTGCCGACACTGGTATCACCGAGACGACGATAGAGATCATAAAATGATTCGGGCCGATGTCTTGCCGCTTCGAACAATATGAACTTGTAATAGCGCATGGTTGCGTCGAATGGGTCCCAGGCGGCAAGGCGGTTGTTGGCCCCCCCTGGCGTACGGAAGTTGTCAACGAAATCGTCGTCGACACGCGCGAACAGTTCATCCGAGAGTGAGTTCCAGAGATCGGAAATCTTGTGGCTCAATGTCGCGGTCCTTGGTTATTGGCTACAATGATCAAGCGGTGGGTCGCATTGCGCACGAATTCGAGTGTCCGAGTAAGTTCACTGTAGACCCGATTCCTCGCTCAAGCGTACCGGTCGGCTCGAACCCGTGCGAACGGATTCGATCAAACCCGACCTCGTATGACAACTGGTTCATAATCCGCGAGTCCACCAGAGAGACCTCCAGTTCAGGAACATATTGGCGAATGGTGTCGACGATATCGCGGACGGTCGCATTGGTGGTGAGTACGTTGTATATGCGTCCATCAAACAGATCGTGGTGAACTATCAAGCCGATTGCGGCAATGGCGTCTTGGAGCGCGAGATAAGGGCGTTTTTGATCCATGGCGGTGCGCCACACCGTCAACGGCTGCCCCATGACGGCCTGCCAGCAGAATTTATTGACCGCCGTGTGGAACCGCATGCCGGGGGAGGTCCCGAAAATGGTGCCGAACCGACAAGTGATGTGCTTCAGGCCTTTCTCACTCGCCATCTCCGTCAATAGTGCCTCTTCGCGCAATTTGGTTTCTGCGTACGGGCTTTGCGGTTTCAGATCATCCAGTGTGCAGTCTTCATCCACCTTGTCGTCTTGCGTGCCATAGACGCTTGTCGATGACGGATGGATAAGTCGAACACCGAACTCCGCACAGGCGTCGGCAATACGCGACGTGGCAACGAAGTTGACCCGCTCTACCTCCTCCGCATTGTCAAAACTGCCAGCCGCATCGGTGACTGCCGCCAGTTGAACAACAATGTCGGCGCCCTTGATCAAGGGCGTAAGGTCGGCCTCGGTGACGTCGGTTTCCACAAACCGATATGTGGCACCGTCCGGCAGGTCGAACAGAGAGGGGTAGCGCTGCGTTGCCATGTTGTCGACCATCAGTATCTCGCAACCGGGGAACAGCCGTGGCAGTTCCCTTACAAGCATGGACCCGATATGGCCGATAGCGCCGGTGACGACGAATTTCATTGTTAATCTCTTCGATCAGTGATTTCGGCTAGATATTGCTCGAACCCGGCCCGGTCCCGCAAATAGTCATTTTCATCATAAGCGGCATCGCAGAAGACGGTGAGGATCGAATCTGGTTTGGCGTAGGTCTGCGCCGCCCAAACCAGGGGCGGTATGAATAGGCCGGTGTTGGGAGTGTCGAGGGTGATGGATCGCGACTCCGATCCGTTTTCGAGTGTGACGTCAATTTGCCCCGTCGTGCACACCAGCATTTGCTGCTGGCGTTTATGCGCATGGCCGCCTCTGGCGCCACCTGCGGCGACACCGGATACAAAGAACACCCTTTCGATCAGGAACGGGACATGGCGATGGGCTTCGGCGACGGTGACGGTGCCACGATCGTCCGTGAGCGTTTGAAACTCGATCAGGCGGCAATCGTCCAACGGCGGTATGGTCTTCACCATGTTCTAGTTTCCCTGTTCGCGGAACGCCGCGATTGTTCGATTCACTCCGTCGGTCAGGCCGACACGTGCCTGCCACCCTGCAGCCTCTCGGATCGCAGATGGATCGGCAACGAAATTGCGCCGTTCAATGGGCAACGTACCTTCGGGCCACGGGACCTCGCCAAGCCGAATGACTTTCCCGATTGCATTGCCGACCTGCCTGGCAACCAGTTCGAAAACCTCTCGCAGGCTATGTCCATTGCCGGTACCGAGCACGAAATGATGACCGGAAGCTCTATCCATGGCGAGAGACGTTAGCACGAATGCTTCAACGACATCATCGATGAAAAGGTAGTCGCGGAGTTCGTGCCCGTCGCCGTAGATTGATATCTCGTCGCCCTTCAGCGCCGTGGCGATGATCTTGTTGAGCACACCGCGATCACTGCGACCGACTGTTGTCCCGGGACCGAACACATTGGGGAGCCGCAAAGTAACACCACGCACTGTCCCTCTCCGGGCGGCGTGCTCTAACATTTGTTCCGCCATTAATTTGTTCCGGTCGTATTCGGTCACCGGATCGTCTTGGACATCTTCGCCCACAGGCAAGGTTTCAGTTAGGCCTGCCTGGGTCACCGTTCCTGCGTACAGGACATCAATTCCCCGGTCTAAATCAGAGGCGATGTCGAGCAGGTGACGCAGAGGTTCGACGTTGGCCATGTGGTCAAGCTCTGGATTGTTTTCCGCCACGTAGGCGCTGGTTTGACCGGCTAGATGGAAAATCATATCCACGTCCTCGCCCACCAACGCCCGTTGCCAGAACGTCGGGTCGGATGGCTCTCCAATGAGCTCGAGCACGTTGGCGGCGCTAGCGGTCAGGGAAGGAAGCGGGCTTCGAGATGCACGTATGAGCGTGCAATCCGTAGCCGTCAATCGTTGAATGAGCGCGCCGCCGATGAAGCCGTTGGCGCCGGTGACGAGGATCCGACGTCCGTACAGTTCATCAATCGGTGCTGCCGCGGTCATGCTTAGGTGGCCTTGAACGCGGCGAGGGCTGTTGCAACCTGATCGACTTCGCCATCGGTCAATTCCGGATACAGTGGCAGCGACAGAACCGTATCGCACAGCCTCTCGGCTTGCGGTCGCTCGAAATCTCCCAACCGGTTCTCGTAAGCCGGTTCGCGATGAACCGGGCTGGGGTAATGAATGCCCGAGCCGACGCCGTTATCGGTCAAATGATCGCGGAGCCTATCGCGATGCGGCGTATCGATCACATACAGATGAAAGGCGTGCTGGGTGTCGGCTCGTCTTGCCGGCACAGGCAAGCCTGTCCCTGACAGCGCAGCGTCATAGATGTCAGCGATTTCACGCCGGCGGTTATTGTCGGCGTCCAGGTAGTGGAGCTTAACTCTCAGGATAGCCGCTTGCATTTCATCCAAGCGAGAATTGACGCCCGGATGCAAGCTGTCGCGCTCGTCGTTCCAGCCGTATTGACGGGTTTGGCGCGCGGCAGTTGCAAGCACGGGATCATTGGTGACGATCATTCCGCCGTCACCAATAGCGCCCAGGTTTTTGGTTGGGTAAAAACTGAAACATCCTACGTTGCCGATACTACCGGCATGGTGACTGTGATAGAGCGCGCCAGTCGCTTGTGCGCAATCCTCTATGACGGTCAGCTTATGGTCGTCCGCGATCTTTGTGATCGTAGCCATGTCGGCAGCTTGCCCATAAAGGTGTACCGGGATGATGGCTTTGGTGGCGGCATTGATAGCGCCTGCCAGGAGGCTGGGGTCGAGGGTTCGGTATGTGGGATCGACATCAATTGCTATCGGTGTTGCGCCGGTCATTTCGATGGCGGCGATAGTCGCGACCGCTGTGAGTGCCGACGTAACGACCTCGTCACCTGGGCCGATACCCAAAGCCTTGATGGCGATGGCCAAAGCGTCGGTGCCGTTGCCGACGCCAATCGCGTGTTCGACACCGCAGTAGGTAGCGAATTCCTTCTCAAACGCAGTGACTTCGCTGCCCAGTACATACCAACCGCTTTCGAGGACGCCTGAAATGGCCGCATCGATCTCTGAGCGATGGCTCAAATACTGACGCTTTGGAGCACTGACGGGTATCACGGGAATATCTCAACCTTCGGCACATAGGTAATCCACTTGCCGCCGGCATCTGTATATTCAAGCTCGTTTGCCATGATCTCGCGTTGATGGTTCCAGGCAAACAGCAAAGCGTAATCCGGCGGGGATTGGCTAAACGCATCGTGCGGTTTTACGGGGATATGCGCGCCGGGCGTGCTCTTTCCTTGCTTGATCGGCGTTGTGTCGGAAATGAATTCGACATGGTCCGGGGAGATACCACAATAATTAATCGTCGTTGTGCTCTTTGATGTCGCGCCGTAGCCAACCACGCGTTTGCCATCGTCCCGCAAGCGATTTAATAGGGTCATCAGTTGGTCACGCGAGGCCTCGCAGTTTTCACGAAAACCGTCATAGGTTCCTGGTCGATGCAATCCAAGAGAACGCTCTTTTTCGAACAGCGCCGTGACCGCCGGTGATACGGTCCGAGAGCCGCGGGGGGCCAGGGTATAACGCATGGAGCCCCCATGGGTGGTTTGCGGTTGGACGTCAATCAGTTCCAGGCCCTGGCGCGCGAAGGCGTCGGATACCGAGAGCGCGCTAAAGATAAAAACGTGCTCGTCATAGATCTGATCGTATGAGGTTTTTTCGATCATATCGCCCAAATAGGGATCTTCGAAAACGAAAACGCCGTTATCCGCCAGCAAGGCCCGGACGCCGCGCGCGACATCGTGGATGTTCGGAATATGGCACATGACGTTGGCCGCTAGAATGGCGCTGGCTTTGCCGTGTTGATCTGCGATCTCTTTCGCTGCCGCCTCGCCGAAAAACGTTGAAATGGTATCGACACCGTTCTGGCGGGCCACCTCGGCGACATTGGCGGAGGGCTCAACACCGAGATGGTGAGTGCCTCCGGCGGCAAAGTTTCGCAGCATAATTCCGTCGTTGCTACCCAGTTCAACGACGAACGGCGATGCCTGATCGTGAAGAAAGGCCTCCGTGATTTGATCTGCGAATTCTTTGAAGTGTGCTTGCATGAATTTGGAGGTCGATGAGAAGAAGGCGTAGTTTTCATGAAACATGGCCTGTGCTTCCGGCTGTTCAATAATTTGGAACATTTTGCACGAATCACAGAAAGCCGGGGCGAGTTCAAAGAAATATTCTCCTTCGAACTCATCGGGCTTAAGAAAACCATTGGCAATCGGCATTTGTCCGAACGACATGAACGGTCGGATATCTTCACCACAGACGCGACAAGCTACCACCGTATTTTCTCCAAAAAACAATGTGTAAACCGAATATTGACGTTCATCCTTTTACGATATGGTTAACCGAGGTTGAAGTCGGACAGATGACGAATGTTGCGCGTTGAAGAAACCGAAATACCGGACGTGAAAAGCGTCTGGCTTTCTCCGCATGAGGATAGCCGCGGCATGTTCGTGGAGGCCTTCGAAACTGAAGCTTTCGAGGCTATCGGGGTTAATAGCCGTTTCGTTCAAGATGCGGTCTCCGTCAATCACAAACGGGGCACGTTTCGTGGTCTGCACTACCAAGCACCACCGCATGCTCAAGATACCCTGGTGAGGGTCACTCGGGGGCGGATTTTCGATGTTGCGCTCGATCTTCGGCGCAGCTCACCGACATTCGGCAGTCATGTCAGTACGGTAATGTCAGATGAAGAATGGCGGTGGTTGTACATACCCGCTGGGTTTGCACATGGTTTTTGTACCCTGGAGGACGGTTGCGAAGTGAGTTACAAACTCGCAGATCACTATGCACCGGACCACGCGAGCGGCGTGCGGTTGGACGATGCGGCGCTGGCAATCTCATGGCCTATCGACCCCAAGGACGGTATTCTTTCAGAGAAAGACCGAAGTTTGCCGCTGTTGAAGGATGCGCAGAATGTCTTTCCATAGAGTGACCGCATGAAAATCTTGGTAACCGGCGGGGCAGGTTTTATAGGGTCTGCCGTCATACGGCACCTGCTCGGCGCGGGCGGGTATGAGGTTGTGAACGTCGACAAGCTGACGTACGCGGCCAACCTGGACAGCCTGGAAGACGCAGAGGCTCTCCCGGGCTATGCGTTTGAGAAAGCCGACATTTGCGATCTGGCAATAATCCGAGAAATTCTGGACCGTCATCAGCCGGATGCGATTATGCATCTGGCCGCCGAATCCCATGTAGACCGTTCCATCGACGGGCCATCGGCCTTTATCGATACCAATATCGTCGGCACTTATCGGCTCTTGGAAGCTGCGGCTGAATACTTCACTGAATTGACGGAAGAGCGGCGCGACAAGTTCCGTTTCCACCATGTGTCGACGGATGAGGTTTATGGCGCACTCGCAACGAATGACCCACCGTTCACGCCCCAACACCCCTACGATCCGCGCTCGCCGTATTCCGCCAGCAAGGCGTCATCGGATCACCTTGTTCGGGCGTGGCAGCATACTTACGGGCTGCCGACGGTTGTCAGCAATTGTTCCAATAATTACGGGCCGTACCAGTTCCCCGAAAAGCTGATTCCGCTGATGATCATCAATGCTTTGGCCTGGAAGCCTTTGCCGGTCTACGGACGCGGCGAGAACGAACGCGACTGGTTGCACGTGGAGGAACATGCCGAAGCGCTGGTTGCAGTCCTGACACGAGGGCGGGCGGGCGGCACTTATCTTATTGGCGGTGATGCTTGCGTGCGCAATATCGATGTCGTCGAGGCCATTTGCGATGTGCTGGATGAGCGGCTGCCTGACCCCGATGGCCGCAGCCGGCGAGACTTGATCACATTTGTCGAAGATCGGCCGGCACATGATTTCCGTTATGCGATCGACTTCTCCGAGACACGGAAAGAATTGGGTTGGCAACCGACTGTCACGTTCGAAGATGGCCTCGGTAAAACTGTCGATTGGTACCTTGAGCGGCGAGATTGGTGGGAGCCGATCCACGAGCAACGCTACGCCGGAGAACGGCTCGGATTGGGGAAGGCCGACAACAGCGAGGTTGAGACATGAAGGGCATAATCCTGGCCGGCGGCGCCGGCACGCGCTTGCACCCGGCAACGCGGGTGATCAATAAGCAATTGTTGCCGGTCTACGATAAGCCGATGATTTACTACGTGTTGTCGACACTGATGCTCGGCGGTATCCGTGAGGTGTTGATCATTACGTCCCCCGAAGCCCGACCGCTTTATGAAGAATTGCTCGGTGACGGCGCTTGGCTCGGTATGCGCCTTGAGTACGCCACGCAGGCAAAGCCGAACGGTGTGCCGGAAGCGCTGATCATCGGACGAGAATTTCTGGATGGTGGGCCTTGCGCGTTTATTCTGGGTGATAATATTTTCGTCGGCCACATGCTGGGTGAGATGCTGGAATCGGTGCGTCAACGCGATGACGGGGCGACGATTTTCGTTTGCCGGGTTTCTGATCCGGAGCGCTATGGTGTTGTCGACCTTGATGCCGATGGCAACGTTGTTGGCGTCGTCGAAAAACCCTCGGCGCCCCCTTCCAATTGGGCAATCACGGGTCTTTATATCTTGGATTCCAAAGGGTCCGACATCGCGCAAGGCCTCACACCGTCCGCCCGCGGCGAATTGGAGATGGTCGATGTTATCGGCGACTATATGGAGCGGGGGGCATTGTCGGTTGAGAAGTTGGGTCGTGGCTATGCCTGGCTTGATTCCGGCACCCATGAAAGCCTGCTTGATGCCGCGCAATACATCGCCACGATTGAGCAGCGCCAAGGCTTGAAGATTGCGTGCTTGGAAGAAATCGCGCTGCGCAAAGGTTTTATCGACTTGCCCGCGTTCAAGGCCTTGGCGGAAAATTACCCGGCGAGTTCCTATGGGCTGTATCTGCGCACTTTGCTCGAAGAGGGCTATCTGGACGTTTAGCCGGCGCCGTTTGTCAAAAGTTCAATTGCGAAACGGTAGGCCAGCGGGCGATTGCCCAATGGTGCCACCCGTCCTTCGCGGCTGGTATCGTCGTGTTCGCGGGCCGATAGGCTGGCGCGTAGGAAACGGTGTGGGCCGACCTTCTTGGACGTCACAAGACCAATCATCGCTGCATCGGAGCGTGGGGATTCGAGTCGTATGCGGCGGTCTTGATTGCCAATTTCCAGCACGCCGCCCGTCAAGCCGACGCCGCTGGCACAGGTGATGAGTGTCGAGACCGGTGCGCCCAGATCGATATCCCTGTTGCCCAGCGCAAATTCTTCGAGATGATTGCCGCCGTTGTGGCAGGCGTAGGAGAGCTCGCCCTGATCGAAGAGTTCGGGATTGAGCGTCACATGGGCCATACGCAATGAACCGAGGACAGGCTCGACCCAATCGAGTTGGTATTCGATCTCAATTCTGGGGCGGTTGGCGTAGATCAACAGGGTCTTTCGGATGTCTCCTAGTCCGGTGGGGACAGACACAGCCACCCGTGCAATGGCTTCGTGGTCTTGCGTGAAATCAAGGGTGGGAGCGACCCGCGCCAGATCGGTCACTTTCGGCTGGCCTGGGATTTCGCAGGTCAAATGACCCGTGTAGAAATCCGCGCCCCACGCGATATCTTCGAAAAACCCGTGCGCGATCGTGCCGACCCACCATCGATCATCGGGTGATGGCGCCATGGCCTGAATAGCGCAGCCACGGCGGAGGTTCAGCGCAATACAATTGGCCGGCCCCCGAAAAGTGAGGTACCGGTCATCTTGTTCGACGATGAACGCGTCGTTCTTGGTATGGAACTCGTGTTGCGCGGATGGAAGGGTAGGTGACGCGGGGCTAGCGGCGACGGTGTCGGATATCTCGCTCCAGCGCTCGTCGTCGATATGCGTTCGGTAATCACTGCTCCACAATTCGAGCAGCCGACGCCAATCTTCGTCGGTGGCGGATGTATTGTTGTCAAGATCGTCAAACAGTCGCCAGCACGCGGTGTTGAGCGCCAGATCGTCGCGTCCAGTCAGGGCCCAGCGGATAATGTTGTATTTCGGCTGCTTCTTGACGACAACGGGCGCCGAGGCGGATTGTAGCGCCAAGCGGTTCCAAGCGCCGGGAAGGTCGGCGGTTTTGAGAATATCGCTGGGTGTTGTCATATGGAAATCGTCGCGCGCGGCGAGACGGGTGTACAAATCCTGGAGCCGTGTCCATTCGCCGTCGGCTTGGATGTCTGCTTCGGTGCCGTAGCGTCCCGGACGGTAATCGAAAATTTCCGCATCGCTGCCGTAAATGGCTAGAAAACCACCGGGCGTATTCTCAAGCCGAGCGTCGACAAAGTCCTCGAATTCGTCGGCTTCGATCTCACCATGGGCGTGGCGCTGGAACTTCTGAAATGTGATAGCATCGCACCAGATGACCGGGAAATCATCGTCCATGGGGTCGAGGGCGCGCTGGGGGTAGTGTGCCCACGCCGCATCCCAATCTTGATTCGCACTATAGACATTCGCCCAATCAAGGATAATCGCTTTGTACCCTGCGTCTCGATAGATTGGTATCAACCCGCTCGATAGCGCTTGTTCATTGATTAGGGCAATCTCGGGTTTCAGCCCCAGCAATTGTTGATACACCTGCATGCCGATGCGCTGATTGGCAATGTTGGCCCGTTCGGGCATCAGCGGGCCGATGGATTGGATATAGCCGCTACCGATGAACTCACAAAGCCCATCGGCAATGAGAGCGCGGATATCACTGATGACATCCGGTGCGATGTTTGCGATCTGCTGTAGCGTCCAGCCGCTGGCTTCGATGGAAACCGGGCAGCCGGTATCGCGGGCGAGGTTGATGAGCGGAATATAGCAACGCTCAATGACCTTGCTGCGCTCGCTCACGGGAATGGCGGAAAATGCCAAGTTCAGATGATAAAGGCTGTAGAGTTTTTTCCGCTCATCCATCGGCCGGAACCGTTTCAACCTTGATTGTTTCCATGGCTTGCCGCATCGCATCGAGAGCCTCGTCGCGGGTGTCGGCGCAGGTCATGACTACGCCCGCCGAGCCGCCGGCATTTTCCGGCCTGGTAATGCGGTCCCCCGGTTTTGCCCATATCTCGCTATAGGCAACCCCAGGCAACGATGCGGCCTCCAAAACACCGGAAATGGACAATACGTGACCAGGTATTGGAAAGATGTAGCGCTGGATGACATGGCGCTGAAAACGTGGTGTCAATTCTGTCGCCGTCACCGGAAGGCCCAACGCCAATTTTGCAGTGGGTATGACGGTCGAAGCCCCTGTGTTGAGCGGTATCTCATAAGTGCAAAAATATCCACCGCTAAGGCGCAACGCCACCTCAATGACCTGGGCACGGTTGTCATGAATGACGATATCGCCCTTGATGATGCCGTTCAGCATGCCGAAGGCTTCGGCCACGGCTTGGATAATGTTCCGCGCGCTGTCGACCTCGGCATCGGAAAGCGTGCTTGGCAGATCGCCGCCATTTTCAACGATATGCGGCGCGTAAGTCTCCAGAAACTCGTAATTGCGATCAGAAATGCCGATCGTGTGGGCCACGCCATCGACAATGATGCTTTCGGTGCTTAGCTGTGGGCCGTTCGTAAATTCCTCGACCATGACGCGGCTCGACGGCGACCAAGCGCGGGCGTGATCAAAGGCGAGGGCTAAGCCACCGTGTTCCCGCACCCACGACACGCCTTTCGATCCCCGGCTATCGACCGGCTTGACGACGACGCCGTCTGGGCTGCCATCGGCAAAAGCTTCAAGCTCGGTGATCGAGGAAATGGCTTCGAAACGCGGTGTCGGTACGTCGTGCGCTGTGAAGCGGGATTTCATGGCAATCTTGTCGACAGCCAAGTCAGCGATTTCTACAGGTAGGCCCGGTAACCCCAGCCGTTCCGCAATGCGGGCGACGATGTGTGGAGTGTCGACGGCGAGACACATGACGCCATCGATGGATTTTTGTGTTTCATGATACGTCACAGCGGCGGGCACACATTCTTCCGCGTGGTACACGCTGGCGATGATCTGATCGTCACAGTGGGCGAAACCGGGCGCCTCGCCATCCCCGTCGCATCCGACAATATACCAACCTTGCTCAGCCAGTTGCCGCAAGCCTTCGACCGCCTGAACACCGGCGCCCAGCACCAAGAGGGTCTTGGTCAAAAATACAGTCCCCCGTTGACGTTGAGCGTTTCGGCCGTGATGTAGGCGCTGTCATCGGACGCCAGAAATACGACGGCGCGGGCAACCTCGTCCACGGTGCCCAAGCGGTTCAACAATACGGCTTCGGCTGCCTTGCGTACCTGCGGTGAATCCAATCCGGCGGCCGCCATGTCAGATGCGATAAGGCCGGCGGCCACGGTGTTGGAGCGGATGTTGTGTTCCGCGCCGAAGCGTGCCGCGACTTGCGAGAGCGAAATCAAACCGGCCTTGCTGGCGGCATAGTGTGCGGTGCGTGGGCCGCCATATTGCCCACTGACGGACCCGATGTTGACGATGCTGGCGCTTGCGGACTTGCGCAAGAAAGGTAGGGCCTCTTGAATGCAGACAAAGGGGCCTTTCAGATTGACCGCCAAAACATCGTCCCAGTCTTCATCGGTAATCTGATCGAAGTCGGTCGGATTGTTGATGCCGGCATTGTTGACCAGGATATCGATGCCACCCATGGCATTCGCGGCACTGGACATGGCCTGGCGGACGCTCCCCCGGTCGCGGACGTCCATCTGGCAGGCCGTGGCATTGCCTCCTATTTCATCAACGACATTGTTGGCGGCGTCGGCTTGGCTGCTGTAGGTCAGTGTTACCTGCGCACCTTCCGCCCCCAGGGCCAAACATATACCCCGTCCGATACCTCTGCTGCCGCCGGTTACCAAGGCTCTCTTTCCATCCAGTTTCATCTTTAGCCTTTCTTTCGCGCGATCGCGCGCTTAGCTGCCTGGGCAATATAGGGTGCTGTCAGTTGAAAATGTTCCGCCAGCTCATCGGCTTCGCCGGATTTACCGAACCTATCCATGACGGCCACGAATTCCTGCGGGCATGGATGGCTCGTGACAAGCGACTCTGCCACGGCGCTGCCGAGACCGCCGTGAACATTGTGATCCTCCGCCGTGACAATGGCACCGGTTTCACGTGCACAACGCTCAATCAACGCGGCATCGATCGGTTTGATGCTGGCCATATTAACGACGCGCGCTGAGATGCCTTCGCCCTTAAGCAAATGCGCCGCTTCAACGGCGCGGGCGACCTCGACTCCGCAGGCGATCAACGTCACATCAGTGCCGTCAACCAGTACATCGCCTTTGCCGACTTCCATCCGATGATCGTCCCCGTACACTGTTGGTGCGGGCGAGCGCCCTGTTCGCAGATAGACGGGACCTTCGAAGTCAACAATGGTTCTGGCCGCCTTGCCCGCTTCAATGGGATCGGCGGCGGAAAGCACCGTCATGCCGGGAATGGCGCGAAACGCGGCCAAGTCTTCCAGGCACTGGGCCGAAGCACCGTCCGGTCCGACATCGAGGCCCGGATGACTGGCGACAATCTTAACGTTGCGGTTTGTGTAGGCGATCGACAAACGCGCCTGTTCGAGGCCGCGAAGTGCAAACACGGCGAAGGTGGTGACGATGGGTATCAAGCCGGTCGCCGCCAAGCCGCCGGCCATGGCAATCATGTTCTGCTCGGCGATTCCGCATTGAATGAATCGGTCGGGGTAGGCCTTGCGGAAGTGATGCAGGCCGGTGCCGCCGGCAACATCGGCATCAAGCACGATGATCCGTTCATCGTTGGCGGCCAATTCCGTGATCCCGCGGCCAAAGGCTTCACGTAGCGTATCGCCGCTTGAGCCCAGTTGCAGGGGTTCTTTTTCCGCGTTCATTGCGCGATCCTCTCGAAAATACTGCCGTCGATCCACTCAGCGGTATCGCTCTCGGCGATGCCCAAATCCACGAGCGAGCGGCCCAAATCTTCCGCGGTGAGTAAGATACTTCCATGCCAATTGGGCTTGCCGGCCATGAATGAAACGCCCTGGCCCTTTGCCGTATGGGCGACAATGACCGTCGGCTTTTCAGTCTCGGCGCGGAAGGTGTTGAATGCGCCGGTGATTTCACCAAAGTCGTGGCCGTCGATCTCCACCACATTCCAGCCAAAGGTCCGGAGTTTATCGGCCAGCGGCTCCAAGCCCATGATGTTGGCGTTGAAATCGTCACTTTGCAGTTTGTTGTAATCGATGATGGCGCACAGGTTGGAAAGCTTGTGGTGGGCGGCGAACATCAGGGCCTCCCAGATTTCACCTTCCTGCATCTCGCCATCGCCAAGCAATGCATATACGCGCGCCGACCAATCTTGTTGCCTGGCTCCAAGCGCCATGCCGCAAGCGACCGACATGCCTTGGCCGAGCGAACCCGTGCTGGTTTCCGCCAGCGGCGTGGATTTGACATCCGGGTGGCCTTCAAGGCGGCCATCGAGATGGCGCAGTGTCGTCAGCTCCCGCGGGTCTAGCAGGTCAGTCGCCGCCCAAGCGGCATAAAGGGCGGGGCAGGCGTGCCCTTTCGACATGATGAAGCGATTGCGCTCGCGCTCAGGCGCATCTTGCGAGCCCAGTTCATTGCCATAAAGGACGGCAAGAATATCCGCGCACGACAGTACGCCGCCGGGATGTCCGGATTTCGCCGCATGAATCGAAACCAACGAATACCTGCGGATGGTTCGTGCAAGTTTCTCGAGGGAAGCTGGGTCCATTTCTTATCTCCAGACTATTCAGATTTTTTTTGCGAATATGATGGCCAATCGACCAAGGCCGGCTGCCGCCAGAGAATCATAATAGGCTTCCAGTGCGCCCGTTTCCATGGCTGCCAGCGTCAGGTCGAAGGACTTGCGCCATCCGTGCATTTGTCGCCCAAGGGTCGGGTCCGCCGTATAATCCTGGCCCATCAGTAAAAACATTTCCATGGGGAAGTTGGTGGTCCGGACCGTCGGCGCGAAGCCGGTTTTAGAGAGCAGCGATTCTAAACTATCGAATGAGAAGTAGTTGAGGTGATGGTCCGGCACGACCCACCATTTTTTAAAGTCTTTTTCACGTACCAAGGCATCTTGGAAGGGGTTGAAATCGTTCGGCGTTGAGACGGCGAGTACGCCATTTTTGGCAAGTATATCATGTGCGGCGTTCAACACAGCTGTCGGGTCGGCCACGTGCTCTAGGACTTCGCTCATGTGGATGGCATCGAACTGCCCCAACTGTTGGGCTGTTTCGGCGTTAAAAAACCCTTGGCGCACATCCAGGTCGCGGTCTTGGCAGAATTCGGTGGCCACGGGCGATGGCTCAATCCCGGCGCCATCCCAGCCGCGTGCCTTGCAAGCGGCAAGGAAGTCCCCAGGGCCGCAGCCGATGTCGAGAATTCGCGGCGCTTCGGCACCGTTCAACAATTTGGCGATGCGTTCCAGGCGCAAGTCGAACATCAGGTTCAACCAGTTTGCGTCTTCTTGCGAATTGTTGAGGTAATCGGTTTTATCTTCTTGATAAAACTGTTCTTCATAAAGGCGGCGTTGTGTTTCTGGCGACGGCAGCGGCACCACATGAAGAAAGCCGCATGCCTGACAATCAATAATGTCACCCAAATCGGTCGTGACTTCGAGCGCCCCATGATGCTTGCAATCGCTATCGTCTTTCCAAGTTATGGGCGCCGTCATGGGGTGACTTCCTTTTGGTCAATGAGCCCGCGTACAACTTCGGCAAACCGCCGTCCACCGCCCGACATGCGCTCTCGTCCTTGCGCGTGCAACTCGCGGCGCTGCTCGCGGTTCTCGATCAAATCGCGAAGTTTTCCGGGCCCGTCTTCGACCTCGCTTGGCAGGCAAGCACCGCTTTCGCTGAAAACGGTCCACTCTTCGTTCGATATTCTTTCGCCTGGCCGCACGGCCACAGCCGGTACACCCGCCAACAGGCATTCAAACAAGCTGACGCCATAAACGCACAATGCGGCGTCGTATCCATAAAGAGTGCCGGCGAGGTTTTGCGGAGCGACGGAAATGTCGAAGTTTTCGCTCGGTTTCGATATCTCGGGTGGATCGGCATAGGGGCCTTGCACCCATGTGATCTCGACATCGGCGGGTACATGCTCGGCCAACAGATCAGGCCAGACTTTGCCAAGGCCATCAACATCGGCGGCACCCGTAAGGATCACACAACGCCTGACGGTTTCATTGGTTTTTGCCTTGTGCGGCACGGTCGGCAAAAGGAAGCTGTCCCAGCCGAATACGGCTTTGCCGTTGGTGGCTTGGGCGGTTTCTTCGGACAAATAGAACGAGGGGAAGTAATTCAGATTGGCTTCACCGACGGCCCAAGGCTTATCAATGATAACCGTTCGAACGCCAAGTTCGTGGCAACGCTGGATAACGGGAACAAGCCAGTCTTTCTCGTCGGCGAGATCGGCGACCAAAATATCGGGGCGGTTTTCTTCGAGGTGTTCGACAACGATTTCCTCGGTGAGCGTATCGACGTAGCGATGCGGCAGGATGTCCAGCTCCCAATGGCGCGATTTCGGCCCCTCAATGAGCACCGATACACCGGCGGAAAGAAAGTCCTGCAAGGCACCCGCCGCGACGGTCATTCTAGAAACATGCCCCAAGCCGACACCCGGTCCGCATTGAGTCAAAAGCGTGACCTTGACCGATGTGTCCTCCACTTGGCGTTGGCGGACATGGGCATTGATGTCTTGCAACTCGGGTTCATTTTGAAGGCGTTCAATGACATGGCGAAGATCGACGACGGTTTCGCCGTCGTGGGTGCTGAACCAATCGTCATAGATGCGCCGCATGAACCGGTAATCGCTGGGCGTATCGACGGAAATGCGATGTTCCGTGGTTGAGAAGATCGGTTCTTCCGGCGCGTAGACGACTTTTTCCGGCATAACCTTTTTCAGCACATGATAGACGGCCCCCACATGTTCAAGCTCGAATGGCTCGGCGGCGCCTTCGATCATGCGGTCCCAGAACCGGCGGCGGTATATGGCGACGCCTTCATGAATGTAGTTCCGACCGTCCGGCAACGGCGGTGGATCGACCACGTCGCCACCCGGGTCGGCCATCAGCAGGTCCAGGCGCTTTGACAGTGTTGGCGGATCGATCAGCGGCGAGTCGCCGCAAACGTACATAACAATCCCCGCGTCATGGCGTTTTACCACCGTATCGACGCGGCTCATCAGATTGTTGACGTCACCGTCGTAGGCAAGATAAGGCAGGTCCAGACCTTCAGCCCAGGCGACCAGGGGCTCGTTGAAATCGTCGGCGGTTGTGGCCAGGACGATTTCGTCGATTTTGGCGATCTTTCTGAGCCGCATCACCACATGCGTAATCAGCGGCCGACCGGCGAGGTCGAGCAACTGCTTGCCCGGCAGCCGGCTCGAGTTTAATCGTGCACCGATGATGGCGATCACGCGTTCGCTCATATGGGTCTCATGCTTCCAGTCGTTCCGCCCGCGGCACCTAGCCATTCGTAGGCAAAATGTTTATACTTCTGTGGTCTAAATTCGTGTAGAAATCACGCTATAGGACACCCATTTAAAAACCATTAAATCGATGCAAACCAGAAAGGGATGCGCGATGAAAAATATCAATAATGTGCTGGCGGCCTACGAGTTCCGTGATCTGGCCGGTTTCGTCCCGAAAACCCGGGAGGAATACCAGAATATCAATCAGATCGCCTATAACTTGAAGCTCAATACGCACCTGCCGACCACCGTACATATTGAGCCCACCAACAAATGCAATCAGACCTGCGTCATGTGCGTGCATCCGGACATGCAGCGTGACGTAACCTTCGTCGATGATGACATCGCGCTGAAGGCCATTGATGAGTGCGCGCGGTTCGGTATCTACTCCGTGCACTTCTTCTTTTTCGGCGAACCGTTCATGAACCGGAAAACCATCGACTACATCGCCCTGGCCAAGGAAAAAGGCATTCCGATGGTGTCGGTGACGACGAACTTTACCACCATCAAAGATGCCGAGATTGAAAAGCTGGTGACCAGTGGCCTGAATTCCATTCATATTTCCTTCGAAGGCCTGGACCGTGAGACCTATAAAAACATCCGCGGCACCGACAGCTACAACCGGGTGCTGCGCAATATGGAACGGTTGCACGAGTATAAACGCAAGCACGGCTCGGAAAGCCCCTGGATTTCCCTGACCTACGTCCGTACCGAGGAAACCGACGAACAGATCCAAGCGTTTCGGGACGTCTGGGAAGACAAGGTCAACTCTATTCACGTCAGCCCGCAATTCGATTACATCGGCCGCGCGCCGATCCGCAAAACGCAGGGTGACCCGAATTCCGAGAGCATTCTTGACCGCAATACAGAAGAGCGGTTGCCTTGCCGGCAGCTGTGGCTGCGGCTTGTCGTGCTTTCGAACGGTGAATTGGTGCCGTGCAGTCAGAATATCGACGGTGAGCTGTCTATCGGCAATATCAGGGATGTGACCATCGCCGAAGCCTGGCAGGGCGACAAAATGCTGGAGTTGCGCGCCCAGCACCTGACCAATCGCATCCCCAAAAGTTGTGTCTGCGATCAGTGCATTGATTGGGATTGGAGCGGCCGCTTCGATAGCCGCCCGAAGCTCAAGGAGACAAGTGGTGGGAAATGAAGGCCAGCAAACGGAGTTGTTGACGCGCGCGAATTTCGCCGAAGACACACTGCATGTGCTGAGCAATTGCCCGGTCTGTGCGGCCAAGGCGAATACACACGAGACCATCACTGAAGATTACATAGAGATATTTGGCCAGCCACATTTCTTTTCCGTGGATTTATGTCCGGCTTGTGGCGCGGTTTACAGCCGTGCCCGTAGTATCAACGAGAAGCTCTACTCACCCGAATTGGACCTGGAGAAAGAGCACGGCCATCAACGCCCGCCACTGGCCCCATTGTCTGAGGACTCGTGGAATTTCGGCACCAAGTCCCTCCAAGTCGCGGAATTGATCGATGCCGTGGATAGTGGTGGTGTGGTTCGATACGTCGAAGTCGGTGCCTCGGACGGTACGCTGTTTCGTATGTTTCGTGAACGTGCGATGGCGCACGGGCGCGCGGTTGAAGGGACTTTGATCGAGAGCAGTGGCGCCGCTTTACCGTGCGAGGCGATTGAGGGTTGCCGTGTCATTGCGCAATCGGTGTTGAATGTATCCGACGTTGAGCCGGAAAGCTGCGATGTGGCGGTGCTTTCACATTGTCTCGAGCATTTCGACAATCCCCGCGACGTTATTGCCAAGGTGGGAACGATGCTGCGACCGGGCGGAGTGCTGTATGTCGAGGTGCCCGATGGCCTTAGGTTCGATCGCAGCATCTCGGCGCCGCTTGGGTATTTTCATATTGTCAATTTCAACATTCTCAACTTGGCGTGGATGGTCGAGGGATTGGGATTTGATCTCACTGATGCGGAGCAGCGCGACCATTATCCGGGCATTCGGGTGATCGCACGCCGCACGGATGCCCGAGAGCCCAAGGCGCAATCGATCGGAGATGTTTCGGTGGTGTTATCACGGAGCGGCGTGCGCCGTTGGCGGGATGCGGGGAAATCGGCGTTCGAGAAATTGCGCGCAATCGGTTCCGAAGAGAGAATTCTGCTCTATGGTGCCGGAACCCATGCCGTGGCGGTACTGCGTCACAAACCCGAATGGCTCGACGGCAACCGACTGCAGTTCGCCGATAGCAATCCTCGGATCGGGCATTTTCTGGGCCGTGGTGTTTTAACGCCCGACGAGATTGACTTCGAAAACTATGACCGGGTTGTGATTTCGTCCTACGCCTATCAAGAGGAAATCGCGCAAAGTCTCGTCGAGCGCGGTTGCCCGGCGGCGAAACTGTTTCGTCTTTACGATGATGTTTTTGCCTATGTGGGATAGCCCGCTGATCGAACCGGTTTAGGCTTCCACTTCAAACGGCTTATGGGGCTGGTCCGCGTCAGGGGCATCGCCACCCAATGCGGCATCCACATCCGCGTCAGGCGAGGTCAACGGCTCGTCTTCGGGATTGCCGAGCAGGCCTGAAGCAATGTTGCGATTGATGTCGATAAGGGCGATGGCGCGCTCTGCGCTGGGATTGATGATCGCTTCCATCGTGTGTTGATCGATAAACTTGCACAGCGTCAGAATATTTTGGCGGATGGGCGCCGGCAGCTGGTTTTCACCGACCAGCTGTTCGGCTTGAATGATCGTCCATACGCGAAGGTTGAGGCGAAGGGCTTCGCGAAATTTATCGCGGTCTTCATTTGTATTCAGATCACCGAATTGGATGACAGCGGCTATCTTCCGTGCGGCTTCGATCAGCGCCCAGGCTTCGTTTTGGCGGGGGTTCCCAGGGGAAGGCACCCGATGTAAATCGTATTTTTCGGCTATTGTCTCGTTTGCCACTACGGTCCTCCGCTAACCTTTTGACGTCTTCGAAGCCTATGCAATCAGCGATTTTAGCGACGCGTGGTTAAGATTCTATTTCACCAAACATGCAATCATAACCAAATGCGCGCAAATATGCTGTGATGAGCATCACCTGTTGCCAACACGATACGGCTAATCTTGCCAAAAACAGCCCAAAGCCGCAATGGAGTTGGGCTATTCTGCGCCTGCCGTGTTATCGTAAAGAATAGCTTATAACCCTGAGGGAAACATGAAGGACGGCGCGTCTCGGCCTTATTTTATCGCTGAAGTCTCCAGCAATCACGCCCGTGATTTGGAGCGCTGTCTCGCATTCGTGCGGGCTGCAGCTGAGTGCGGGTGCGATGCGGTAAAGTTCCAATTGTTCAAGGTCGACGAGCTGTTTGCGCCCGAGGTTTTGCAATCAAGTCCAGCGCACCGGGCGCGCAAGGATTGGGAACTCCCGGTATCGTTCCTGCCTGAGATCGCCGCCGAATGCGCGCGGGCGGGCGTCGCATTCGGGTGCTCGCCGTTCTATCTGGATGCCGTCTCGGAGCTTGAGCCCCACGTCGCGTTTTACAAGGTCGCGTCCTATGAATTGATTTGGGATGACCTGATCCGCGCCTGTGCGGCAACCGAGAAGCCGCTGATCTTGTCGACGGGCATGGCCGATATGAGCGAAATCAGCCATGCCGCGGATGTGGCGCGCAGCGCCGGTGCCATCGATGTCACCATGCTGCATTGTGTTTCCGCCTACCCGACACCGCCCGAGCAGAGCAATTTGGCGGCCATGGAAACCATTCGCCGGGCGAGCGGGTTTTCCGTCGGCTGGTCGGACCATACGGTTTCGCCAGGCGTTTTGTCCCGTGCCATTCATCGCTGGGGCGCCGAGGTGATCGAATTCCACCTTGACCTCGAAGGAGAAGGGGCGGAGTTCGAGACCGGCCACTGCTGGCTGCCCGATGACATCGGCGCGGTGATCAAGGCCGTCCGAGAGGGATTGGGTGCAGATGGCGACGGCACAAAGCAACCGACGGCGGCGGAATTGCCGGATCGTGAATGGCGGGCCGATCCGGTCGATGGGCTTCGGCCGCTTTCATCGGTCAGGGCCGGTTTGGCAGCCGGAAACTAAAGTCCCAGTGCCTCACCCAATGCTCGAACGACGCGGTCCACATCTTGGTCATTCATGCCGACATACAATGGCAGCGTAAGAACGCTTTCGTAATACGCATCGGCACCGGGCAGAGATAACTCACCATAGCGATCCTGATAGTAGGGCTGGCGGTGGACCGGCAGGTAGTGCACCTGCGTGCCGACGGAATTTTCTCGCAGCATGTTCATCACCGTGGCGCGGTCGGTGTCGGCCGCTTTGAAATCGATATGCACCACGCACAGGTGCCAGCCGGTCTCCAGGTTTGAAGTGACGGGTAGTGGTTCGACAAGTGGTGAAAGCGCCGTGAGCCCGCTGCGATAACGCGCCAACAGCTGATTGCGGGCCGCGACGAAGCGATCCAGCTTGGCAAGTTGGCTCAGGCCCAGCGCACAATGGATCGCGCTGGCGCGATAGTTGAAGCCGAGCTCGGGCATCTCGTAGTACCAAGGATTGGCCGCACCCGCTTCATCAAATGCTTGTGCCGCCAATTGAAATGTATCGGGGTCGCGGGTCATGCCGATATTTCGCAAACGTTTGATGCGATCATGAATTTGATCATCGTTGGTGGTGATTGCACCGCCTTCGCCCATGGCGACGACTTTCACCGGATGCAGCGAAAACACCGTCATGGCACTGTCGGCGCAGCTGCCCACGGGTGCTGGTGTGCCGCTCGTCGTTGCCTGCTTGCCACCAAGCGCATGACAGGAATCTTCGACAAAGGGCAGATCGCCGGCCCCCTGGGTTGCGGTCAATGCCGCCATGTCGGCCGTTTGGCCGTTGAGATGCACCGGAAACACGGCACGGACATCACCCCCGCCGCGTTCAAGGGCGTCCGCTAATGTATCTGGCGTGAGCAAGCCGGTTTTCGGGTCGACGTCGGCGAAAATCACTTCGGCGCCGACGTACCGTGCTGCGTTGGCGGTGGCCAGGAAGGTCAGCGTTGGGACGACAACGAAATCGCCGGGCCCGAGGTCGAGCGCCATGGCGGCGAGATGGAGCGCCGCCGTGCCATTGCTGACCGCTATGGCATGTTTCGCACCGGTGATTTCAGCCAACCGTCGCTCAAAAGCGTCGACCTTTGGGCCGGTGGTCAGAAAATCGCTTCGCAGGGTTTCCGCTACGGCTTCGATGTCGTCGTCTTCGATGCAGTGTTTTCCGTAAGGTAGAAATGAACCGGTGTCAGCCATATGCTTGATCAGGTCGCGGCGGATTGCTCGATCATCTCACGCAGTTGCTCGCCTGCCAGCCAATCGCTATTGGACTCACTGGAATAACGAAAACCTCGCGGTACGGTCGAAGCGCCCTCGGGCAAGGTGTCTTCGGAAGGCGCGCGGAAATAGGGCTCGATGACGTAGTGGGTGTCGAATTCCAGCGTGCTCCGGGAATCGTCTTCGGTGATCATGACCTCGTGCAATTTCTCGCCCGGACGTATGCCGATGATCTTGTGTTTTACGCCAGGCGCCAGCGCCTCGGCGAGATCCGTTATGCGCATGCTGGATATCTTCGGCACGAAAATCTCTCCGCCGCGCATGGTGGTCAGGCAATTGAGGACGAAATCGACGCCTTGTTGCAGGGTAATCCAAAACCGGGTCATTTCGGCGTCGGTGATCGGTATTTCATCGACACCTTCGGCAGCGAGTCGCTGAAACAAGGGCACGACGCTGCCGCGGGAGCCAACAACATTGCCATATCTGACGCACGAAAACCGAGCTCCGTTCTGACCGCTGAGTTGATTGCCGGCAACAAAAATTTTATCGGATGCCAATTTGCTGGCACCGTAAAGATTGATGGGGTTGGCCGCTTTATCGGTGGAGAGCGCAATCAGCTGTTTTACATCGCTGCCGATGCACGCCATGACCAGATTTTCGGCCCCCAGCACGTTGGTGTGGATACATTCGCTCGGGTTATACTCGGCGGCCGGCACCTGTTTCAGCGCGGCCGTGTGTACGACGGTATCAATGCCACGCAATGCCAGCTTGATGCGTTCGATGTCCCGCACGTCTCCGATGAAATACCGCAGGCAATCGTGTTCTTGCGGGTCGAAACGTTGCTGCATCTCGTATTGTTTGAGTTCGTCACGCGAATAGATCACCAGGCGTCGCGGCCGATAGCGTGCCAACACGGTTTCAATGAATTTCTGGCCGAACGAGCCGGTGCCGCCGGTGACCAAAATCGATCGACCGTCCAGGTTGCCGACATCGCCAAGGGTATCATTCGAAGACAAGCTATTCCTCCATATTCACTGGGATGCCTAGGTTTGCTTTTTTAGCAAGTCGTCGTAGCTCTGCACCGTTTCAGAATTGGCTCCAGCTAATTTCGGGTCCCAGTTCGGCCCACGGGTAACGTCTTCCATTGAGGTGCGGCGTGTCTCCTCAGAATAAGGAAACTGGGCATTTTTCTCAATGTAACCGGTCCATTTTTCCGGCACTTCATCGTCCAGAAAGATAGCGTCCACTGGACACACGCGAGGGCAGGCGTCGCAATCGATGCATTCTTCGGGATTGATGAACAGCATGTCGTCGCTTTCGTAGAAACAATCGACAGGACACGCATCAACGCAGTCGGCGTATTTGCATTTTTCACAGGGTTCACAAACGACGTAAGTCATGCACTTCGGGCCTCAAGGTATGCTTAGGGAACCGCGCCTTTGTAAACAAAGGGATCGGTCGGATACTCGTTGTCATTCTTGAATTCAGCCAAGATCGAATTGTATTCGTCCATGTCCATGGTTTCTTGGCCTTTGGCGATTTTCTTGGGCACCGTATTCTCCAGGAACTCGGCGATCGGCGCATTGCGGCGCCAGTTTTCATAGAGGTCCCACATATCGTGCTTCTTGCATAACTCGCGGACCCGCTTATCGCTAAGAATGAGGATCGGCGTATTGCAACGCAGATAGCCCTCCATTTGGGCGAGGGTCTTTTGTTCGCGGGTAAAGTCCTCGGCATCGAACATGCCGTCTTCGGGAAGCATCTGATAGCGCCCTTGAAACTCGGGAATGTAGCCGTCTTCGATATCGCCGCGCTTGACGAAAAAGTCATAGGCCGGCGTGCCGCGGAACGGCGTGAAAATATTCCATTGCACGACGCGCGGCTTATCATGTGACAGTACCCAATCGACAGATCGGCGATGCGCTTCGGGCGTGTCGCCAGGCAGTCCGACGATCATGTTCAGCCACGGGATAATGCCCACTTTCTGCATCATCTTGATGGCGGTGTCGATCTGCTCAAGTTTCTCGCCTTTGCGCAACATCCTGAAGACTTCTGGATCACCGGATTCAATGCCGACGGCCAAATGCTCCACACCCGTTTCGCGAAGCAACACCAAGAACTCGTCGTCGATGTAGTCGGCACGTACGTTAAACACGCTGACCTTGTAGGGGTAGCCGCGCTGGATGTACTCACGCAGGAATTCCTTGGCGTGGTCGAGGTCTTGGGTGAAGGCATCGTCAATTACCGAAATCAACTCGCACTTGGGATGATTGACGGCGATCTCGTCCAACTCCTGCCAGAAACTCTCGCTTAAGCCACGCGCCCGCCAGCGGCGGCCAAAGACCTGGGTGGCGGCGCAGAACGTACAATTGTAGTGACACCCGCGCGAAACGAAGAGGGGGTAGGTGATCAGATTTTCTGAATCGCGCATGACCGAAAAACTCGGCGCGTTGAAAGCCTCGCTTCGGCCCAACTCGACAACTTTTTCCGTGCTTTCCAAGATTTGATTAAAGCGGCCGTCGGCTTCTCCCGTGACGACCTTGGTGACGCGTTCGTCTTTTTCCAAGATATCCCAGAATGCCAGCGCATGCGGACCGCCAACCCAGATCGGAATGCCCATATCGTGAGCCAAATCAAGGACCGCTTGAACGCGGCTCATGCGCCATTCGTGCGAGACCGCCGATATGCACAGCAGGTCCGGTTTCTCCGCTGCCACAATGTCGGTCGCCTCGGTTTCAATTTTGTCCTCGGGTGGCGGACTAAAATGATGATCGACGATAAATGCGTCATGACCGGCTTCGATGGCGGATGTCGCCAGAATAGCAAGTCCGATGGTCGGGAGTTCTCCTCTGGTGCTATCGTAAACGCCGGGTTTCCACAGCATTACTTTCATGAATTTCACTCCCTTGTATCGGCAGGATGTCCAGTCGTTACCTTAACTCAGAATCCGGCATATATATGAACGCTTAGTTGACGATTCGAGGTTTTCGGCGTGTTTTTGGGAAAACAAGCCGATCTCCACGGCGATAGTGATGCCAGCGTATCGAACTAGCCCAGTGGGGCGGTCTCTTCACGCGAACGAAGTGACCTGATCAAACCTGGATTCGCGGATAGCATCAAGCGGCAGGGTCACGCCGCGGTTGCCAGCAAACCATTGGCGATGTTGCAGTTGATGTCGATTAACGCTGCGACTTTTTCGGGCGTTGGGAGGTTGAGGGTGTCGATGGTTTGCTTGTCGACGAAGTTGCAGAGGTTGAGGAAATTCTCTCGCATCTCTTTCGGCAGGTTGTCATTTTCGCCGATGGTCATTTCCGCCTGGAAGATCGTCCATAGGCGCCAATTGAGCCGCAAGGCCTTGCGCAATTCATCGCGGTTTGCAGGTTGTTCTAGGGGGGCGGATTCCAATGGCGCCGCCATCCTCTTCGCGCTCTCAACCAAGGCCCAAGCTTCAGTGAAGGTTGGGTTGCCGGGCTTCGGGCGATCTTCGGTATTCAGCTCCATGAGTGTGTTTTCTTGGTTTTCCATGCTTCAGTCTCCTTCTGGTGAACTGGTTTTGGCTTTTTTTAAATATAGTTGGTCAGGCTCAACTGACGGATACGGGAGAAGATTTGATATGATGCTTCCAGTGCCCGCTGATCATCCAAGAGCTTTGTAATGGCTTCGGTCGGATCGATATTCTCGATGTCGGCGATGCTAGAGTCGAAATAGCCGATCAGTGTCGTGTTTTGCTCGTTCAGGTTACTGATCAAAATTCGATTGAACGCATTGTTGGATCTGGCTTCGGTCAAATTGCCGTCCTGTTCGGTGCCAAATGGTGGCGTGCCGCCGACCGTCCGCTCCAATGAGCTGTCGAGTAAGAACAAGGCTTGATTGACCCGCGTATCATTCTGATCGAGACCGCCCTCGGTGCCGTATTGCCCTTGCATGATCAATTTCATGGCGCGAACGGCTTTTTCAATTGCGGGATCGATGGCATTGAAGTCCTGGGTGAAGCTTCGGTTCTTATTGACCCGGTGGGTGGTCGAGCGTTCATCGCCGGCATAGTAGTTTGTGGCTGCAACTGTTGCGGAACTGGCAAACACCTGCATGCGGAGTTCTTGCGAGTCTTCGGTGACGGTTGCTGATATTTCTTCATCGACCGTGATCGTGGAGCCGTCGCTGGAAATCGATTTGACGGTGTATTCCTTATCGACGCCGCCGGCAGAGCCCCAAATCGTGAATTTCTGCCCGGCCTTCAAATTGGAGAATACACCGGTGGTAATGGTGTTGTTCGCCAGATCTCGAATGTGGATGGTGTCCGTGCCTGCGGCACCCACGTCAGTGAAGACCAATTCGGATTTTGATTCGTAGTTGAAGCTCACATCGCCGGCGCCGGCCATGGTCACGCCTGCGGCATCCTGCTCCGTCGTGGTCAGGGCTTCGGAAACGGTGATTTTCGATTTGTCCGATGAAATCGTGGCAATAGTGAACGTGCCATTGTTGGACGTGGAGTTCGTAATGGTGATCTGGTTGCCGACGGCAAGACCTTCGAAGATATCTCTGACCGCCACGTTGGAGCCGGCGCGCCGGACCTCAATCGACTTGTCAGTGGTGTCGAACCGCACATCTGTGAACGTGCGCATGTCGAAGAAGGTTTCGACCGCGCTGGCCTTCACGCGGACTTCTTGCGTGTTTTCAACAACTGTGGCGGTTAGATTTTCTTCGATGGTGATGGTCGAGCCATTGGCGGAAACCGACGCCACCGTATAGGTGCCATCAACACCGTTGGCGGAGCCGGACACCGTGAATTGTTGGCCAGGATTCAAATCACTGAAATAACCCGTGGTGAGCGTAGCGCCGGCGCTGTCTTCAATGTGAATGGTGTCGGTGCCTGCAGCGCCCACATTGGTGAATTCCAATTGCTTTAATGATACGAAATCGAATGTCGTGCCGCCGGTGCCGGCAAAAGTCACTCCGGTACTATCGGTTTCGGACGTCCCGGGAACGGGGGTGACTGTGATTTGCGACCCATCAGCTGAAATTGCTGATACGGTGTAGGTTTGGTCGTTGCCACCAGTGTTTGAGTTGGTTGTGGCGACGGTGCTGCCGACGGCAAGGCTCGAAAATACGCCTTCGACCCCAGTCGATGTGCCGGAACGCACGACGGTAATTGTCCCTCCGGTGTCGTAGACGACGTCCGTGCGGGTGAACAGATCGAACACTGTGTGGGTGCTGTCCGTTGCCGAGTTGGTGACGGCGGTGCCTTCATCGGTGAGCTTGACTGATTCGATCACCAAGTTGGTCCCGTCGTTGGTTTTGACCGTGTAGGTGCCGTTGTTGTGCGTCGATCCCGAAACGGTGAAGGCCGTGCCAACCGTAAGTGCCGAGAGCGACCCCGTTGCGGTGACGGTATCATTGGAGCGTGTGAACGAGAGGGTGCCCAGCGTTGTCGAATCAAGGGTCAGTGTCTTCGTCGGGTCTACAGGGTCGGGATAGGTGATGGTCGGGCTGGTGACACTGGACTCATCTCTCAACATTTCTGTGTTGATGGTGATGGTGCGGCCGTCGGAGGAAACGCTTGAGACCTTGTAGGTACCGTTGTTGCTGGTCGAGTCGGTGATCACGATATCAGTCCCAGCGGTAACGTTCGAGAACATGGCCGAAGAGGCCTCGATAATGCTGGTACCTGTACCCGGAGTGAGGGCCAAAGCGCCTGAAAACGTTACACCGTCTGTGTCGAATTCCGCGGCAACCGCTTCGTTGACGGTGATTGATGACCCGTCGCTAGAAACGGTGGCCACCGTGAACGTGGAGTTATTAGAGGTCGAGCCGGTAAGGGTAATGCTATCCCCGGCGCTGAGGCTGCTGAAGACGCTTGTCGCCGCGCTACCGTCCGCTTTCGTTTGCGCGGCGATGGTCTTTGTGCCCGATGTGAAGTTGATGTCGTAGAGTTCTTCCTGACGGAACTGCAAAAAGTTGGCGTTAGTGATGTATTGTTTGTTTTCGTTGTTGGTATCGGTGGCAATGGAGAAATCGGCTAAGTGTGCGTCCCGCGTCGTCGGCACTGTGGACCGCGCACCGTCGTAGGTGGTTTGAAACGCGCTTAAGCTGGTCAGGCCGAAATCCACGGGTTGCGTGGTTGAGCGTGTTCCAGCGAACAGGTGCCTGCCGTCGACGTCGGTATTGAGTAGATCCTGCAGGCTTTTCAGGCTGCGTAATGCTGAATTCTGGATATCCTGTACGCGTTCGCTGTCTTTTGGTTCGAACGTCCCGTAGGTGCGAAGTTGCGAGCGGAAATCCTTGATCGTATCGTAGACGCCCTCAAGCACCGATTCCCGGACCTCAAGGCGCACATCCATCTGTTCGTTATTCGTGATGTAACGCTGCAGCGCATCGCGCGTGTTCTCGATGTTGACCAACCGCTGTGAATTGATCGCGATACCCTGATAGTCGATGGATCTTTTCTCGCTGGTGATCTGCACTTCACCTTCGACGACACGTTGTTGCGTGCGGAAGATTTGTTGAACGAGAAGGGCGTTTGCCGCGTTTGTTGAAATCCGGGTCATGGCTTCATGTCCATATTACGAGACCGCTCGCTCGAGCGCTTCCATCATATTCTGGATAACGGTGATAACGCGCGCGGCCGCAGCGAAAGCCTGTTCGAATACCAACAGATCCGCCATCTCCTCATCGATGTTCACGCCGCGTATGGAATCGGACTTGAACTGCAGGCTTTCTACCAGCGAGCGCTGGGTATCGATGTTGCGTTCGTTTACGTCCGCGAGGCTGGCGTTATTGGATAGGATCGCCGCCGAGTACTGGGCAAAATTCTGGCTCAGTGACGCCAGGCCGCCGGCCTGAGCGAACGTGAGATTGGATGTCAGTTGCGTGGCCAGTGCTTGCGCAATGGTGTCGTCACCGACGCTAAAGAAGTATTCGCCGCTGGCACCTTTGGTGGAATCCCATTGCGGTTGCCCAGTCGTGATCTTGCTGGGTGTGGACAGGATATCGGAGCGCACTGACAACACCGTTGATACGCGCACATCGGAGATGTCGATACCCATGTCGGTCAAGATGGTATTGCCGGTCGCCTGCGTGACGGTGATGCTGGAGCCGCTGTCGTGGGATATGCGCAACCGGCTACCCGAACCGTCGGTGATGACCGCCGCGGTGATGTTGGTCGCACCATTGGTGATTTGCGTGGCAAGGTCGCTTATCGACGTGTTGGCGGCGACGGTGATCGAGCCGAGCGACCCGGTGGTGTCGCGGAACGTCAGAGTCTGCGATGAACCGGGCGTCGTATAGCTCGACGTCAGTACATTTGATTCCCAGATATTTTCCGCCAGGTCGTCAACAAAAAGGTCATTGAGACCTAAGAAACTGGAAAACCCGCTGACTGTTTCGTCTGTTACCCCGTCGCCGTTGGAATCGAATGCGATGGAGACGTCTTCGGCAGTGGAGCCGGCGGTGGTCTCGGTTTCGTCCCGGAAAGTCAGGTTCAGGGTGGTTGAGTTCAAGGCGACGGTGAATTTGCCCGAAGAATTAACCGATACCGCCGCACTTGAGGCGCCGTTGGCCTGCAACCAGTCTTCGATGCGTGCGGCAACCTCATCGACTGTCCAAGGACCATTGTCGCCTTTGTCGGCGCCATCGCCCATTGTCGTGTCGCGCATGATGGTTTCAAGCGTTGTCTTCGCCGATTGGGTGCCGGACGAATCAAACAGCAAAATCGCCACATCATCGTTGTTTCCGGAACCGCCAACGGTAATCGTTTGTGTTGAAGACGATATGAAGACCCGCGTGCCGGTCATTTCCTGCATGCCCGGAAACGGCGTGCTTCGGTTGTGAATCTGATTGACCGTGTCGCGAAGTTGCGCGGCAAGATTGTCCAACTGGCTTTGCAAGTCTGGCAAAATGCTATCGCGGAGGTCGATCAACCCCTTCAGCTCGCCGTGACGAATTTCGTTGGTGATATCATTTCCGGCGACTTGTGTGCCGACATAGATGGGGCTGATATCGCCTTCAGAATGAGTAGAGGTGGCGGTCAGCGAAGATGCCGAAACATGAGTCACCGTCGGTGGTTCGGTATCGACCAGGGTTCGTCCATTTTGCGTAAACACAACCACGTCGCCGTCGGAGCGCGAGAAGTAGGTGATATCAATAAGTTTCGCCAACTTGTCGAGTTCGAGGTCGCGCTGGTCTTTCAAGTCAGTCACGTCGCGGCTGATTGTGGAATTGGAAATAATCTCGTCGTTGAGCACATCTATTCGCGACGTAATCGTGTTGATCTGCGTGACGCCCTGGGCAATGAACTGATCGGTCTGCAGTCGCAATTCCTGGATCGTCTCGGTCATGCTTTTCAGTTTATTCGTAACATCGGATGCGCGCCGAACCAGTTCCGCCTGTTCGATCGTCTTGTCCGGCGACACCGCCAGCAGTTCCGCTGCTTCGGAAAATTCTTCCAACAAATGACTGATAGAGGTGTTGTCACCGGGTGCACCGAACAACTCTTGTATGCGGGTGTAGTAGGACTCTTTGGCCGTCATCTCATGGTATTCGGAGGTCTCGAGCCGGAGGCTCTTGAGAAGGCCTTCATCAATGCGGCGGTTGATTTCGGATATCTGCACGCCGGCGCCGACACCGCCGACGTTGACACTTTTAAAATTGACGATTTTGCGCGAGTACCCTTCGGTATTCACGTTGGCCACGTTATTGGACACCGTATTCAGGGCTTGCTGGTTGGTCAGCAAGCCACTCTGAGCTGTCCGGAGCGCGGTTGTAATATCGCCCATTTGGTGGGTCTCCTGGTTGCTCGTCTAGAGAGTCTGATCGAGTGAGATGGTGACGCGCTGACCTGACGCATTGGTGCCGTCAAGATTGGTTACGGCACCGGCCGTATAGGTGCCGGCATTGCGTTGTTGGTCGCGAACCGCATCGGCGATCAGATCGACCACCCGTTGATTGACCTCAATGGCGGCGCGCAGCAATTTGGCATTTTCCTGCATCAATCCTTCGACGTCGGCGGCCAATGTGCTTAGCTGCTCGCGCAGAACCGGGTCAGCCTGTTGGAGCAGTTCCGGCTTTTCGACAAAGCTGTTGAAGCGTGTTTCATAAACCCGGCTCAGGGCGGCTTTTTCGTCCAGTAAATCGTGGACTTCCTTGGTGCGGCGGTTTTGAAGCGCGTCGTTTTCGCGCCGTAGAAGTTCCGTGAGCCGTCCGGTGATTGTGATCAAATCGCTGAGGCGGTTATTGGGGTCCATGATTATTTCATCTCCTGCATCTTGATCATTTCGCGCAGCACGGTGTCGGCGATGCCGATGCCGCCGGCTTCGGTGATAGCCTTGCCGTATTCCTGCACCTGCATGCCGCGCCAGACATCCTCGGCGTGACCGCCGCCGAAGGGGCTTTCCGGTTTGATGTTCTGAAACATGGGTTGCAGCATCTGTGAGATAAAGACGGCCTCGAAGTCCTTGGCCACCTTGCGCATCTCGCGCATGTTGCCGTTGTGGTGCATGTTCGGCATGGGGGCGGCCGCATTGACTGCATGCAATGTTTGAGCGGCCAGGCTGCTGTCTGAAAGGCTGGTCATTACATCACCTCGATTTCGGCCTGCAAGGCGCCGGAGGCTTTGATGGCCTGTAGAATGGTAATCATGTCGCGCGGGCCGATGCCGAGCGCGTTCAAGCCGTTGACAAGCTCCTGCAGCGTGACGCCAGGCTTCAACACGGTCAGGCGTCGGTCTTCGCCTTCGTCGGCCTCGATGTTGGTGCGGTCAACTGTGGTGGTTGTGCCGACCTCGGCAAAGGGGCCCGGCTGCGAAACTTGCTGGGCTTCGGTAATGCGGATGGTCAACGATCCTTGCGCGATGGCGACGGTGCTGATCCGTACGTTCTCGCCCATGACGATGATGCCCGATTGTTCGTCGATGATGACGCGGGCCAATTGATCGGGCTCGATGCGCAATTGTTCGATATCCGTCAGCAGGCCGACGACGTTGTCGCGGTAACTGGTGGGAACCTGTACGCGAACCGTGGTCAGGTCGCTGGGGCGCGCTGCGCTGGTGCCAAGGAACGCGTTGATGGCTTGGGCGATACGGCGCGCCGTGGTGAAGTCCGGATTGCGGAGACTCAATTTGACGTTTTCCATGCCGGTCATGGAGAAGCGGATTTCCCGCTCGACGATGGCTCCGTTGGCGATGCGTCCGCTGGTCGGCACACCCTTGGTGACCGTTTCGGCATCGCCTTGCGCCGCGAAACCGCCAACTGCCAGCTGACCTTGACCGACCGCGTAGACCTCTCCGTCGGCGCCCAAGAGCGGTGTGACCAAAAGGGTGCCGCCCAATAGGCTGGACGAGTCGCCCAATGCGCTGACGGTGATATCGATGCGCGAGCCCTGGCGGGCGAAGGGCGGCAGTACGGCGGTGACCATGACGGCCGCGACGTTTTTGGAGTCCAGTCCATCGTCGGTTGGCTTGACGCCCATGCGGTTCAGCATGGCTTGCAGGCTTTGCTTCGTGAAGTGGCCGGTTTTCAGCGTGTCGCCGGTGTTGTTAAGCCCGACAACCAGGCCGTAACCGACCAGTTGGTTTTCACGTACGCCTTCGAACTCGACGATATCCTTGATCCGCGATGCGGAAACGGCGTCAGAAACCGCGCCCAGCAGCATTACGATGCCGAGTGCTGCTGCCTGCGCCATGTGTAAGAACTTATAACCCGTTGCCTTCATTGTTTTATGGTCCATTGCAGGTGCGTTGTGTTGGCGTTGTTTACCAAGCGAGAAACGTGCCAATCTGCATGTCGCATTAATGCGTTGAAAATAAACAGAAAATAGTCCGGCCCTTGATGCAAACCCAGCATGACGGCAATTTGCGCCGCGCTCAGGTGGAATTTTTTGCCGGGTCGGTAAGTGGGTCATCTGTTTAAGCCTTCAAATCACGCGCCACAGTGACCATCTCATCGACGGTTTTGAATACGGTGGCGTTACTGTTGTAGGCGTTTTGCACCATGATCATCCGCGTGAACTCGGTGGCGATATCGACGTTTGAAATCTCCACCGCATAGGGCGTGAAGTCGGCGCGTCCGCTTTCATCCGCAAATACCTGAGTTGCGGAGCCGGAATCGGGGGTTTCGCGGAAAACCATACCGTTCAGCATTTCAAGCCCGTCGGGATTTTGGAACTGCGCCAGTGCGAGCTTGTAGATTGAGCGTTCCGTGCCATCCTGAAACGATCCGACGATATGGCCGGCCTTGTCGAAATGGGTGCCGGTCATACTGGCTTTCACAAGCCCGTTGTGGTCGTAATTGAACTCCGTGAAGTCGGAGCCATATTGCTTCATCTGCGACATATCGATGGCTACCGTAGCTGTGGCGCCGTCGGCGAAGGTCAATGCAAAAGAAAGCGGTGCTTGTGTTGATGGGAGTGTTCCGTCGCCGTTGAAAGTCAGGGATTGAGCTGCTGTGGTTTGGGAACTGGTGACAGAGCCGACATTTGCGGCATTGTCGTTGGTCGCGGAAAAATTGGCGGTTGTGGTTGCAAAAGTGGCGGTGTTGTCGACGGTTGTCCCTGTCGTTGGTGTTGCGAGGGTTGTTGATATAGCTGATCCCGCAGTATCGCTGGTCAAGGTCAACTCGCCCGTATTGGCCGTGGCCACTGCTGTGACAATCGCACTGAGGGTTGGATCGGTGTTTATTGCGTTTACAAGATTGTCGCGGATTTCGTCGATCGTTAGCTCCCCGACGACCGTGTGTGTCACGGTGGCGCCATTTACGGTGACCGAATACTGATCCCCGGCCTCCACTGTTCCGCCGATGGTCACGGTATCGACTTGTGCGACATTGGGAGCAGAGTTCGAGGCCGAAGCCGTCGTGGTGAATGAAGCGCCGGCTGTCAAAGCCGTTAACGTGATTTCGCCATTGGCGTTGCCGGCAGATGCGGTCAGAGTCGCGGCAATGGTGGGATTGGCGTTGACTGCGGCAATAACCGCATCGCGGATTCCGGAAAGGCCGCCTTCCGTACCTAAAACCGTATAGTTGACGGCCGTGCCGCCGACATTGATGGTGTAGGTATCGCCGGCTTCCATCGTACCTTCCAGCATGACGGTATCCGTTTGCATCGTGCTCGCGCGGCTTGTCGTTGCCGATACTTGCCAGGTGTTGTCTGCGCTTTTGGTGAAGTTCATGCGCGCGGTTTGCCGGGCGCCATTGGAATCAACGACATCAATGGCGTAGGTTTCGAGATCCTCGTTATTGGTGCCTGAATTTGCGGCCAGCACGGTGGCTTCGTGGCTCGTGACGATGCCGTTTGTTGAAGGAAGGTTGAGCCCTAGATTGGCGGTCGTTGTCGTCGTGCTTTCATCAATGAATGCCCATTCATCAATGCGCATTGGTTGTAGAGTGCCGGAGCTGGAAAATAGACCCGTGTTTGGGTCGGCAGCTGTGCCAAGAACGTAGTAACCGTTCTTATCCACCAGATAACCGTTGGAAACGGTGATGGTGCTGTTGTCATCGCTGGTCACGGTCGAGGTCTGGCCGTCGGCAATACCCATTTGGAAGCTGCCGTCGCGGGTGTAAAAAATGTCGGTTGAGACGGTCAGTGTCGGGCTTACGTAAAAGAACCCATCGCCGTTGATCGCAACATCCAAATCACTCGATGACGAGTTGATGAATCCTTGCTGGGCGATGCGTTGGAAATCCTTCGGCTTAACGCCACCAAGATCGGATTCATGCTGCAGCGTCTTGCTGATCAACGTCTCGAATTGAGTGTCGGTTCGTTTGTAGCCGCCGGTATTTACGTTGGCGACGTTGATTCCAATTGTGTTGAGCGCGTGGGCTTGGCTTTGCATCCCCAGCGTCGGCACTTGAAACAGGTGATATCCCGGCATGATCCGTTCCTTACTATTTCGATCCGGCGCTATAGACGCACCGGCCCAAACCCTTATAAGCAAGAGGGATGCCAGTTTTGTGGGTATCTAATGGATTGTTTTTAAATGAAAAACTTTGATGCGACTTCGGAATATCCGGTTCGAATTGCCTACATGAACAGGCGGCAAGCAAATATTGCCGAGTTCGAACCTCAGTCGGCTTTGAACAGATGTGCTTCGTTGGCGTTAACGGTTACGGTTACCCGCGCGCTAGGCTCCGGTAAAAACACGCCCGGGACCCGCGCTTCGATCGGCATGCTGCCGCCATCAGATGTGGGCAGGCGGAATATAACCAAGCTGGCGCCGCCCAAGGGGCGGGCTGATATCACGTCAAATTGCGGAGCGGTCAGCGAAACCGGTGACGCCGGCCTGCAAGGTGCGTCGCCGGGGTTTTGATTGGGTTTCTGTCCGGCCTCGGCGAGACGTAGACCTTCGGGGCGTACCAGTACGTCAACGCGCGCGCCGGTATCAAATTCGGGGGCGGCGAACGTGCCAAGCGGTGTGGCGACATGGCCATCGGCAACCACGCCGCTGAGGCGGTTGATGGGGCCAAAAAAGCCCGCGACAAATGGGTCGGCGGGTTCAAAATAGGTTTCGACGGGCGTACCATCCTGCACAACCCGCCCGTGGTTCATGACCAAAATCCGGTCAGCCATGAACATCGCCTCTTCGGGGTCATGGGTGACCATCAGCGTCGCAACGCCGGTTTCTTTCAAAATATTCAATGTCTGTTGGCGGACTTGCGCGCGGCGCGTGATATCGAGCCCGGAAAAAGGCTCGTCCAAGAACAACACGCGCGGTTTCGGCGCCAAAGCGCGTAGCAGGGCGACGCGTTGTTGCTGTCCGCCCGACAAGGTATGGGGAAACGAATCTGTGTGTTTCTTCAGGTCCATCAGGTCGAGCGCGTGATCGATCCAGGTCCGCCGCTCCTTGCTGTCGGCGCCGATGCCGAACTGAATGTTCTCGCGCACGTTCAAATGCGGGAACAAAGCGTAGTCCTGGAACATCAGGCCGATCCCGCGTTTTTCAGGGGGGAGATCATGCCCCGTAGCGGCATCGGCGACAACGGCCTCGCCGATGTGCACCTGGCCACGTTGCAGGCGCTCAAGCCCTGCGGCTACGCGCAGCAGCGTGGTCTTACCGCACCCTGACGGCCCCAACAGGCACACCACTTCCCCAGGGGCGACAAAAACCGACACGCCACGGACGACGGAAACATCATCAAAGTCGTGCGACAGGTTGCTGATGTGCAGTCCGCTCACGGCAAAACCTCTTCGCTGATGGCTTCTTGGCCAGGGCGGGATCGCGCAACTGTTACGCTGAGAAGGATCACCGGCAGAATACCGGCTGCGACGATACTCAATGCGCCGAGCGCCGATTCCTCCAGCAATTCATCCGATGCATACTGATAGACGAAGGTCGCCAATGTGTCGTAGTTGAACGGCCTGAGGATGAGGGTCAGCGGTAGCTCCTTCATGCAGTCCACAAAAACCAAAAGCGCCGCCGTCAACAGACTGCCGCGCATGAGCGGAAAATGAACTCGTCTGAGCGTTGCGCCGGGCGCGTGGCCAAGTGTGCGGGCGGCGCCGTCCATATTGGGGGTGATCTTGCCGAGACTCGATTCCATGGTGCCGTAAGAGAGTGCCAGAAATCGTGCCAAATACCCATAGACCAATCCCGTGATGGTCCCCGAAAGCAAAAGCCCCGTCGGGATATCAAACAAGGTTCGGCTCAGGGCGTCGACGGCATTGTCGAAAAGGCCCAAGGGGATGACGATCCCGATGGCCAGTACTGCACCAGGAACTGCGTATCCAACACTGGCGATGCGGGTAACGGCACGGATCGCCTTGCCGCCGCTGAGTCGCACGCCGTAGGCCATAAAGACGCCAAAGGCGACGGCGCTAACAGCACTGATTGCCGCCAAGGTAAGGCTGTTGGATGCGTGGGTAAGGAAATCGGCGGACAGTGTCTCTTCATAAAACCTGATGGCGTAGCCGCCCAGAACCGCGGCCGGCAACACAAAGCCCAACGCCAGTGGCAGGGCGCAGGCGAGAATGGCAAGCGCGGCACGCAAGCCGCGAAGGCGGTAGTTCGGAAGTGCCCGGTATTTTGACGTGGTGTGATGAAAGCGTTGGCCGCCCCGACCCCAGCGCTCGGCGCCGATCAACGCGAGCACAAACAACAACAATACGGTTGCCAATTGCGCCGCGCCGGCCCGGCTATTCATGTTCAGCCACACGTCGTAGATACCGGCGGTGAATGAGTTGACGGCGAAGAAATCAACGGTGCCGAAATCATTCACGGTCTCCATTAAAGCCAAGGTGACACCGATGACAATCGCAGGTCGGGCCAAGGGCAGGGCGACCGAAAAGAACGAACGCCAGGGCCCTTTGCCGAGTGTCCGGCTAACCTCGATGACGCAAACCGATTGCTCCAGAAACGCAGCACGGGCCAGTAGATAAACGTAGGGGTAGAGCACAAGGGTCATGACAACGATGGCGCTGCCAAGGGAGCGGATCTCGGGAAACCAATAGTCCTGGCGCGATTGCCATCCAAACAAGGCCCGCATGGCCGATTGCACAGCGCCTGCATATTCCAACTGATCGGTAATGACGAATGCCAATACATAGGCCGGCACTGCCAAGGGCAGCAAAAGCGCCCAGTTGAAAAAACCGCGGCCCGGAAATCGGCACATGGTTACCAGCCAAGCGGTGCCGCTGCCGATTACGGTTACGCCGACGCCGACGCCAATCATCAGTGCAAGCGTGACCCGGATGTATTTCCAGAGCACGGTGTCGTATAGATGCTTCCATATATCGTCACTGGGCGCCAAGGCCATAGAGACGACGGAGATCAACGGCACCATCATGATAACAGCCAGCAAAAAAGTGCCGGCCGTCCATGGGTCAAAACGCCAAAGGCGCCAATTAAGGCGCCAAGATACAGAAGGTGGCGGGTTGACAATTTCCGATGGCAAAATCGCTTCTCCAAGCGCGAACGGTCGTTACCCCGTGGTTACGACCGTTCGCTGGTTTCGTGTAATGAAACCGATAGGTTGCGTCAACTATTGGGCCCGTCGTTGAAGCCGACTTTATCGACCAATTTCGAAGCCGCCGGACGTTGTTGTGCGATCTTTTCAATGCTGATGTTGTCGATCTTAAAGTCGCCCCATGATTGGACCAACTCAGAACGCGCCACGCCGGGCTTGACCGGATATTCATGGTTGTCCCGGGCATAAATCTCCTGCGCCTGGTCACCGCTCAGGAATTCCAGCAACTTGATCGCCGCAGCACGGTTTTTTGCTCCTTTTAGCACACCAGCGCCGGAGACATTGACGTGCTGGCCACGACCGTTCTGATCCAGGTAGACAAGGCGAACAGCGGCCGCCCATTTCTTCTGTTCGGGCTTTTTCTTATTGGTGATCATCTTGCCCATATAATAGTTGTTGGAGATCGCGATATCGCACTGTCCTTCGAACACCGCTTTGGCTTGCGCGCGGTCATTGCCTTGCGGTTTGCGGGCCAAGTTGGCCTTCACGCCGCGTAGCCATTTCTCTGCAACCGCCTCGCCATCGTGAGCAATCACCGAGGCGA
This sequence comes from Rhodospirillaceae bacterium, assembly GCA_016845145.1. Classification (GTDB taxonomy): domain Bacteria; phylum Pseudomonadota; class Alphaproteobacteria; order Rhodospirillales; family Casp-alpha2; genus TMED8. The sequence continues at coordinate 64,877 of JAERTE010000033.1, forward strand.
TCAGCGCCACGTTGTAGCTATGTTTGCCCGACCTCGTGCAGATGCGGCCCTTGAATTTCGGTGACGCCAGGTCCGCGATCGAAGTCAATTCCCCCGGCTTGACCCGGTCCTTGCTGACCAGCGCGATCCGTGCCCGGGTTGTCAATCCGAACCACAATCCATCCGGATGACGCAGATGCGCCGGTACGTTGGCTTTTAGGGTATCGGATTGAACTGTCGCCAGCACACCTGCGGCGCGCAAGGCATCAAGGCGCCCGATATCCGTGGTCAATATGGCATCCGCCGGGTTATTGGCGCCGGCAGCGCGAATCTTTTCTAGCATGCCTTTTTTGGCATAAACCGAGTTGACCTTGATTCCAGTTTCGGCGGTGAAGGCTGCGAGCAGGGGTTTGATCAAGAACGGTTGGCGGTATGAGTACAGATTGACTTCTTCGGCGCCTTTGGCAGCCGGGACAAAGCTGAAACCCAGAACCGATATGAGGCCGCAGGCCAGGGAAAGGTTGGATTTCATGGAGTGACGGAATTTCATCGGATTTCCTTAAGAGGTGGCGATTAAGTGAGATGACAACGAAGGAGGTAATTGATAATCATTCGCATCTTATGCACAAAGGTTTTATAGCGCGGCATTTTTGTAATTGCAAATCATTTGCAGTACAAAATTATGGGTATTCGGGCGAGCCGTGTGGCGGTTCGGATTGGGCTTACGTTCAGGCTGACATCGGCTATACTGGAGGCGACAGCTGGCACCATCTCGCTTGATTGGGTGGGATGGCCGCGAACGAGAAGGATTAATTTATATGAAAGTCTCATCGACCGGTGGGCCGAAAAGATCTGACGGCGTCAAGAAAACCGGAAAAACGGTGTCAGGCGACGGCTCGTTCGCGGACTCTCTCAAAGAAGCCAGTGGAGCGAGCGAAGCGACACCCGCAGAGGTTTCCGGTGCCGCTGGCGTCGATGGAATCTTAGCGGCGCAGGGTGTCGGCGATCCAACAGACGAACGGCGCCAGCGGCAGAAATTAATGGCCTACGGTGACGATCTGCTCGATCGGTTGGACGATCTGCGCATGGGAATTTTGTTAGGCCGCTTCTCGAAAGAGAAATTGACGGAACTGGCGCAACGCCTTCGCCAAAAGAGAGAGCAGGGCGATGACCCCGAATTGGCCACCTTACTGGCCGAGATCGAGCTTCGAGCCGAAGTAGAAATTGCCAAGTATACGCGAAAATTGTAGCCCTTAAGTACCAAGGGTTTTCTACTGCATGCCGCCGGTGCGTTGTCGGGCAGCATTTTCCTTCCGTAAATTCAATAAATTAAGCCGATTTTTGTTGGTTGTGCATAAATCCGTAAATTGCGCTTGCGGCCACGGAGGCACGCACATATATTCCCGGCGCTAAAACCTGTAGGGAGACCAAGGTCCCATGAATGTGACTTTGCCGCCGGATTACAGGCCGGCCAGAGATGAAGACTTTATGAACCCGAAGATGGTGGAGTACTTCCGCCAGAAGCTGATCGGTTGGCGCACTGAACTGGTGCAGGAATCCAACAACACCCTGCAGCAATTGCAGGAAGGTGGAATCGTCGAAGCCGACATTGCAGATCGGGCATCAATCGAAACGGAGCGTTCCTTGGAACTCCGGACCCGCGACCGTGCCCGAAAATTGATCAATAAGATCGATGAAGCATTGGAGCGAATCGAAGATGGCAGTTATGGGTATTGCGAGGAATCGCAAGAACCTATCGGCCTGTCGCGCCTGGAGGCGCGGCCGATCGCGACGCTGAGCATCGAGGCGCAAGAACGTCACGAGCGCATGGAGCGCACACACCGCGACGACTGACTGTCCAGCGTTAGTCTTTTTTCAGTCTCGACGCCGCCAATCTCCATTAGGCGAAAAAAAGCGGCCGGCGGAAGACCGCCGGCCGATAAGGTGCTAGGTCCGGTAAAATCCGACCTAGAACGGGAAAACGATATCCCAAATCTGCATTCCCCATCGTGGGGTCTGGAGATCGCTGAGAGCGCCGCGGCCACCATAGGCAACCCGTAATTCGGCGATCTTTTCGTGGGAAACAGTATTGTCGGAATCGATGTCGCTGGGCCGCACAACGCCAGTGACCATAAGCTCGCGCAGTTCGTGGTTCACCCGCACTTCCTGACGCCCCATGATAACCAAAGAGCCGTTCGGCAGGATTTGCGTGACCACTGCGGCGAAGGTCAGGCTCAGGGTTTCCGAGCGATCAATCTCGCCGTCACCTTCCGTGTCGTGGTCGGAACCGAAGTTGACGATCTGGCCGGGTGAATCAATTCCCTGTGGCAGAATTTTCGTCAGTTCATCCTCGAACCCGAGAAGGTCGTTGAGGTCGACATCTTCGGTATCGGTCCGTGCGCGCGTGGTCTTGTTCTCGAATTTTGCGCTATCGTCCAATGACACGGTCACCGTGACCACATCACCGACGACCTTCGCCCGGTGGTCTTTGAAGAATGCCCGCGCACCCGCGCGCCACAACGAGTTGGGATTGGCTTCAATCGGTTGTGGTGACGGCATGGGCAGGCTGACCGGTTGATAATTCTTTTTGGCGATGGGGTTCTGAATATCTGACAGTTCAGGTCCATCGCCGACTTCCGAAAGGCGGGTCAGTGCGTTGCAACCGGCGAGGGAGACAAAGGCGAGGGCGAGAATGGCGTGGCGCGCCAGTTTCGCTACTCTGTTGGCTGTTTTGTTAGTCTGGGATCCCGTTGGATGTTTCATTGTTGTCGTCCTGTTGGCGTCTGTTGAGACGGGTTCAATTCATCGCAAGAAGCGTATTCGGGCGAACGGCAACTTTGCCATCGCCGATCACTTCGGCTTCGATAACGTTTTTGCTCTGAGAGTTGGAAATGCGAATAACGTCACCTTCGCTGCCATTTTGCAGCGCCTTTCCCTGCGCCGTCAGCAGCATTTGCGGCGTGCGCAAGAGCATGGTGACAAGGCTTCCCTTGGCTACCAATATCGGCCGTTGCACGGCGGATACCTGGATCGGGTAGCCGGCTCGCAACCCACGCCGCGGCGTGCGACCGACCAGATCCGTTTCATTGACGACCGTATTGGGTTGCATACGTGCGTTGCGGACCTTGATCCACTCGAGGTCCTCACGTTTGATGATTTCCCCGGCCAATATCCGGCGGTTCAGTACGGGGATTTCGGTCGTGGTGAACAAGCGGCCTCGCACCCTGGTCCGGCGCGCGGAGCCGTTGCCCGAAGGCGTGGTGATGTAGGCCGTAAAGCGACGTGAGCGTTGATCGTATGTCACCTCTTCGACTTCAACGGCACCGGCCGCGTCGCTCGGAACGTGCAAGCGTATGAGCCGATTTGAAAGATCGACTTCGGCATTGGGGTCGGCGCCCTTTTCCGCCAGCGCGGCAAGCAACAGGTCTTCGATTTCAGCGCGGTCAATGACCTCACTGTCTCGGGTGACGATGGTGCGGATGCGCGAGCTAAGCGGCCGCCAATCGATCTTGTACGCCTTCGCCACTCGAAACAGCCAGCGCGCGTCAAACACGGCGCGTTTCCCCGGCTCCGGGGCGTAGGCAATCTCAATGTTCGCTTTATCGCCGGAGATGGTGAAAATATCACCCAGTCTGACGAGATGGCTGTCTACCTGAACCGACTTGCGGACACTGACTTTCTCGCCCGCGTGATCGAGTATGGTGCCGGCCGCCGGCCCTGCCGTTCCCGACCAAGCTGGCGGGGAAAGCAGGGGGGCAACTAAAAGTGCGGCGGTTAAAACGATGCTACGCATGATCTCGTTCCTTACCTAAGGCCTGTCAACGTGCCCATCATTTCGTCCGAAGTCTGAATGACTTTGGAGTTCATTTCATACGCGCGCTGGGCCGATATCAGGTTGGATACTTCTTCCACGGCATTGACGTTCGACGTTTCAAGAAATCCTTGAAGGATCGTGCCGAACCCGGTGGAACCGGGCGTGCTCGATGTGGCGGTGCCGGAAGCAGGTGTCTCCTTGTACAGGTTGTCTCCAACGGCTTCCAAGCCCGCATCGTTGAGGAATGTCGAGATTTGCAATTGCCCGACGTTGCTCAGCGCCACTTGTCCTTCGACCTTCACCAACACCTGGCCTGAATTGTTGATGGTGACATCAACGGCGTTGTTCGGCACGGTGAGACCGGGTTGCACGGTAAAGCCGTCGTGCGTTACGACCTGACCGCTGGCGTTCAACTGAAACGTGCCGTCGCGGGTGTAGGCGGTGGTGCCGTCGGGCATGGTGATCTGGAAGAAACCCTTGCCCTGCACGGCCAAATCGAAGGTGTTGTCGGTGGCCGACAGGTTGCCCTGTTCATGAATTCGATATACGGCCGCCAGCTTGACGCCCAGCCCCAATTGCACGCCCGTAGGGACGATTGTTCCGGCATCCGAAGATGTTGTGCCGACCCGGCGCAGATCCTGATAGATCAGGTCGTGGAATTCTGATCGCCGGCGCTGAAATGCCGTTGTGTTCATGTTGGCGAGGTTGTTGGAAACAACCTCCACGTTGCGTTGCTGCGCTAACATTCCGGTGGCAGCGATATCCAATGATCTCATGTTCCCGTCCTTTCTTTTTTCCGTTCCGCGTTTTTCGCGATGTCTGGTTATGCTTGGCTTCAGGAGACCGCTGCGAGGTCCTTGACCATCCGAAGCTGTCGCTCATCTTCTTTTTCGAGGAAATTCCGCACGCTTTCGTACGTGCGTTGCACGTGGATCAAGCGTGACATTTCGACAACCGGCTGAATGTTCGAGCCTTCCAGCATGCCTTGGGCGACGGTTGGTTTTTCAACCGGCTTGGCTTCGGCTTCGGTGGCAAACAATCCGCCGCCACGTGGGCGCATTTGGTGCTGGTTTTCGAACGTCACAACTGCGAGACGGCCAAGATCGCCGTTGCTTGTCGACACCGTGCCATCACGGCCGACGCTGATCTTGGTGTCTCCGGGGGCAAAAAAGAATGGCTGGCCGCCATCGGACAGAACCGGGTCGCCGGCCTGGGTGACCAATTGGCCGCCCTCATCCAACTGGAAGCGGCCGTTGCGGGTGTAGTTGTTGCCGGTATCGGTCTGGACGGTGAAATATCCGTCGCCGGTAATGGCGACGTCGAGCGGATTTCCAGTTTGCTCCAGCGGACCTTCGCTCAAATCACGCATGGTTGAGATATCGCGGGTATAGGAGACCTTGTCGCCAAGAATGCGTTCTCCCCCCTTACTCTTGACCAAGTGCTCTACGAACATCATGCGTTCGCCTTTGAAGCCGGACGTGTTCATATTTGCGATATTGTTGGCCACGACGTCCATCTGACGTCGTAAAGCTGTTTGCCGTGATAGGGCGATATAACTTGTTGTTTCCATCGTTTCGCTTTTCCCATTAGGTTCTTGTCGACCTGCCATTGTTAATGCATTCAGCGTGCCAGTTTTAATTATTGTTTATTTTCAATTACTTGCGCTCGATGTGGGGGTGCCAGTTCTTTGCAATGGGGCATCTTTGCACCCCTGAACCGGGCAGCTTTTTCCGCACGCCGTTGAAATTTTGGACCCAACATCCGCAAGGTGGGGTGCGGCGGCAGTTGCCGCTACCCTGCCGGATTTGGTATTCTGTTACATGGGGATGATTCGCGTGTCGGATCAGTATGAAACGCCTGCACAAGGGTGGCCCAAACTAGGGATTTCAACGAGTTGTTAACCAAGCGATTCTATATTTTTCAATGGCCGTCGGACCCGAAACATGAAACCCGAAGTTCGCGGCAGCCGGTGATAGTGTAATGGCGGATGACGACGACGACGTCGACACAGGCGGTGACGAAGGCGGTGATGGCGGTGAGTCCTCTCCGGAGGGAGGTGGCAAAAAGAAGCTGCTGATCATCGTCGCGCTTTTGTTGTTATTAATCGTAGGCGGTCTTGCGGCGGCTTATTTTACCGGCCTTATGGATCCGGTCCTTGCCATGATCACCGGTGGTTCGGCGGAAGGTGAAGAAGGCGCGGAGCAAAGTGAGGAAGGCGGGCGCGCGGTTTTCTACGATCTTCAGGAGATGCTGGTGAACCTCAACACCGGTGGCCGGAAATCGAGCTTCTTGAAGATCCGTGTCAGTCTGGAGCTGGATAACCAAGCGGATATACCAAGGATTGAAAGTGTCATGCCGAGGATTGTTGACAATTTCCAGACCTATCTGCGTGAACTCAGGATTGACGACCTGAAAGGTTCGGCCGGCATGTATCGTTTGCGCGAAGAGTTACTGCTCCGTGTCAGTGCTGCCGCTGCACCCGCCAAGATCAAGGATGTGTTGTTCAAGGAAATGTTGGTGCAATGACCAGCCCTGCCGATGACGACGACGATATGGACCAAGACGCCCTCGCCGCGGAATGGGAGGCTTCTCTCGGCGGCGATGACGAGGACGATGGCGATGGCGGCGGCGATCAGGACGATCTGGCGGCCGAATGGGAGGCCATGGTCGGCGGCGATGACGATGAGGCCGCAGCTGCCGATTCCGGTGGCGGACGGGAATCCACCCGGGTTCTCAATCAAGAAGAAATTGACAGCCTGCTCGGCTTTGACGAGGAGCACGAAGACGAAGGCCAGCGATCCGGCATTCAGGCCATTCTCTCAAGCGCACTTGTTTCCTACGAACGTCTGCCGATGCTGGAGGTGGTTTTTGACCGTCTTGTTCGGTTGATGTCCACCAGCCTTCGGAATTTCACATCGGATAACGTCGAAGTTTCCCTCGACAACATCGCCTCCATCCGTTTCGGCGACTACCTCAACTCCATTCCGCTGCCGGCCATGCTCAGCGTGTTCAAAGCGGAGGAGTGGGACAACTATGGGCTCATTACGGTCGATTCATCGCTGATTTATTCGATCGTCGACGTGTTGCTCGGCGGTAGGCGTGGTACGGCGGCAATGCGTATCGAGGGGCGGCCCTATACGACCATCGAACGCAGCCTGGTCGAGCGCATGGTTCATGTCATGCTCAGTGATTTGGGTGCCGCGTTCGAACCGCTGAGCCCGGTAACGTTCCGGTTTGACCGGCTCGAAACCAATCCCCGGTTTGCGACCATTTCCAGGCCCTCGAACGCCGCCATCGTGGCGCGGCTGCGCATTGATATGGAGGATCGCGGCGGCCGATTGGAACTGTTGCTGCCCTACGCGACGCTGGAGCCGGTACGTGAGCTGTTGCTGCAGATGTTCATGGGCGAGAAATTTGGCCGTGATTCGATTTGGGAAACTCACTTGGCGGAAGAGCTTTGGATGACCGAAGTCGATTTGGAAGCGGTTATCGACACGCAAATCATGCAGCTTGCCAGGGTCTTCGATTTGAAGGTTGGCTCGCGGATCATGTTCGGCACGTCGCCGGAAGACCCCATTCAATTGCAATGTGGTGATGTGCCGCTTTACACGGGGCGGATGGGCCGCAAAGGCCAGAATATCGCCATCAAGATTGAAGGGCGTTATGATAAGCTACCGAAGATATGAGCGGTTTGCCATAATGGGAGCTGACTGATGCAGATATCGCTTATGCTCGATATCCTCGTTGCCGTGCTGCTGGTGGTGACTATCGGCTACGCCGTTGTTCTCAATAAGCGGCTTTCGTCGTTGCGTAAGGACAAGGATGAACTGGCGCGCCTCGCCCAAGGATTTGTCGAGACCACTGCGAAAGCCGAGATGGGCATCGGCGAGTTACGTTCCATGACCGAGATTTTGCAAGAGCGGATCAGCCGCGCGGAATCATTGCGCGATGATCTGGTGTTTTTGATGGAGCGGGGCAATTCCGCCGCAGATCGGCTGGAAGGGGTCGTGCGTGACGCACGGGATCAGGCGGGCGGCGCGCCGGTGTCGGCATCGGCCAAGCCGAAGGTACCCCAACCCTCACCGAAATCATCTCCCGAGACTGTGCGCGAGCCTGGGGATGTGCGTGACGAGGAATCGAAAACACGTGAGCCGTTAACCGCCGACCCTGCTGAACGGCCGGCGCCGGATGCTGTATCCGAAGCGGAACGAGAGCTTCTAAAAGCTTTGCGAACGGCGGGATAAATCGATTTGTCAGTTAAGATATTCGTAAGTCCTGGATGGCATGATGATCTCTCCTGATAGAGCTGCAAAGGCAGTGTGATTATGAAGTGGCTGACGAAAGTCCGTTTTCTCCCTCTGACGATTTTCTTCGCGACATTATTGCTGACCGTGAAAGTCAGCGATATCTGGGATGGTGTTGACGGATTGATGTCCGGTTCCATCAATGTCAGCGAGGCACTTGCTCAGACCCAAGATGAGAGCCAGCAACCTGTGGACGCCGGGCCGAATGAAGAAGGTGTTGATCCTGATGCAGCGCCTGAATTGCCGCAGGCACAAGGTGAGGCTCTCACCGACGAAGAAGAGGAAGAAGTTTCGCGCCTAATCACCGACGACCCGACCCTTCTGACACCGGCGGAGATCGATATTTTGCAGCAGCTGGCGGTGCGACGCGATCAACTTGACAAGCGAGAGCGTGAGATCGATATGCGAACCGGACTGCTGAGTGCGGCCGAAGAGCGTATCAACAAGAAAATCGCCGAATTGCAGAACTTGCGCGCGACGATTGATGGCTTGATCAAGAAATTCGATGCACAGGAAGACACCAAGCTGAAAAGCCTAGTTAAGATTTATGAGAATATGAAGCCGAAAGAAGCGGCGCAGATTTTTGAAGACCTGGAGATGGTCACGCTGCTTGAGGTTTCCGAGCGGATGAAAGAACGCAAGCTTGCTGCGATCATCGCGAAAATGACACCTGAGAAAGCACGTGAGGTTACCGTCGAGTTGCGCCGCCTGCGTGAATTGCCGAATATCGGCGAACAGGTTGGGGGTTGATCGCTCTTGAAATCACAGGCAAAAAAAGTGGAAGCGTTTGTTATTGTTTTTCTTGGCAATACGCGGTAACTGATATAACTTATGATATAAATATTTGTGCTGCTGGGTAAATGGAGTCGCCAATGGCTGTTGACATGAACATGAAGGTCCTAATCGTTGATGATTATAAGACCATGTTGCGCATTTTGCGAAACCTGCTTCGGCAGTTGAATTTCAATAACATCGACGAAGCGACCGACGGCACGATGGCTTTACAGAAGCTTCGCCAGGATTCTTTCGGCATGGTGATTTCCGATTGGAACATGGAACCCATGACCGGAATCCAGTTGCTACGCGAGGTGCGCTCCGACGATAAACTCAAGCATCTCCCGTTCATCATGATTACGGCCGAAAGTAAGTCGGAAAACGTTATCGCCGCCAAGGAGGCGGGGGTTTCCAACTATATCGTGAAGCCTTTCAATGCCGAGACGCTAAAAACCAAGATCGTTAGTGTTCTTGGTGATTTTTGAACCGCTGCCGTCTTGAGACGGCCGGGCCTCCCATCTTGGGCCAAGGGAGTGTCGAATGCCTCCGTCTGCCATTTCCACTGATCTGACGATCAGATTGGACGATCTGCGTCAGCAACACGGTGAATCCGTCCGAGTTGAGGATATCGCGTCGGTGGTCGAAAGCATGATGGCCACCATGAAGGGTGATCTGACTGCGGCCGACCTCGAATTGTATTCTGAACTTGAGGCCCTGGCCCAATATATCCATGCCGCGAAAGCCGATATTGCCGCTTTGCGGCCCGACGAGGTCAAGGAAAAGGTCTTGCCCAAGGCCACGGACGAACTTGACGCGATCGTTGCCGCAACCGAGACGGCCACTAATACCATTATGGATGCGACGGAGAAACTTGAAGGCTTGATGGACAAGGTTGACGACGATCAATCGAATATCATCATGAATGCAACCACCGAGATATATGAGGCTTGCGGGTTTCAAGATATTACCGGCCAACGCATAACCAAAGTGGTCAAGGCCCTAAAAGACATCGAAGAGAAGATCGATGCATTGGTTGAGGCATTTGGCAGTGAAATCGAAAAGCACAAGAAAGATCAACCCCAGGAAGACGGTCAGCTTGAAGCTCCGTCGGATGAAGATCTTCTGAACGGACCACAACTTCAGGAAAAGGCTCAATCACAGGAAGAGATCGACGCGTTGTTAGCAAGCTTCGATTAAGTCTGAATGAAGGATGGAGATTTTGTAACGTCGGTGCCGAGCCCCGGTGCGCCAACCACAGGGGGAGGCAATACGATTGCCATGTTCCTGTCGTTGTTTCTGTTGGTGCTGTCGTTCTTTATTATTCTCGTCAGCATCTCGACCATTGCCGATGTTAAATCCCAGGCCGTTCGCAGCAGCCTCAGCTCCACCTTTCGCACAGTCTTGTCGCCGAGTACCGATCCCACTGAGTTCACCTCTCTCGACGGGGACGTGTTGGCAGGCCAACAGTTCCAAGAAACGGTGACCGGGCTATTTTCCACTTCCTTGCAAGTCGCAAAGGTCGAAGTCCTGCGGCCGGGAAAACTGATGCGGGTCAAGCTGCCTGTTAGCGCAATGTTCGCCGACGGCGCCACCGATGTTCGCCCGGTTGCGGTGCCCATACTGGATCGCGTTGTCGCAGTGTTGTCGTCTCGACCACCAGGGCTGCGCTTCGATATGGAATTTGTCATCGGCTCGGCCTTTGCCGAGGGCACATCGTTGCCGGTGAACCAGACCCTGGAGACTGGACGTGCCGGCAATTTGGCACGCGAAATGGCGCGTCGAGGGGTACCGCCTGATAGTGTTGCCGTTGGCATCCGGCCGGGCGGCACCGACGAAATCACCATTTGGTTTTTTGTTCGTGACGAGGCGGAGACGCTGTTGCGGCTGCAGCCCAAAGGGACGTCAGATGGTCCGTCCTAGACATACGGCCCCGGATCTGGAAAAGATTCGCCGGGCGCAAATATTGCAAGACGATTGGCCGGCCGCCATCGATCCCGAGGAGGCCGCTGCCGAACGGGCGTGGTTGGTGACGTTCACCGATTTGGTGTCGTTGATGCTGACGTTCTTTGTGCTGTTGTTCTCCATGTCCAACGTCAAGGTCGGAGATTGGCAAAACATCATTGATTCGCTGTCGAGAACGCTGCGTCCGACGCCGGAAAAAATAGTGAAGGCACAGACAGCGTCATTTAACATTGGTACCATCTATCGCCGCCAGGCCATTGACTTGAATTACCTGAGCTCGGTTATTGAAGAAGGTATCAAAGACATCGAACTGCTCACCGATACACAGGTTATGTTGCTTGAAGACAGGTTGGTGATTGCTCTTCCCGGTGATTTGCTGTTCCAACCCGGCCGCGCCGAGATGACCGAAAGAGCCCGCGAAGCCATGTTTGTATTTGGCGGCATGCTCGGCAATATCGGTAACGAGATCGGCGTCAACGGCCACACGGACCCATCACCGCTGCCAGCCGGCAGCGAATACGCCTCGAACTGGGAACTGTCCACGGGCCGTGCCGCCGCCGTTGCCAATGCCTTGCGGCTGGCAGGATACAAAGATGACATTATCGCTTTCGGCTATGCCGAAAGCCGATTCGAGCAATTGCCCGAGGTGGCCGATGCCGAACGGCGCACGCTGGCGCGTCGGGTTGATATTGTCGTGTTGCCGACAGCAGTTGGGGTTTCGCGATGAGACCGGCGCGGCGGGCAATCTTGGCCGTTTGGTTCGGCCTCGCGATTATGGCGATCGGCGGCCAGGCGATGGCTGAGGCGGTCGGCGTACGGGCGGCGCGAACAAACGACTACGGGCGGATCGTGTTTGTCTGGAAAACACCCGTTACCCATAACCTGGAGCTGAAAAAGCGTCGATTGACCCTACGGTTCGGTCGCCCCATCGAAGCCTCTTATCAGCGGGTTTTAGGGGCCTTGCGAAAATATGTCAGTGAAGTTCGACCCGGCGCCGACGGGCGAAGCGTGACGTTCGGATTGGCGGGCGACTTTGATGCTTACAGTTTCGATTCCGGCCGAACGGTGATTGTCGAGATCGCGCCTCCACCCCCTGAAAAAGTAAAACCCAAGCCCCAGACCGCGGAAAGCGCGGTGGCGGTTGTGAAACGCAAAGTCGCGGCACAGGAGGCGGCCAGCGGCGGATTGCCGAAAATCCGTGTACGCAGCGGCGAGCATGCAGATTACTCGCGCATCGTTTTCGATTGGCGAAACAACGTCGGCTATGCCGTCGACAATAAGGACGGCGTCGTCACGATAACGTTCGAGCGCGCCGCTGATTTGCAGTTGGCGCGGCTCAACCAAAACCCGCCTCCGTTGGTTGGGGGCATCCGGGCGCGTGCCGGGGATGGCAGCACTCAGGTGGTCATGGCCATTCCGAAAACCTCAACGATCAAGCATTTCCTGTCCGGTGCGAAAGTTGTCGTCGATATCCGCCGTCCGACCGGGAGCGATGAAATCGCGGCGCTGCCGCCCGAGACCAATGCACAACCGGAACAGCCGAGCGCGGAGACAGCGGAAAGTTCGGCACCGAAACCCGCACAAGAGGAACAATCGGCTGCCGCACCTACGTCTGATGCCGCTCCGACACCCGCGCCTGCACCCGCACCTGCTCCGGCTTCAGCACCGGAAAAACCAAAGGTGGAGCCCGCTCCCTTGCCTGCTGCAACCGCGCGTGACGATCAGCAGGCAACAGCGGCGGCAAGTGCGAGCACCGCGCAATCCGCGGCGCAACAGGCAGCATCGTCGGCACCGCGCGGACAACCGGTTGCGTTGGCACCGGCGGCCTTGAAGCCGGGGCAACGCCAACAGCCGAAGCCGCCGGCGGAAGGTGAGGGTGACGACCAAGCTGCCCAAGCTGAGCCAATACCATCGGTCGATCCGGCGAAGGGTGTAAAGCTGCGGTTTGATTGGGACGAACCCGTTGCCGCAGCGGTGTTTCGGCGGGTCGGTTTTGTCTGGGTGATTTTCGACAAAGCCAGCCGCGTTGATGTCGATGCGCTGCTGCGCGCAGGCGGAAATATCATTCGGGCCATTGATCAGGCGCAAACACCGCAAGGTACGGTGTTGCGCCTTGCAACGCTACGCGACGTCAACCCGTCCATGAGCCGAGACGGGCTCAGCTGGATATTGGAGTTCCGCAAGCAAGGCATCCGCCCAACAACGCCGATTGATGTTAACGCGCAACCCAATTCGCCGGTCGGCGCCCGGGTGTTCCTGCCGGTCCCGGAGCCCGGTAACCCCATCGCCATTACCGATCCCATGGTTGGCGACAATTTGGTGGTGGTGCCTGTTATCCCGCTTGGTCATGGTGTGGCGGAAGCCTACGAATATCCCCAATTGGCGCTGCTGCCGACGGCCCAGGGCGTTGTCGTGCGGGCGAAGATCGATGATTTGCGCGTGCGTCCGCTTCGCCAGGGTATTGAGCTGACCTCCGCCAGCCAGTTGGCGCTGACGCCAGTGTCCGACGATGTCGCCGCCGGTGCGCGGTTGGCGGCGCTCAGGCCGTTGGAAAAACTCCTGGAACTGGATAAGTGGGAAGTCAAAGACCTGGCGAAATTCTACAAGCGTAAGCAGGAATTGCAGACCGACCTGGCGGCAAGTCGAGGCGCCCAACGCGAAGTCAAGCGTATGAACATGGTGCGCTTCTATTACGCGAACGGGTTCCACGCCGAGGCGCTTGGCATTCTCTCGCGCCTTCAGGCAAGCAATCCGGAAATTGCCGACGACGCGGAATTCCGATTGATTCGCGGTGGCGTCAATTATTTCCTTGGCCGTTTGAGTGACGCCGCGACAGACTTGTCCCACGCCAGTCTCGACAACAACGATGAAGCCAACTTTTGGCGGGCCGCCGTTATCGCGGCTTCCGGCGATATGTTGGCGGCTGCGGCGGAACTTAGACGTACCGGCGGGATTACGCGGGGGTACCCGAAAGCTCTGAAAATGCCGATGGGGACCTTAGTCGCGGAAGCCGCGGTAGAGATCGGCGACATCAAGACTGCCAAGGCCTTCATTGAAGCCTTGAATGCGGCGGAACCGAGTGAGCCTCAGAAGGCACATGTCGATTTCGTTGAAGGCAAGGTTATGAACACTGGTGGGGACGCGGACGGCGCCATCGGCAAGTGGGAGGAAGCCCTGGATTCGAATAACCGTCCGATCCGTGCGCAAGCGACAGTCGCGCGTATGGATCTGATGCTCAAGCTGGAGCGCATGACGGTCAAAGAAGCCATCGGCGAGTTAGAGCAATTGCGCTTTGCCTGGCGCGGTGACGAGTTCGAGTTCGAACTGCTTCGCCGGTTGGGCGGTCTGTACCTGGATGGCGGCAGCTACCGCAACGGATTGAATGCGCTGCGTCAGGCCGCGACCTATTATCGGGAAAACGAAGAGGCGCCGCAGGTGACGGAGCAAATGGCGAGTGTCTTTTCAAGGCTCTATCTTCGTGACGGAGCGGACAACATGCCTGCTGTCACCGCGATTGCCGTCTACGAAGAATTCAAGGAACTAACCCCCGCCGGTGCCAAGGGTGACGAGATGATCCGCAAATTGGCTGACCGTCTTGCCGACGTGGATTTGCTCGAGCAGGCGGCGGATATCCTCGAAGGGCAAATTCGCTTTCGTCTGAGCGGCCCGCTGAAAGCCGAGGTCGGCGCGCGGCTTGCGGTGATTTACTTGCTGGCACGCCAGTATGAGCGGGGTCTTGCGGCACTGGATGCCACAAACGAACAAGGATTGACGCCAGGGCTCGCAACTCAGCGTTTGCATCTTCGCGCCCGAGCGTTGATGGGAATGGCACGCCAGGAAGAGGCCTTGGAACTGCTGAAACGAGACAAGGAAGCGGGCGCCGATATGCTGCGCGCCGAGATTTTCTGGAAAGGCGGCGATTGGTCCAATGCGTCAAAGTCCCTGCGTCGCGTGGCCAAGTCCAGTGGCGCTGAAAAGGAAAAGCCGCTTAGTGATGAGCAGGCAACTCATGTTCTCAATTACGCAATTTCATTGACGCTTTCAGGAAACGAACGCGGGCTTGGCCGCATGCGGCGTGATTTCGGCCGCGCCATGGAAGCGACATCGCTGAAAGATGCATTTCGCCTAGTTACCGCGCCGACAGCACTTGGTATGATTGATCCAGCCACAGTGACGGCCCGGGTGAAATTGGCGGAGAACTTCAAAACGTTTCTGGGAGAATATAAAAGGCAGCTCAAGGAAAAGGGACTAAGTAGCTTGACCGAACAAACCGCAGCTGCGGGAAATACCGACGAGGGCGATCCGCCGGCGCCGCAACAGGGTGGTTGATAATTATTAGGGCAGAGCAGTCAGAGAGATCATGGACGAGAAAAACCCAAAATTCGCAGACCTGGAAGTTTTAGTTTGTGACGCCGACGACATGATCTTGAAGATCATGAGTCACATTCTTAACGATATGGGGTTTGGTTATGTAAAGGCGACCCGCAATCCGGAGACCGCGCTCATGCTGATCCGCGAACCTGTCGATAAACCTTTCGATCTTCTCGTCTGTGATTGGAAAATGCCGGAGATGAGCGGTATCGAGGTGCTGCAGAAATTGCGGGAAGGTGGGCATACGCTGCCATTTATCATGCTTACCAGCAACGTCACCAAAGAAGCCGTCGAGGAAGCTCGATCGGAAGGGGTTTCGGCTTATATCGCCAAACCGTTTTCCGCCGACCAAGTGCAGCGCAAGGTTGGCAGTGTGGCGTTGCGCCTGCTTAAAAAGAACTGACGCAGGATTTCCCCAGATCGTTCCGTTGGTCATTCCGCTGGGCTGGGGGTTTGTGCGGCCGCTAGATGTTCGCGCTTTACCGGCATCGCCATGCCGGCCAGTCCGACAATGACCGCGAGGCCGGCCATGCCCAAAAACACCCAATAGAACCCGCCCGTGGCGTCATGCAAACCGCCAACCAGCGGCACTGCCGCGGAAGCAACGCCAAGTGAGGCCAAAAACTTGAACGCGTAGACGCGCGCGCGCCATTCAGCTGCGGCATAGCGCGCCACCACCATGTCGTTGATCGGGTTGAGTCCGAAAACCAGGAACATCACCATCATGGCGGCGCCAATCATGCCAAAACCGCTGGCGACGGCCGCGGCTAGAAGCGCCGGCGATAATAGCCCCGCCACAACCAGGTAAATTGTCTTCAGATGGTAGCGGTCCAGCAGGTAGCCGACCGTAACTTGCGCAATGGATGCGCTCATGAACACAACGAAAACCCAACCGCCGAGGGCCGTTGCATTAGGTGCCAGATCTCCCAAGCGTTCCGCCAAAACCTTGGGCATGGATACCGTGGTGGAAATGAAGATGATGCCGGTACAGATTGTGGCGATGAACATGCAGCCCAAAATCATCCGCACATCACGCGCACTGACGCGGACATGGCTGCTGGAGGGGCGTTTGTCGCCGCTTGTCGCCGGTTCGCTACGGACGAAGAACACATAGGCGATTCCCGTCAGCATGCAGGCAGCACCGGGCACGATGAACGCTGCGCGCCAGCCGTGCAGGTCAATCAATACTCCGGCTACGATGGCCGCTGAGGAAACGCCCAGATTCCCGAAAACACCATTGATGCCGAGCGCCCGCCCGGCTCGTTTGCCGCCCCATTCCGCGATCATGGCGATGCCGACAGGATGATAGATGGACGCAAAAATACCGACACTGCACAATCCAATGGCCAGCCCGATGGGTCCTTGCGCAAATCCCGTGGCAATCGCCGAAGCGCCGATACCGAGTAAAAAGACGGCCATCATGCCGGGCTTCGACCATTTGTCACCCAGCCAACCTGCCGGCAGTGAGCCCAACCCGAAGGCGACAAAACTCCATACGGACAGCGTCAACAGCGTCCCATAGCTGCCGGAGAATAGAGGGTCGTGTTCGAGCGACAACACCACGGTCGTGTATATCAGCATAAACATGTGGTCGAAACTGTGGCCGACATTGAGGAACGCAAATTGCGCGTTTCGGCGAGTGAACAGACTCATGGGGCTAACCGCCGCCGAAACTGCGGACCAACGACCCGACGATCATGAACCAACCATCGACCAGAACGAAGAAAATGATCTTGAAAGGGAGTGCGATGATAATCGGCGGCAACATCATCATGCCCATGGCCATCAGCACCGATGCGACAACCATATCGATGATCAGAAACGGCAGGAAAATAAGAAAACCGATTTCGAACGCGCGCCGCAGTTCTGATATCATAAACGCCGGTATCAGAAGCCGCATGGGCATGGTCGCGGCGCGGATGGTGTCGGGGTCGGTGCCGCTGATGTCGACGAACAGGTTGAGATCCTGCTCACGGACATGTTTCAGCATAAACTCCCGAAAGGGCACGGACGCCCGCTCAAATGCCTCGAGTTCAGTAATTTCATCCTCGATCATCGGTTTGATCGCAGTGTCGTAAGCCTGCTCGAATGTCGGCATCATGACGAAAAAAGTCAGGAACATCGCCAGCGAAATCAGCACCTGGTTGGGCGGTGTCTGCTGCGTGCCCATGGCGGTTCGAAGGAACGACAGTACGATCATGATCCGCACGAACGACGTCACCATGATCAGGATTGACGGCGCTAAAGACAGTACCGTTATCAGACCGACGATCTGTACGATCCGCCCCGTCGCTTCCGTACCTTGACCGAAGTCCAGATTGAGCTGCTGTGCTGCGGCTGGGCCGGTGAGCCACACGATTACGGCCAGCGCGCCGAATGTGGCCGCTGCACCGATCAGCAGGCGGCCGACGGGACGCAACAGCGGGCGATACTTTTCCTGCCAGCGGTTCATGTCTTGCCCCCATCGGCTTCAGCGCCCGCTTGTTTTATCGCGTCGGCAAAATTCGCGCGCGGCTCGATATCGCGTTCGATCACCAACTCGTTCGTCGGGCTGATGAGCAACAGATGTTCCACGTCATCGCGCCGCACGAGCACGAGTTTGCGGCGGCCGTCCACTGGCGTCACCTCAACGACGGAGAGCCTGCGGTTGCCGCCGGGCTTAAGGGATTTTGCCGGAAACCCGAACCCGGCGCGCCGCGCCAGTGCAGCCAGAAGTCCGATCAGGCCGAGCACGAAAACCAGGGCGAGGGCAAAGCGCAGGTAGTCCAAACTGTCCATCAACCGGCGTCCCCGTTTGTTCCGCCGCCATCTCCACCGCTATCGCCTTTAGCGCCGTAGGCGTTCAGGGCGGCATTGTTCAGGCCTTCCCCGGCGACCAATCGCTGATGGCTGCGGGATAGAACCGCCGAAAGTTGATCGAGATCGGCAAGCACGGCATGAATGGCTTGTTCGACCCCGTCCTCAATTTTCTCGGGATGATCTTGCGAGGCTGCGGCGGCAATGTCTTCACAGACTTCCTGGACGGCGTTCTCCAGCCCGGAAAGATCGACGGCATTGCCCTCATCCAGAGCCGCTCTGGCATCCGAGATTGCAACGGAGATCGCTTTTAAACGCTCAAAGACCGGCGATGTCATGTGTCGGCCTCTCGCGACTGACGCCAGCCGTCCGCCATATCTTGCGCTTGGTCGCTGACACTGGGCGAAGGCTCGTCTCCAGGGGCGGCGTTATTGGCCTGATAGACATAGACCAAAATCTCGGCGACTGCGGCGAAAGCCTCCAGCGGGATTTCCGACTCGATATCGATCGCTGTCAGTAACTGCGCCAGATCGGCATCCTCGCGGACCTTGACGCCGTTTTGAAACGCCAGCTGCAAAATCTGCTCGGCGACGCGCCCGCGCCCGCCGGCAACGACTTTCGGCGCGCGGTCGTTCGGTTCTTGTTTCGCCAACGCGACGGCCACCGCGCCCGCGGTCGGGGGCGGCGGATTGAGATTCCCGGTCAGCGGTTTTTCATCGGCAGGCAAGGGCTGTTCCCCTTGGGGCTCATGTTAGACGAAGGCCGTATATCACAACGAATCGATGAACAAGCCTAACCCTGACTCCGTAGGGTTAACAATGGCTAAAGCGTTTCATCATTGCCGAGTGCCTCAAATCGGGTTATCTGCGATGCGGGAGGGCGCGCCATCATGTTTCTCAGCGTATTCGATATGTTCAAGATCGGTATCGGGCCATCGAGTTCACACACCATGGGGCCGATGGCGGCGGCGGGGCGGTTCGTGCACCGGCTGACGGCCAATGGCGACCTCAAAGCCACGGTCCGCGTCGAAGTGCGGCTGCACGGCTCCTTGGCGTTTACCGGAAAGGGCCACGGCACGGATACGGCGACGATCCTTGGGCTTTTGGGGGAAACCGCCGAGGAAATCGACCTCGATGCAGCGCCCCAGATGCTGAGTACCGTCGAAGCGACGGGGCAATTGACGCTAGGTGGTGCGCATTCGATTGCGTTCAATGCGCAAACGGAATTGATTTTCGACTACGGTCCGCCGCTGTCGGGCCATGCCAATGGCATGGTGTTGCGCGCACATGACACGAAGGGCGTTCTACTGCTGGAGCGAACCTATTACTCCATCGGCGGCGGGTTCGTCCTGTCCGCGGATGAATTGGCGGCTATGTCGGACGAAGCGCCTTTCGCCGAGGTGCCGTTCGGCTTCACGACAGCAGCGGAAATGCTGCAGATGGGCGAGAGGTCGGGCAAATCCATTGCTGAAATGAAGGCCGACAACGAACTGGCGATCCGCAGCGACAGTGAGCTTCGAGACGGTTTGAACAAGGTTTGGTCGGCCATGGAAAACTGCATGGCACGCGGGCTCAAACAAGATGGCGTTTTGCCCGGCGGGCTTGGCGTAAAGCGCCGCGCGCGCCAGATTTTGGCGTCGCTGGAAAACGAGCAGGCGGAAGGCCTGAATGCGCGCTTCGAGCACGCGATCATGGATTGGATCAGTTTGTATGCCTTGGCCGTGAACGAGGAAAACGCCGCTGGCGGGCGTATCGTCACGGCGCCGACCAATGGCGCGGCGGGGATCGTGCCGGCGGTCCTGCGCTATTACCTGGATTTCTGCCCCGGTGCATCTGACGCCGGTGTCCACGAGTTTCTGCTCACCGCGGCGGCCATCGGCGGCTTGATCAAGCACAATGCCTCCATATCCGGCGCCGAGGTGGGATGCCAGGGCGAAGTCGGTTCGGCATCGGCCATGGCGGCAGCGGGATTGGCGGCGGTGTTGGGGGGCAGCAACGCCCAGATCGAGCACGCAGCCGAGATTGCGATCGAGCACCACCTCGGCATGACCTGCGACCCGGTCGGCGGGCTCGTGCAGGTGCCGTGTATCGAACGCAACGCCATGGGGGCGGTAAAGGCGGTCAACGCGGCGTCCCTGGCGCTCAGGGGAGACGGCAGTCACTTCGTGCCGCTGGACACGGCGGTCGAAACCATGCGTCAGACCGGCCAAGACATGCTGTCAAAATACAAAGAAACTTCGCAAGGCGGCCTGGCGGTCAACGTGACGGAGTGTTGAGTGGGGGGAGAGCAGAGAAGGTTCTGCGAATGCAGAGGCAATTGAATTCCCGGCGTTGAATAACTGCTCGACCTTCAATTTCGGCGCTTTTCCTTGTCGGGCCGGGAGGCGTGCTTTTTACCCACTTCGGACATTGTGACTTTGCGCGAGTGACTTCCGGTTTGCGATTAGTTTGCAGACGTTTTAGCCGCGTTAACCGGTCAGCCCATTCGTGTGAATGTTTGGTATTTCTATCGAGCGTAAATGCATTGGCAGGACGGAAACATATCGTCTTTTTTAACCCTGCAAAGTCTCGCTTTCTTCCAAGGTATGCTTCAGGCCACTCTCGATGTGATGGCGTAACAATTTGTCGGCACGTTCGATGTCGCGGTCGAGCGCCGCTTCGAACAGATGCTTGTGCTCGTGGACCGCCGTATCGCCGCGATAGGTCAGTATCTGCATCTGGTAGCGCAAGTATTTATCGTAGATTGTCTCATGCAGTTCCAAGAGATTCCTGGACCCGCATGCAGAAATCAGCGATTGGTGGAACTCTGCATCATAACGCTTCCAAAGTTCTTTTTGCGATTCGTCACCAGACAACAGCTGTTGTTCCATCCGATGTAGTTTGTGATGCGCCGCAGCGACGGAGCCTTCCCAGTCAGTATCCCCATTCTCGATGGACAGCCTTAACGCACTGCATTCCAACAAGGCGCGCAAATCGGCAATTTCGCGAAGGTCGGCAGCGGAAACGGGCGCGACAAAAAAGCCCCGTTGCTCCTGAGCGATAACAAAGCCTTCGCTGGACAATCGGTTCAACGATTCACGCAGTGTCGATATGCTGGCCTTGTAGGCGGCCTTCATATTATCGAGCTTCAGTTTGGTGTCGGGCGCGAGCCGTCCAAAAATGATGTCTGTTCGGATTGCCTCGTAAGTGCTGAGTCCGACAGTCTGAGAGTGTGTTGTCTGTTGCATACTTACTAAGTAACCGATCAAGCCGCCAATGTCAGCTAAATTGAAACATACCCTCTGATTTTTCAATGGCACCAAAACGCAGATGAAAATAAAAATATCAGATAATCTTGAATAAAACATATAAAGTGCTATAGTCCTGACTTCACGGATGTGTCCGTGACCGACCGTTGATCTGCTGTTGCTCGTGAATGCGCCTCCGTGGCGACAGCTCGGTTTGCGGACGACAAAATCATTCGCCAAAGCGGCGGACAAAATAAGGACAAGCGAAGTGAACAAGCGCATTTTGGTTCTAAATGGCCCAAACCTGAACCTGTTGGGCGAACGACAGAAAGACCTCTACGGGGAGATCACCCTTGATGATGTCAACAATCGTTGCATGGACTTGGCGAAGGAGTTCGGTCTTGAAGTTCGCTTCGAGCAATCGAATCACGAAGGGGTGCTCATTGACCTCATTCATGAAGCTCGGAAATATGCGCACGGGATTATCATCAATCCTGGCGGATATACGCATACATCCGTCGCGATCCTAGATGCCTTGAACGCGTTTATTGGCGTTGTGCTCGAGGTTCACGTGTCCAACGTGTATAGGCGCAAGGAATTCCGGCACAAATCGTACGTTTCGTTGCGGGCCGACGGTGTGATGGCCGGGTTCGGCGTTGATGGATATGAGCTTGCGCTCCGGCGCATGGCGAGCCTCTTGGTATGAGCGAACGACTTCAGCTCGCACTTGTCGGTGCGGGCCTCATCGGCCAACGCCACGCTGAAGCCATGCGCATGCTCGGTGATGACATCTCAATTGCATCGGTTGTCGACCCGTCTGACGTCGGGCGTATGTATACGAAAAACATGGGTATCGACTGGTATCCGTCAATGAAGGAGATGTTCGCCGGCTCCTCGCCCGATGGGGCAATTCTTGCCACGCCGAATCAGGTGCATGTTGAAAACGGCCTTGAGTGTATAGCTGAGCGGTGCCCAATCTTGCTCGAAAAGCCCATCGCCACGTCATGCGAAGAGGCGCAAAAGCTTGTTGACGCTTCGCACGCTGAAGATGTCCCGGTTTTGATTGGTCATCATCGCCGCCATAATCCACTTATTCAAAAGGCCCGCCAGCTTATCCAGGACGGTCGGTTGGGCCGTATTACTTCCGTGCACGGAACGTGCTGGCTATTGAAGCCCAAAGATTATTTCGCACCCGAATGGCGCCGAAAAGAAGGTGCCGGGCCAATCCTTGTCAATGCGATCCACGATGTTGATTTGATGCGGTATCTCTGCGGCGACGTCGAAACCGTTCAGGCGATCTCATCCAACAGCATCAGAGGGTTCGAGACGGAAGATACAGCGGCCGTCTTGATGAGATTCAAGTCCGGCGCGCTCGGCACCTTCAATTTATCGGACACCGTAGCCTCTCCTTGGAGTTGGGAAATAACGGCTGGCGAAAACCCCGCTTACGCGTCAACGCCGCAAAGCTGCTACGTGATCGGCGGGACCGAAGGCTCTCTCTCGATACCGGATATGAGGCTTTGGCGTCATGAAGGGGAGGGCCATTGGAAACAACCGATCAGTGCCACTTCATTTCCAGAATCGAAGATCGACCCTCTTGTCGCGCAGATGCGGCATTTTGTGAATGTGATCCGAGGAAATGAAGCGCCCTTGGTGAGCGGCGAAGAGGGATTGATGTCGTTGGCAGTTGTCGAGGCAATGAAGAAATCCGCTGAAAGTGGTGAAACCATCCGGCCCTTGGCGCCTGCATGGCGGGAAGCACCGGATTCAGCGGATGAGAACCTTCCCCATGCTGCATTGGTTTAAGTTTTTTAAAAATCTCAGAGATTTTTAAAAAAACAATATGAAAAAGTAAAAACGTGTGATATAGGAAAATATCTGAAGTTGATATTTGCCCGACTACGGGACATCCAACTTCGCGGTCAAATAGGGAGTTATTTCAATGATCAAAAGATTTTCGCGCCGAGTTTTCGTATCGGCCGTCACTTCAATCCTCGTCGCCGGTTCGTTGGTTTCGACCAGCTATGCAGCTGACAATATCAAGCTACGCTTTTCTTCTTCCGGTTCAGCCACAGGCGAAATCGGCAAGGCTATGATCGCCAAATTCGGCCCGGGTGTTTCCGGGTTTGCGGATTTTGAGCCGCACTTTGACTCGACACTGTTCAAGCAAGGTACCGAATTGGAAGCCATTGCCCGCGGCAATCTGGAGATGTCTAAAGCATCGGCTCAGGAGTTGGCGGAATTCATGCCCGAATTCTCGATCTTTACCGCCGGTTACGTGCATCGTGATGCCGCGCACCAAGTTTCCGTATTCAACGCGCCGGTGATGGATCAGTTCAAGGCATTAGCCGAGGACACCTTGGGCGTTAAGCTGCTGACTGTCATGTATCTCGGTCGTCGTCAGGTCAATCTTCGGACCGATAAAAAGATCATGACGCCGGAAGACTTGAAAGGCGTCAATCTGCGTATGCCCGGCACTGAAGCCTGGCAGTTCCTGGGCAAAACCTTAGGTGCAAACCCGACGCCAATGGCATTCGCCGAAGTTTACACGGCTCTGCAAACCGGTGCTATCGATGGTCAAGACAATCCGCTGCCGACTGTCGTGGATAAAAAATTCTACGAGGTGACGAAGCAAATCGTCTTAACGTCGCATCTGGTTGATCTCAACTACATCGCTATCTCGAAAAAGGTTTGGGGCAAGCTCTCCGCCGACCAGCAAAAGCAACTGCAGGCAGCGGCTGACTCTGCGGCAGAATTCGGGCGTGCAAACCAATTGAAGAAGGAAGAGGAACTGGTTTCCTTCCTCAAAAAGCAAGGTTTGAAGATTTATGAGCCAAACCAGGACGCCTTCCGCAAGCGGGTTCAGGGCATGTACCTGAAATCCGAAATGGCCAAGTCTTGGCCCAAAGGGGCAATTGAACAAATCAACGCTCTCTAATCATTGGTGATGAGGAGCCAAGACATGAAAGCAATCAAACATTGGTTCCTCAGGGGGGCCGAGGGCGTGGCGGCGGCAATGCTTGCCGCCATGTTCCTCACTTTTATCTTGCAGATTTTCTCGCGTTACATTCTCGCAGAACCGCTCGGCTGGACTTTGGAGTTGTGCTTAACACTTTGGATTTGGCTGGTGTTCTTCGGCAACGCCTTTGTCGTCCGCCACCAAGAGCACGTCACGTTTGACGTTGTCTACTTGGCTGTCAGTCCGCGCGTTCGGCAAGTGTTCGCCCTCATAGGCGCCGTTTCAATCATTGTCGGGTTAGCGGTGTCGGTGTTGCCCACATGGGATTACATCGACTTCATGAAAATCAAGAAGAGTGCGACACTGCGGATTCCGCTGCGTACGATCTTCAGTATTTACGCCGTCTTTTTGGTATCGGTCATCGTGTACTACGCCATTCGGGTTGTCCGAATTGTCCGGCTTGGAGCACCCGAGGACCGCGCTGCCCAGCATGTAGGTGACATATGACTATTCAATTCGCTGTATGTGCGTTTACGTTGCTGTTCCTGTCCGGGATCGGCACGCCCATCGCCTTCTCAATCATTCTGTCTGCCGTCGCATACTTGGTGGTTGCAGGGCAAGACATTGCCTTGGCCGGCGAGCAGGTTCTCGTCGGCATGTACAAGAGCTTTATTCTGCTCGCCGTACCCTTATTCATCGTCGCTGCCAATATCATGAATGCGGGCACGATCTCGGATCGGTTATTGACCTTCTGTGTCGCTGTTGTCGGCCGTTTTCGCGGCGGCATGGGGCATGTGAACGTCGTTGCATCGCTGATCTTCTCTGGTATGTCCGGATCCGCGGTCGCGGATGCCGCGGGTATTGGAAAAATCATCATTGAGATGATGACCAAAGGTGGACGGTATCCGGCGGGGTATGCCGCTGCAATTACGGCCGCATCGGCGACCATTGGGCCGATTATTCCGCCGTCGATCCCTATGGTGCTCTATGCCCTGATTTCCAACCAATCCATCGGTTATCTTTTCTTGGCTGGCATTGTGCCCGGGTTCGTCATGGCTGCCGTATTGATGGCGATGAATACCTACATTGCCACGAAACGGGACATCCCGCTTGAGGCGCCTGTTGCGTTAAGGGAGCTGCCAAAAATCACCGGGAACGCTTTCCCGGCATTGCTGATGCCAGCCATTTTGCTGTATGGCATTTACGGTGGCGTCACGACGCCGACGGAAGCAGCAGCTGTTGCCGCGGCTTATGCGCTGATTTTGGCAGCGCTGTTTTATCGCTCCCTTAGTTTCTCTAACTTGTACGCGATCCTCGTCGATTCGGCCCGCTCGTCAGCAGCCGTCGGCTTGGTGATCGGCGGAGCGTTGATCCTCAATTACGTCGTGGCTTCGGAGAATATCCCCAATCAGTTGGCTAGCGCCCTGGTCGGTATTGATGTTCATCCCTTGGTGTTCTTCTTCGGCGTCAATATCCTGCTGCTGTTTTTGGGCGCAATCTTGGATGCGACGACGATCATCTTGGTGATCTTGCCGTTGTTCATTCCCAGTTGCCAAGAGCTCGGCATCGACCTCGTGCACTTCGGTGTCATTGCCGTCATCAACTGCATGATCGGTCTGATCACGCCGCCCTACGGGATCTTACTGTTTGTCATCAATGCAGTGACGGAAATTCCGCTCGGTGAGATTATTCGCGAAACCTGGGCCTTCATTGGGGTGCTGATTAGCGCCTTGTTGCTGCTCATTTTGGTTCCGGATATCGTGTTGTGGTTGCCGCGACAGTTCGGTTACCTCGGATAGGACGCCCTCAAGGCTCCTGGGTATCAGCTTCGAAGTGTCAGACATGAGCGCGACGAACCTGCATACCCAGGCTGCCTTGATCGGCCGCCACATTGGCCAGTCGAAAACCCCGGCCATGCACGAAGCCGAAGGACGTGCTCAGGGGTTTTCCTACAGTTACGACCTTATCGACATCAGCACGAAGCGCTTTCGTGGTATTGAGCTGCCGCAGCTTTTGGAAATGGCAGAAGCTGAAGGTTATTCAGGCGTGAACATCTCGCACCCCTTCAAGGTCGATGTCGTTGAGATGCTGGATGAACTCTCAGATGACGCTCGGCAAATCGGAGCTGTGAATACTGTCGTTCTGCAAGGCGATAAACGTATCGGTTACAACACCGACTACAATGGCTTCAAGCGGGCTTTTCAAGATCAAATGGGGGATGCGGAGCGGAACGATATTCTGCTGCTCGGTGCCGGCGGAGCGGGGGCGGCCGTTGCACTTGCGTTGCTTGATGTTGGTGTCGAGCGGTTACTTATTCATGACACGGACATGGATACGGCGGGGAAGTTGGCCGGTCGTTTGTGCAACGTCCGTGCCGGGGCTTCGATCCGGATCTTGCAAGATCTCTTGAACATACACTGGCCCAGTATTGATGGCATCATCAATGCCACGCCAGTGGGTATGGACGGATATCCCGGTACACCATTGGGTTCGGCGCATTTGTCCCCCGGCATGTGGGTCGCCGATATTGTCTATTCTCCCTTGGAAACCGAGTTACTCCGACAAGCCAACGAACGAGGTTGCCGGACCATGAACGGGGCGGGCATGGCAACGTATCAGGCCGTCGACGCCTTTGAACTCATCACGGGGCGGGCTGCGAATGCCGAGCGTTTTTTCAATTGCTTCTGGCGACAGTATGCCGGAACGCGCGAACAAGGATAGGAAAGCCATCGATGACTGAATCGTCAGACAACCAAGACATCCGCCAATGGTGGCGGACTTCGATCATCAATATGGAACCGGGCCGAATCGAGTTTCGCGGCTCGCCAATCGAAGATCTCATCGGCAATGTTTCATTCCCACAAATGATATGGCTGATGGTGCGTGGTGGAACGCCAAGCGAAGCCGAGGCGCGTTTGTTCGAGTGCGCGCTTGTGGCCGGGGTCGATCACGGTCCGCAAGCGCCGTCCATTGCGGTGGCGCGCATGGCTTCCACGTGCGGCTTGGGCTTGAACAATGCCATGGCCAGTGCCGTTAATTTGCTCGGAGATGTGCATGGTGGTGCCGGCGAGCAATGCGCGGAGCTGTACTACGACATCGCCGAAAGAATGGATGACGGTGCGACGCTGCCCGATGCCGTCAACGCAGGACTAGACGTATGGCGTGCGAGCCATGGCAAGATCGTCAGCGGTTTTGGTCATCGCTTTCATAAACCCGTCGACCCCCGTGCGCCGCGTCTGATGGCACTGGTTCGTGCGGCGGCCAGCGAGGGTACGGTTTCAGGCCGCTTTGCCGAGATCGGCGAGGCCGTGCAAGAAGAACTCGGTCACCAGCGTGGTGGTCGGCCGATCGCCATGAACATCGATGGAGCCACGGCAGTGATTTTCTGTGAACTTGGTTTTCCAGCTCCGTTGTCGCGTGGCCTGTTCTGCCTGTCGCGTTCGGTCGGAGTTTTGGCGCATGCATGGGAGCAGATGCAGCAGGGAGGTCGAAATAAGGGGCCAATGCCGCCTAAGTATCTGCCGCAATATGTGCCGGCGGAACACGATTGAACACGCGCCTTGAGAACAGAGAACAGAGAACACAGAACATGAGCAAGTTTCGCATTGGTCTTATCGGATGTGGCGTCATCAGCGACATCTATCTCAAGACGTGTCAAAAGTTTGACATTCTCGATGTCGTCGCCTGCGCCAGCCTGGATGTCGATGAAGCCATGGCAAAAGCCAAGGCTTGGAATATTCCAACGGCCTGCAGTCCTGAAGAGATCATTCAAGATGCCGATATTGATTGTGTATTGAACCTGACGGTCCCCGCCGCACATGCCGAAATCAGTCTGGCGGCACTTGGCGCCGGTAAGCATGTTTATTCGGAAAAACCCTTCGCCACCGATATCGACGACGGCAAGAAGATTCTCGAACTGGCAGCCTCGAAAGGTCTGTACGTGGGGAATGCCCCGGACACGTTTTTGGGGGGGCGGATGCAGACTTGCCGCCGGGTAATCGACGAAGGATTAATCGGTGAGCCGACGGGCGTGTCCGCTTTTGCCGGAACTCATGGGGTGGAGCGCCATCATCCGAACCCGGATTTCTACTACAAACCGGGCGGCGGACCACTGCTTGATCTGGGTCCTTATTATTTGACGGCGATGATCTCGCTGTTGGGGCCGGTGGCGCGAAGTTGCGGATTTGCCAAGCGGACATTCGATGAACGGATGATCGAATCAAAGCCACGGCATGGCGAGATGATGCAAGTTGAGGTCGATACCCATGTTTGCGGCACGCTGGAGTTCGCCAACGGCGCGATCGGTTCGATGATGATGAGCTTCGACATATGGGATTCGCAGCTTCCGCGATTGGAAATCTACGGCACCAAGGGCACGCTCTGCATTCCTGACCCTGATCCCGTGCACGGCACGAACATTTTCGGCGGTGAAGTTTATTTCAAGACCCGAGAGACCGCACGTTGGACTTACAAGCCCCGCGTACAGGGACTTGAGGAGTGGGATGTGATCGAGAATCTGCACGGCTACAACGAAGATTCCCGTGGATTGGGCTTGGCGGATTTGGCCTACGCCGTGCGCGATGGACGGCCTGCCAGGGCCAATGGTGAGATGGCTTTTCATGTATTCGATATCATGATGGGTATGCTCGAAGCGCCGAAGGTCGGGGCTTATAGTGTTCTGAACAGCACCTGCACAATCCCGTTGCCGCTGCCCGAGAATTTTCCGCAAAGCGAAGTTCAATAATTCACTCCGATAGAAAGAACATGCGATGAGTATCGACGCCCTGGATTTTGCCGAACCATTTTTCAGCGTGAAACGCCTACAGAACGAAAGCAAATTCCCTATCGGCGATAGCACCATCGTCATCAATATCTCGGAAACGCCGATAAGGATTGAAGACCAGAAATTGGGTTTCTTCCAGTCCGTGGTGGCAACGCGCACGGCGCTGAAGGACGTGGCGCATGCGGTGCTGATCGAAGGTTTTGCGGCGCATGCTGACGAACGCGCATTGCTCAATGAGATTAAGAAAACCTGGCCTTTAGCCTATGATATCCGCAAAGAGGAGCGCCTTAAGGGTGTTGAGCACTACATGTCGCCAAAGGCCAATTTGGGGGGACTCAATCTCAGCATGTACCATTCGGGCTCGGTGCCGCTGAATGTCGGCCTGCACAAAGAACATACGCACTGCGGCGATGCCTTGGTGCGTGAAGTGCACACCCAGATCGTCGGGTTTGGCAAGATGCAGCAGTGTCTGGATAACGATATCGACACACTTTATCTTGAAGAACCGATGGCGCCAGGCATCACCCACAAACCGATGTTTGACGAGCACGGCAATTATCCATGGCACCAGTATGAAACCATCACGCCGAGCATTTTCATGGCCATTGAGATGCTTTCGGAGCTGCCAGATGGCGAAAAGAAAGGCGGGAAAACAGTATGAGCGAAAAACTTCTTCCCGCGGATTTGAGTTTTGATGGGCCGTTTCCCCGGCTGTCGCGCCGGCTTCGGATCGGCGTTGTGGGCGGTGGACGGATCGCCGCGACGCAGGCGATGGCCGCGCGCCTATCCAACCATTGGGAGGTCGTAGCAGGGGCGCTGTCTTCCGATTCCGACAAGGCGAAAGCCCGGGGCGCGGAATGGTTCTTGCCTGAGGAGCGATGCTATTCGTCTTTCGCGGAGATGGCCGAAGCCGAGGCGGCACGCCCCGACGGCATCGATGCCGTCATGATTACGACGCCCAATCATGTTCATTTCGATGCGGCACGCACGTTTTTGGATGCTGGCTTCGACGTCATCTGCGACAAACCGCTCACCAATGAATTGACGGAGGCCGAGGAGTTGGTCCGTCTCGTCCGCGATAGCGGGCAGGTGTTCGCCGTCTGTTATGCCTTCGCTGCGTTCCCCATGGTGCGTCAGGCGCGCGGGATGGTGAAGAGCGGTGCCATCGGCAAGGTCAACCAAGTGCATGTGGAGTTCATGCAAGACTGGATGATGGCCAGCGGTGTGACCGAGGCGGAACACGTGAAATGGCGTCTCGATCCTGCGAAATCCGGCGCCACCAGCACGACGGGTGATATCGGCACCCATGCGCAGCAATTGGCTTCGTTCGTATCGGGACTTGAGCTCACAAATTTGCGCGCCGAGATGCATGTGTGCGGCGAGCCCAAGCCCCTGGAAGACACGGTAATGATGATGACCCGTTACGAGGGCGATGTGCCGGGCACGCTGATGGCGACGCGCTATGCATCGGGCAATCGGGGTGGCCTTCGGGTGCGGCTTTACGGCTCGGAGGGGGGTATCGAGTGGGATTTGGAGAAATCCGATATCCTGAAGTTCAGCCAATTTGGCGAGCCTGACCGTATCCTCACGCGCGGCCAGGGCGGCGGCATTGAGCCCGGCGTTGAGCGTTATACGCGGTTGGCGCGGGGCTTCTCCGAAGGCGTCATTGAGGCTTGGGCGAATCTGTATACGGAGTTCGCCATGGCCGTGGCTGCGCGCAAGGACGGGGTTACACCGCCGGACGATTGGCTGGACTACCCACGCGTCGAGCATGGTGCGGTGGGCGTGCGCTTCGTTGATGCGGCGGTCGAATCGCATAAAGCCGGTGGTGTGTGGGTGGCGTGCCGGCGCGAACCATGACGGCACTCATAGAAAACTTTGGGTGAAGTCGCCGGGCCCTCGAATGCTGTGACGTCCGCCGGTGACAACACAAACGCATAATGAGGATTGCGAGATGTTGAGAATTTCAATTGTTGGTGCA
Source organism: Rhodospirillaceae bacterium (assembly GCA_016845145.1). GTDB lineage: Bacteria > Pseudomonadota > Alphaproteobacteria > Rhodospirillales > Casp-alpha2 > TMED8. The sequence continues at coordinate 95,826 of JAERTE010000033.1, forward strand.
GGCGCCATAGGCCGAATCCATGCTCACAACGTGGCTCGTCACAATGGTGCCCGGCTTGCTTATATATGTGACGTCAACCCCGAGGCGGCCTCCGCCCTCGCATCCGAACACGGTGGTCGCGCAGTTGGTTCCATAGGCGATGCTGTCGGTGATGACGTGGACGGCGTCATCATCGCGTCATCGACGGCATCCCACGGGGACGTCGCCAACGCTTGCATTGCGGCCGGTAAGCCTTTCCTGTGCGAGAAGCCGTTGGCATCCGATCTGTCGACAGCGGCGAAAATAGTTGAGTCGGTGCGGGCCGCGAATTTGGTCGCGGGCATGGCGTTCAATCGGCGTTTTGATCCCCAATATGCAGGGATAAAAACGGCCGTTGCCAACGGTGAGATCGGCAAGATGGAATGCATCCTCATTACGTCCCGTACGGCGTCGGCACCAACCCTCGACTTTATCAAAACGTCCGGAGGATTGTTCGGTGAGAAGGGTAGTCATTTCTACGACCTTGTCCGCTGGATCACCGGCGAACATCCCATCGAGCTGTTTGCTATGGGCGCGGCGCTGATCAATCCAAGCTTTGCCGATGTGGGCGAGGTGGATACGGCAATGACCTCAATGCGCCTTCCCAGCGGCACATTATGCCAGTTCGATTTTTCATGGCGCGCTGCCTATGGCCAGGACGAACGGCTGGAAGTGTGCGGATCGAAAGGCATGTTGCAAACCCAACAAGCGCCGAGCGGCCCATTTACCCGCTTTGCTGCGTCGGGAATGACACACAGTGGGTTGATGCCAACTTGGTTCGAGCGCTTCGAGGAGACCTACAAAGTGGAACTTGATGTGTTTTTTGAGGCGATTGCGTCGGAAGGGCGTGACGGCCTGCCCACGCTCGCCGATGGCTTAGCGGCACAGCAACTGGCCGATATGGCAAAACAGTCTGCCCGGGACGGCGCGCCGGTTTTGATCCCAGCATCGGGTTGACGGCAACCTACAGCAGTCAGGATAAAATACCACGAAATGCATAAAAAAGGTTGAAAACAAAAATATCTGATATTATTATTAAAAAATGATATTAGAATCAAACGCGGATGATGGTTTTCAGACGTCACCGCATCGATCAACTCAGGAAAACACAAACAGTGTGCCAACGTTTTCGTTGGCGCATCTGACGTTGATCGGATGCTCGGCGCCTGAACTTGTCTATATCGCCGCCCGCTGTGGATATGACGCTGTAAGTCCGCGATTCATCCCGATGTTTGTCGACGGAGAATTTGCTTGTCGGGCAGAAGACAAGCAGATGGTTCAGGCAACGAAAGAAGCCATCAAAAATACTGGGATACGGGTCGGAGAGCTGGAGTTGGTTCGGATTCTTGACGGTATGAATCCTCGTGCCCATGAACCGGCAATGGCGCTCGCCGCTGAGCTCGGCGGCAACCGTGTGATTACGAGTGTTTGGTTGTCTGAGCCAGCCGACCGGAATTATATCGTCGACTGTTATGTGGAGCTTTGCGATATAGCGGACCAATACGGCCTGACGGTTGATTTGGAATTCCCGACCTTCTCAACACTGGGCACACTCCACGCGGCTGTTGATATCGTTCGTGCGGCTGAGCGGCCGAATGGCGGAATTTTGATTGATACGATTTATTCGGAGTTTTCAAATCTCGATTTGGAAGAGCTGGATAGATTGCCGAGGGAGTGGTTCAACTTCTTGCACATTGCCGATGTCCCGGAAAAACTTCCGACCACGAAAAAGGGTCAAATTCAAATAGCGCGTGCCGCAAGGCTGTATCCCGGTGAAGGACGTATCGATTTTTCCGCAATTATCGAGCGCCTGCCGCCCGTCACTTATTCAATTGAATTGCCAAACCTCGAGCGTGTTGAACAGCTTGGCTATGAAGGTCACGCCCGACGCTGTCTCGAGGCGGCGAAACAAACACTCCTTGGAGAGAAGGAACTGAAGAATGGTACGTGAGATCAGACAACAAGAACGCGACTTGGTCGACGATATGTTGGGCCGAGCCCGCCAGGCGATGGCCAAGGTTGAAGGTTATAGCCAGGAACAGGTTGACCGCCTGTGCCAAGCCATCGGCTGGTATAGCTCAAACGAGGTGACCTTTACGCGGTTGGCGCAGCAGGGCGTGGACGAAAGCGGTATCGGTGACCGTGATGGTCGGCCTGGAAAGCGATTTAAAATTCACGGCGTGCTGCGCGATGCGTTGCGTCAGAAGAGTGTCGGAATCATCGAAGATTTGCCTGAAAAAGGCATCGTTAAATACGCCAAGCCAGCCGGTGTTATTGCGTCGTTGATCCCAATGACCAATCCAGCGCTGACGCCGCCGGTAACTGGCGTCTATGCGGCCAAAGCACGTGATGCGGTTATCTTCTCGCCGCACCCGCGAACGGCCCAGACCACCAACGAGATGATCAACGTCATGCGCGCCGCGTGCAGGGCGGTGGGCGCACCTGAAGACTTGTTCCAGTGCATCGAGCGACCTTCCATTCCGATGACGCAGTATCTAATGGAGGTCTGCGATCTCACCCTGGCGACCGGCGGCAAGCCGATGGTCAAGGCGGCTTATTCATCGGGCCGTCCGGCCTACGGCGTGGGTGCCGGCAACTCCTCAATCGTAATCGATGAGACTGCTGATATCGAGATCGCCGCGCAAAACACGCGCATGTCGAAGACGTCGGACTTCGGTTCTGGTTGCTCGGCGGACGGCAACATCATCATCCAAAAATCCATTTATGATCAAATGGTGGCAGCGTTGCAGGCCGAAGGCGGATATCTCTGCAACGACGAGGAAAAAGGGTTGTTGGAAAAAGCCATGTGGGACGAGCACGGCAACCGCACCTTCTCGACCATTGCCTGCCGGCCGCAAAAGACGGCCGAAGTCGCCGGTTTTTCTATCCCCGAGGACCGCAAGTTCCTGATGGTGGAGAACCAGGGCCAGATCGGCCGCGAGCACAAGTTCTCGACCGAAAAACTCACCACCCTGATGGCGCTTTATCACTTCGACCAATTCGATGACGCGCTCGATACCGTCAAGGCGATTTACAACACAGGCGGCAAAGGGCACTCGTGCGGCATCTACTCGCATGACGACGCTCATGTCGATGCCTTGGCTAAAGTGGCCCCGGTGAGCCGTATGATGGTCCGTCAGGCGCAATCAAAGGCCAATGCCGGAGCCTACACCAACGGTATGCCCATGACATCGAGCCTGGGTTGCGGCATCTGGGGCGGCAACATCACCAACGAGAACGTGTCGTTGAAGCACTACATGAACATCACCTGGGTCAGCCGCCCGATCCCGGAAGATAAGCCGTCAGACGAAGAACTGTTCGGTGAGTTCCTCAACGCCGAAGTGGCCTAAGGACATGAAGGAAACAGTTATGAAAACCGTCGCTGAACATATCGTCGAGTTCCTGGAGCTGCGCGATGTTGAGCACGTGTTCGGCCTTTGCGGACACACCAATATCGCCGTTCTGGCTGCCTTAGAAGAAAGCCCGATCGATTTTGTGACTGTCCGCCACGAGCAAATCGCTTCGCATGCGGCGGACGCCTATGCCCGGGTGACCGGCAAGGCATCCGTGGTGCTTTCGCATCTCAGCCCGGGTTTGACCAATTGTGCTACCGGCGTCGCGAATGCGGCGCTCGACTGCATTCCCATGGTGGTGATCGCCGGCGACATCCCGACCCACTACTACGGCAAGCATCCGCACCAGGAGGTCAACCTGCACGCCGATGCGGCGCAGTATGAGATTTATCGGCCCTTCGTGAAGCGTGCCTGGCGAGTGGACAGTGCTGAGTTGATGCCCGAGATCCTGGAGAAGGCGTTCCACCTTGCTGAGAGCGGACAGCCTGGCCCCGTTCTTGTCAACGTGCCCATGGATATTTTCTCCAAGCGCATCGACGACGCTTTGTTCGAACGGGTGAAATCCAACACGCGCGCCTTAGTGAAGCCGTCCATCGACGACGAGACGGCCGAGCGTATTGTCCGTGCCTTGGGCGAAGCCGAAAGCCCGGTGCTTTATGTGGGCGGTGGCATCTTGCTGGCGCAGGCATCCGAAGAACTGCAGGCGTTCGTCGATCACATGCAAATCCCTGTTGCGCATAGTTTGATGGGCAAAGGCGCGCTGGACGACAGGCACCCTTTGGTGCTCGGGATGACCGGTTTTTGGGGCACCGAGTTGACCAACCAAGCTTGCCTCAATGCCGATATGCTGTGTGCCATCGGCACGCGTTTCAAGGAGGCCGACTGTTCGTCATGGTATCCGGGCTATACGTTCGATATTCCCGGCACTAAGGTCATTCACATCGATATCGAGCCGTCAGAAATCGGCCGTAATTATCCGACGGAAATCGGCGTTGTCGCTGACGCCAAGGCGGCGCTCCGGGTGTTGATGCGGGTCGCCAAACAGATCTATCCGAACGGTTTTGATCATCCGGAGCTGACTAAGAAAATCGCCGACTTCCGCGAGAGCTTTAAAGAGAGCAACCGCGAGATGGCGACCAGCGATGCCTTCCCCATGATGCCGGAACGCATCTTGGCCGACACACGCGAAGTGTTGCCCGACGACGCCATCATCACCACGGACGTGGGCTGGAACAAAAACGGCGTCGGTCAGCAGTTCGATATCCGCACACCGGGCAGTATTCTTACGCCGGGTGGCTTCGCCACGATGGGGTTTGGCCCGCCCGCGGCCATCGGCGCCAAGCTGGCGGCGCCAGAGAAGGTCGTGATCTCGCTGGTCGGCGACGGTGGCTTCGGCCAGAACCCCTCAATGCTGGCGACGGCAGTCGAACTTGATCTCGGCATCATCTGGTTGGTGATGAACAACAATGCGTTCGGCACCATTGCCGGATTGCAGAAGGCGCACTATGGCCTGACTTATGGAACCACGTTTCCCGGCAAGATCGGCGACCAGGCGCTCGGCCCTAACTATGCGGAAATCGCCAGAGCCTATGGCGCCGCGGGGTTGCGCATCAACCACCCCGATGAGCTGAAAGAGGCGCTGCGCAAAGCCATCGAATCGGGCAAGCCGACCGTCCTCGATGTGGCCATGATCAATAACCCGACACCGACCACGGGGCATTGGAATATTCTCGATATCTACTCTCCCGATAAGGATGTTTCTCACGTTTCGACTTGATGAATGTCCAATAATCCTCCCAAATCCTGCAGCCCGAGTGATCGGGCTGCCTTTTTTTGGAGATACAAATGACGCCTCTGCACGATGTTCGCGTTCTCGACCTGACTAATGTCCTCGCCGGTCCCTTCTGCTGTCACCAGTTGGCCCACATGGGTGCGGATGTGATCAAGGTGGAGGTGCCTGGTTCCGGGGATTTGGCTCGGCAACTGGGCGCTGACCCGGATTTGAACGAGCGTCTCATGGGCGTTTCATTTCTTGCTCAGAACACGGGCAAGCGGTCGATCACTATCAACATGAAGTCGGACCAAGGTAAGGAGATTTTCAAACGCCTCGTTCGGACGGCTGACGTGGTGGTTGAAAATTTCAGGCCAGGGGTCATGGACCGGCTGGGTGTCGGATACGAGGTCCTGAAACACGAAAACGCGTCGCTGGTCTATTGCGCCATCTCCGGGTTCGGTCAAGACGGCCCGCTTCGCAACATGCCGGCCTACGATCAGATCATTCAGGGTATGTCCGGCACCATGAGCATTACCGGCGATGGTGAAAGCGCGCCGTTGCGGGTTGGGTATCCCATGGCGGATACTATTGGCGGCATGACGGCGGCTTTCGCAATATCCTCGGCATTGGCCAACCGATCCGATGACAAAGGGTGTTTTATTGACGTTTCCATGCTGGAGGCCGTAATGGCGACAATGGGCTGGGTGGTCTCCAACTATCTTGTCGCCGGTAAAGTGCCGGAACCGATGGGCAACGATAACTTTACCGCTAGCCCGTCAGGGACCTTCAATACAGGCGACGGCCTGATCAATATCGCAGCTAATAAACAAGAACAGTTCGAAGCCGTATGTGATGTCGTGGGCCGTCCGGACCTGAAAGAGGACGACCGGTTCAAAGAACGCCAGGCGCGGCTCGAGAACCGTGCCGCATTGGCACGGGAACTGGAAGATGCCTTGCTATCGAAACCTGCCAATGAATGGCAGGCCGAGTTGAATGGCGCCGGGGTGCCGTCGGGACCTGTTTTGAGTGTTCCGGAAGCTCTAGCCCAATCTCAAATTTCGGGGCGTGGCCTAATCGGTACCTTCGAAGAAGTCGAGGGTGCCGCACGAGACATCCGCATTGCCCGACCGGGGATCAAGCTGGACGGCCAAGCGATCAAAACAGAAACGCCGCCGCCACTTCTGGGACAACACACGGAAGACATTTTGCTGGAGTTGGGATGCTCTCGCGACGATATCAACCACTTTCGTAATCAAGAGGCTATTTGAGTAACATTTGACGCCTATCGTCATGTGTGATTGTCCGGTTTCTCTATCGCCATCCTGCTTGTGGATCAACAAGCTGACAATCCATCTCGACAATCAGTTGGGCCGCTAATGGCACTTTGCTACCCGTAGACCGATACCCGATCTTCGTCCGCACCTAAGGCAAAATCGGTCCTCATGCGCGGGGCTGAAGGATCATTCTCAAGCGCTTCGGTGGCACTGTTATTTAGACGGTATTCCCCAGCCGATTTTGTCCACATCACTGGCATGGCCGGCACTGTATAAAGGGGGGCTGACGGTAAAAGTAAAAATCCCCTTTAATAGGAATTTATCGACTTTTCAGAAATTTATGCTATCGATACCGAGTATCGCCGACTCGGTGTCGATTGGGATTGGCGACGGCATGCTATTGGACATTCGAATAAGATAAATGTCGGGCGCGACGACAAATCGACAATCTGTCGTTGGTCCGGCCGGATTAGCAGCGCCCTTTTTGCCTGTGCAAAAACAATAGGTGGAATAGTGAGGTTTATCGGTCTCACTACTGGGAAAATTGGGTTCGTTCCGTCAACTTTTTTTGCGAAACGAACGGGCTCGCGGACCGGCGGCGCGTTTCGTTCGGATGATTCACCGCTTGTTAAGGAACTAGGCAGATAATGCCCACTGGAAATCGCGCGTAAACCTGTCGCGCGACAGACGCACCGAGAAATGGTGTGGAACGTACGTCAAGAAATGGCACGGAGCGCACAGTGGTGAAGTGTGCGACCAGGAAGAGGGCGTAGTGCCATGGAATTGAAGTCGCTGACGTTGTTTCAAGCGGTTAAGAAGCGGATGGATTGGCTGGCGCAGCGCCAGGAAGTTTTGTCGCAAAATATCGCCAATTCGGACAGCCCCAAATACCGGGCCCGTGACCTAAAACCGTATAACTTCAAAGAGCTGCTCCGCAGCGAGGGTTCCCAGCTGAACATGGTGGCGAGCGGCAAGGGGCATTTGCCCGGGCGCCGCAAGCGGATTCGCGATTTCGCCGAAGTGAGTGACCGTAGGCCGTTTGAAACCAACCCGACGGGCAACTCGGTGGTGCTGGAAGAACAGATGGCCAAGGTCGGCGAGACCGGCGCTAACTACAAAATGGCGACCAACCTGTACCGCAAGCACGTCAGCATGCTGCGCATGGCTCTGGGCCGGAAATAGAGGATATCGATACATGGACGACATCATCCGAACCATGCGCATTTCCAGTGCCGGTCTGCGCGCCCAAGGGCAGCGGCTGCGGGTTATTGCGCAAAACATCGCCAACGCCAACTCGTTGGCGACGGATCCGAACGGCAAACCGTACCGGCGCAAAACCATCTCGTTCCGCAACGAGTTCGACAAGGCGGTGGGTTTGGATACCGTCCGGGTGCACAAGGTGCGGCCCGATATGTCGGCGTTCGGTAAACGCTTCGATCCCAACCATCCGGCGGCGGATGCTGACGGCTACGTGCTGACGCCGAACGTCAATACCTTGATTGAAATGTCCGACATGCGCGAGGCGCAACGTTCCTACGAAGCCAACATGAATGTCATTAAGTCGTCCAAGAAGATGCTGACCAACGCCATCGATATGCTGCGATAAAAAACCGGTCGAAAAAGACCTGGAACGGGAAAACCTTAGGAGAATACCATGCCGACACCGGCTCAAAACTATGTTTCCGCGATCAAGGCCTACAACAGCGCCGCGGCCGGCGAGCAGCCCGGTGCCAAGAAGCAGGCCGACGCAAGCCAGAGCAGCGAGTTTGCCGATCTGGTCAAGGGCGCCATCAAGGAGGCTGTCCGCATCGGCGAGCGCAGCGAACAACTCTCCATCGCCGGCATCAATGACCGCGCCGACATCTCTCAGGTCGTGACCGCGGTCTCGGAAGCGGAATTGACGCTGCAGACCGTCGTTACGGTGCGCGACAAGGTGCTCGAAGCCTATAAGGATATCCTGCGCATGCCCATTTAGGGCGTTTGGGGTATACTGTTCCTCGCCCAGTGATTCGGAGGGCGATTCGAAGATCGGGTCGATGGGCAAATCGGTTTGGCATGATCGACGTGGAAGTCCCGTATGAACGAAGTAGCGGTTCTGGAAGTCGGGCGCGAGGCGCTCTGGGTGGTGTTGAAGGTCGCCGGCCCGATCATGGGAGCGGGTTTGTTGATCGGCTTGACGATCGCATTGTTTCAGGCGCTGACGACGATCCAGGAAATGACCTTGACGTTCGTGCCGAAAATCCTGGTGATCTTTTCCGCAATCATCCTGTTTTTGCCGTTCATGATGACGACGATCATCGAGTTCGCCCGCACGCTGTTCGATCGCATGGTCAGTTTGGGCTAGTGGTGCAGAGCTGTGCTGACGGAGTTTCTCGAACTCAATATCTTCGGATTTCTCCTGATATTTTCGCGCCTCGGCGCGACAATCTCGTTCATGCCGGGATTCAGCGCTTCTTATGTGTCTGTCCGAATTCGCCTGACCATGGCGTTGGCGCTCACGTTTGCGGTGATGCCCGTGATTGTGCCGAACCTGCCGGTATTGCCGACATCGGTGACGGAATTGGGGTTGATTTTCGCCGGCGAAATCATGATCGGTTCGTTCATCGGTCTCCTGGGCCGAATTCTGATCGGCTCGTTGCAAACCGCCGGCACGGTGATCGCGCTGTCGTCGGCCATGGCCAACGCCTTGATTCAGGATCCCGTCGCCGAGCAGCAAAGTTCGACGATTTCGGGATTTCTCCTGACGCTGGGGATCATCATTATCTTTGTCGCCGATTTCCACCACCTGATGATCCGTGCCGCGATCGAGACCTACGACCTGTTTACGCCAGGCACCGTGCTGCCGCTCGGCGACTTCGCCCAGCTTATGGCCAGGCGCGTTTCCGACAGTTTCATACTTGGCATCCAGTTGGCGTCGCCGGCGATGGTGATCGGCCTGACGTACTACATCGGCCTGGGGCTGCTGGGGCGTTTGATGCCACAATTGCCGGTGTTCTTTTTCGGCCTGCCGGTGCAAGTTACTTTGCAGTTGTGGGTGCTGACGGTGACGGTTTCGGGCATAATACTGGTGTTCGCGCGCCGCTTCCAAGAAGGTATCGGGGCGTTCGTGCCATGATGGCGTCACGTGCGATACGGAAACCCGGGAGCCAATTGAATGGCTGAAGAAGACGACGCTTCTAAAACTGAAGACCCGACCGAGAAAAAACTCGCGGATGCGCGCAACAAGGGTAACGTTGCCCAGTCGCAGGAGATCAAGAGCTGGGGCGTGTTGTTGGGCGGCACCGGCGCGTTGATGTTCCTGGCGCCTCAAATGGCGACGGGCGTGCGCGAAATCGGCCGCCAATTCATAGAGCAGCCGCACGCCATTCCGTTCAACTTCGAACATCTGCGGCTTATGCTGGCCGATACCATGTTTGATGTGCTGGTCGTGATTTCGCCATTCTTGCTGATCATGGTCATCTTCGCGCTCGCCGCCAATTTGGGCCAATTCGGTTTGCTGTTCTCGACCCAAAAAATAAAACCCGAAGTCTCCAAGATCAGCGTGCTCAAAGGCGTGAAGCGGATGATATCGATGAAGGCGATCGTCGAATTCGCCAAGGGCATTTTTAAGTTGGTGGTCGTGACCGCTGTCTGTTCGAGCGTGGCGTTGCCGTTGCTGGGCGACCTGGAACTGTTGCCGCAAATCGAGCTCATCAACACCCTCGACCGCGTACATCTGCTGGCGATTTACTTGGCGGCGGGCACGGTCGGTGTCATGACGGCCTTGGCGGTCCTCGATTACATGTATCAGAAGCACACCTTCACCAAGCAGATGCGCATGAGCAAGCAGGAGGTCAAGGAAGAACAAAAGCAACAAGAAGGCGACCCGCAAATCAAGGGCCGCATCCGCAAGGTGCGCATGGAACGACACCAGCAACGCATGATGCAGGCAGTGCCGGAGGCCGACGTGGTGATCACCAACCCGACCCACTTCGCGATCGCTTTGCAGTATACGTTGGGCGAGATGGATGCCCCCCGGTGCATCGCCAAGGGCGTCGATCATCTGGCGTTCCGTATCCGCGAGGTCGCTGAAGATCACGATGTGCCCATCGTCGAAAACCCGCCGCTCGCCCGAGCGCTTTACGACACCGTTGAAATAGACCAAGAAATTCCGGCCGAACACTTTACCGCCGTGGCCGAGATCATCGGTTATATCATGCGCCAGCGCGGCGACTTGCCGATGCATTGACGAGACTGAGTAATGTCCGAAGACCCAGAAAACCCAAAACCACCGCAACCGGCTCAACAGGCCTCTCGCCGAGGCCCGCATCGACCGCTTTTTAAGCGCCCGGGCCTGTGGCTGATTTTGGCCTTGGTCGCCGCCGCGCCGTTGGCCGCAATCCAGTGGCAGCATCCGCTGGCGATTCCCATGGCGGCGGCTTCGGGCGGTATTGCGGCCTTGTGTTTGATCGTGGCACTTTGGGCGGCGCTGCGTAGCGGCACCACCAATAGCGGAGCCGGCACGCTCGCTGAACTGGCGCTCGACGCCGACCCCGATGGCCTGTTGCTGAGCGACAGCTCGGGCGCCTTTATTTACGCCAACCCCGCCTTCCACAAACTGCTGTCGTTCGCGGCCGCCGAGACGCCATCTCGACGCGTGGAAAGTTTGGCCGCCGTTACCAAGCCGTTGATCGACGCCGATAGCGACGGTGCCGAAGATGTCCGCCGGCTGATCGCACACGGCCTGGAAGGCGGCTCGGGCACCGCCGAGTTTGCGGTGCCGGGCCGTCGGTTGGGCTTCGGCGGCGGGCAGACGGGTACGGCGTGGCGACGACTTCAGGTGACAGCCCTTGAAGCATTGCCCGGTGGTTCCCAAAGAAAGCCCCGGCAACGCGACAGCCAACGGATTTGGCGGGTTAGCGACATTACTGATCGGCGCGAGATCGAGGGGATCCGCATTGATGAGCAGAAAAAGTCCAACGATTTGCTGGATTTCCTGCCCGTTGGTGTTTTTTCCGCCGATGGTGAAGGGGTTATCCGTTATGCCAACCAAACGCTTGCACGTTGGCTCGGCAAACCGCCCGAGCACCTGATCGGCACGGCCTTCGCCGATTACGTCGCCGACGTTACCGACGATGGCGAAGTCATCATGACAGACGGCGAGGGCCGCATCTTCAACGCCGCTCTCGAGCAATCGCAGAAAGACACCGTCGATGGCGATATCGCCTATACCCGCTCCATCGTCATCCGCAACCAACTCTGGAATGACCCGACTGGGCCGATGGGGGGGCCTCACGTTCCCTGTGCGCCGCGCAGCCCCGAGCCGCGGCGTGAAGACGCCGCAGACGCCGCGCCCGCGCCCGCTGTCTCTGCCCCGCTGGATGCAACTGTGCCGGACGCCACCGTGTCGGGCTTGCACGGCCTGTTCGACGAGGCCCCCGTGGGTATGGTGCTGCTCGACCTGGAGGGCATGGTGCAGGACGCCAACCGGGCGTTCTTGAAGATGCTCGGCAAACACCGCGATGCGTTGGTCGGCCAACCCTTTGCCGACAGCTTGGCGCGCGAGGACCGGGGGGATTTGTCCGGCGCGTTGTCGAAAATCGTCATGGGCACGGCGCGCGCCGCGCACATGGAGGTGCGCCTGCCGGGGGCGGGGGCGCGCGAGTTTATGTTGTCGCTTTACGCCAGCCGCTTTGCCGATGCCCAGGGCGAGGTGTCGGGCATTGTGTTGCACCTGATCGACAACACCGAACAGAAGAACTTGGAAGTGCAATTCGCCCAATCGCAAAAGATGCAGGCGGTGGGGCAGTTGGCCGGCGGCGTGGCGCACGATTTCAACAATCTGCTCACCGCCATGATCGGCTTTTGCGATCTGCTGCTGGAGCGCCACGGCCCCGACGACCCGAGTTTTGCCGACATCCAGCAAATCCGCCAAAACGCCAACCGCGCCACCAATCTGGTGCGCCAGTTGCTGGCGTTCTCGCGCAAACAAACGCTGGAGCCCGTGCGCCTCGATGTCACCGAGGGCCTGGCCGATCTCGCCAGCCTGCTCAGGCGATTGATCGGCGAGACTGTCGAGCTTGATATGCAGCACGGCCGCGACCTGCTGCCGGTGAAGGGCGACAAAAGCCAGTTCGACCAGATCATTATCAATCTCTGCGTCAATGCCCGCGACGCCATGCCGGGCGGCGGCGCGATCACGGTGAGCACCCAAAACGTCACGCTGTCGGACCCCGTGCAGCGCGGCCACGACCTGATGCCGCCGGGGCGCTACGTGCTGGTCGATGTCGCCGATACCGGCACCGGCATCTCCAAGGAACACATGGAGCGTATCTTCGAGCCGTTCTTCTCCACTAAAGAGGCCGGTGCGGGGACCGGGCTGGGCTTGTCCACCGTTTACGGTATCGTGCACCAATCGGGCGGCTTTATTTTCGTCGACAGCGCACCGGGCGAGGGCACCACGTTCTCCATCTACCTGCCGGAGTTCGAAGAACCGGGCGCTGCTGAGCAGCCCGAAACCGAAGTGCCGAAAATCGCTACCGCCAGGCCCGCCGCCGTTGAAACTTCCGTTCCGGCGAACGTGCCGGAATCTGCCAAACCAGCCGAACCACCAGAACCACCACCAGAACCACCAGCGGACCCCGACCTGACGGGCAGCGCCACGGTGTTGCTGGTAGAGGACGAAGACGCGGTGCGCATGTTCGCCAAACGCGCGCTGCAAAACAAAGGCTACACGGTGCTGGAGGCCGCCAACGGCGAGATTGCGCTCGATGTGGTGAGTTCCACCGACGCCGATATCGATATCATTGTTTCCGACGTCATTATGCCCGGCATGGACGGCCACACGCTGGTCGGCTTGGTGCGCCAAGAGTTGCCGGGCGTAAAGGTGATCTTGATGTCGGGCTACGCCGAAGACATGTATCACGACGAAATCGGCCGCGACGCGACGCTGCATTTCCTCGGCAAGCCGTTCACTTTGAAAGACCTGGCCGCCAAGGTGAAGGACGTTCTCGGCGGCTAACCTGCCCCGCGCCCGGGATGGCTTGGGACGGCGGGCGCGGGAGTCCAGCGGTCTCGTTGCCGACGATACGCCATCTCGCAGCGCCCCAAAAAAAGTGACGGAACGAACCCAATTTGCCACGCCTCCCTCGCGCCGGGGATGGAGTGGTTGACCGGCGCGTGGCTCCAGTGTTCTCGATGCTGACGATACGCGATTGCCATCACCATCACCCCCATCCCATAACCTGGGTTTACGCCGCCCCAGGCCTAAGCCCCTCTTCGGAAACCGCCAGGTTTCCAGGGAGGCAGGGGCGACGGTCCCAGAACAATCCCCCATCAAGGGGGAAGGGGAATAGAGTGGGCTGATGGCGCATTCCCTCCCCCCTTGTGGGGAAGGATTAGGGTGGGGGGTGATGCCGCGACACTCGCCACTTTCCATCCTTGCCCGAAACGCCTGACGCCGCGCCAGCGACGTCTCGGCAGAGCTGAAGGCGCGCAGCAATCGCACTTCCAAGCGGCCGATCAGGTTCAGCGTGCGCAATTCCGGCATAACCGCCTGACGGCGTGAGCGGCGTGGCTTCCTTTCTTCGGCAAGCACAGCTGCCTCCAATCCCGAGAGCCGCTGCAGCCGCCACCAGATATCCGCCATGCGGCGCACCAACACGCACTCATGGTCGCCAACCGGATCAAATTCATCCGTGAACATGTCCAGCAGGGACCGGAATGCGGCGGCATCCGCATCGCAAACGATATGCGACGCCGCGTAAAGCCCATGGCTAAGCGCATTGCGGCTCGACACCGCCTTGCCCGCTTGCGTGCGGGGGCCGGTGGAGCGCTGCGCATTGGCGCGGTTGGCGGCGATCTGTGCGGGCGTGGCCATGAGATGTATATTGCCAAAAAAAGGAAAATATACGTATTTAATAGGTAAAAAGTCAAGACGTCTTTGTTCAAAGTCCCTAAGTTTCGTCAAGTCCGCGCATGACGACTGGATAGCGTATGAAAACGGACGAAATCCAAAATGATTGGAGCGATTGCAAATATTCCGGTGGGAAAAATCCGAATTTTGGAACCAGATGCATTTGGTTGACATATTGGGTTATGGTGAGTCGGAATGAGGTAAGGGACGAAGCATTGCACTATTTCCTACTGATACTCTGTTTGCTCGCTTTTCCTATGGTTGGCGAAGCGCAACAACGAGCCACGATCGTTTTGGGGACAGTTGGCGGCGCACATGACACACGTGTGAACATGGTCAATGGACAGCTTCCAGACGAGAATCCTGGGTGGTTTATCGAATTGTCACAGCGTGCTGCCAACCAATGTGGCGCCGATATAGATTTTGTTTTTATGCCTTGGGCGAGAGTTCTCAAGCAAATTGAGTCAGGCTCGATAGCGGGCGGTTTCAATAGTTCATATAGACCCGAAAGAGCGATTTATGGTGTCTATCCGTCGATCAATGGAGTGCCCGATAAACGTCGTTCATCCCAGTTTTACAAATATTTCGCTTATGCGCACCGTAAGACCCAAACCGACTTGGACGTAAATGGAATAAGCGTAGTTGCGGAGAGAAATGCTTCAATCATTCCTGACCTGAAAAAACGAGGGGCAAAAATTACTGAAGTCGCCAGTTATACATCAATGCTGCGGGTCGTCGCCGCTGGCCGCGTTTCGTTGGCAGTTGGTATTGGCAGCCGTCTTGATCGAATTATCGAACAAGACGCTGATCTATCAGCAAAATTAAAGAAATTAAAACCGCCCATATTTGAGAAGATCGGCTATGTCATGTTTTCGAAGAAATTTTATGCCACTCATGGCGCCTTAGTTGAGTGCTTCTGGGACACTTCGGCCCAACTACGTGAAACTGGGTGGTTCATAGATCTACGCGAGAGATATTGGCAACGCCGATAAAGTCGTAAGTCGTCTCCGCGTTTTCTGAGAAATATGAGTAAGGGAAAGGGCTTATCCCATCTCGCTTCATTTGCAGCTGTTGTCGCCGCGCTTATGTCTGCAATCGCGTGATCGGGTGGGCGCGCCGTTGCAATGGGAATTGGATTCGCCAATGTGAAGTCGCCGAATCGGCTGCCAAAAACATATCGAAATCGATATGAAAGTGTCAAAAATTCACTAAACGTTCTGAGAACATAGGTCAAAATTGATATTAAATTCAATTGATTACAAATTTATGTTGCCAAAAAGAACAAAATAGGTACTTATGGGGTCGTTGCATTGAAATGACCCGTGTGGAGAATAGGAGGCTCAATCATGTCGCAGAGCGCATTACGTTTGGTGGAGAACGACAAAGTGGATAAATCGAAGGCGCTGGAAGCTGCCGTGTCGCAAATCGAACGGGCCTTCGGTAAGGGCTCGATCATGAAATTGGGCGCCGAGCAGGTGGTCGAGGCCGAAGCCATCTCGACGGGATCTCTGGGCCTCGATATCGGGCTCGGTATCGGCGGACTGCCGCGCGGGCGCATCATCGAAATTTATGGACCGGAAAGCTCAGGTAAAACCACACTGGCGCTGCACACCGTGGCCGAGGCGCAAAAGCTCGGCGGTACATGTGCCTTTGTCGATGCCGAACACGCGCTTGATCCGGTTTATGCGCGGAAATTGGGCGTCGATGTAGAGAACCTGCTTTTGTCGCAGCCGGATGCCGGTGAACAGGCGCTTGAAATCGCCGACACGCTGGTGCGCTCGGGCGCTATTGATGTGCTGGTGGTCGACAGTGTCGCCGCCCTGGTGCCGAGGGCCGAGCTGGAAGGCGAGATGGGTGATACCCACGTCGGCCTGCAGGCACGGCTCATGAGCCAGGCGCTGCGGAAGTTGACCGCCTCGGTCTCCAAGTCCAACACCATGATCATCTTCATCAATCAGATCCGCATGAAGATCGGTGTCATGTTCGGCAGCCCCGAAACCACGTCCGGGGGCAACGCACTCAAGTTCTATTCCTCCATCCGCATGGATATCCGCCGCATCGGCGCCATCAAGGACCGCGACGAAGTGGTCGGTAACCAGACCCGCGTCAAGGTGGTCAAAAACAAGCTGGCGCCGCCGTTCAAGATCATTGAATTCGATATCATGTACGGCGAGGGCATCTCCAAGATGGGCGAGTTGCTGGACCTCGGTATCAAGGCTGGCATCGTCGAGAAGTCGGGTTCATGGTTCTCGTGCGATTCGACGCGCATCGGCCAGGGCCGCGAGAACGCCAAGAACTTCCTGCGCGAAAATCCGGAAATGGCTGAGAGCGTCGAAAAACGCATCCGTCAGAACGCCGGGCTGATCGCCGAGGAAATGATGGCCGGTCCTGGTGAAATGTCGGAAGACGATGCCGACGGTGAAGACGCCGCCGAAAGCGCCACCGGTAAGGACACCGCCGCCGAATAAACCAGCCGGCAATTTACGGAGTCATTTGGGTTTCCACACCCGGTTTACGAACGTCAACTCAACTTACAGCCGTCCGGCGGATATTCCGGGCGGCTGCTTTGTTTTGACGATACCGCCCCTCGGCGCTAAAACCCAGTGTTTGCGCGCTTGCAGCAACCCAATGTAAGCGCGCTTGCAGCGCGACGTTTTCTTGCGCCAAACGCCTATTTTGCTAGAGACACGAAACAGCCAGCTGGGACCCACACGCATGCAGACCGTCAACGATATCCGTAAGGCCTTCCTGGACTACTTCGCCGCCAACGGTCACGAGATCGTGGCGTCCAGTCCGCTGGTGCCTAACAACGACCCGACGTTGATGTTCACCAACGCCGGCATGGTGCAGTTCAAGAACGTCTTTACCGGCCTTGAGGCCCGCGACTATTCGCGCGCCGTAACGTCGCAGAAATGCGTGCGGGCGGGCGGTAAGCACAACGACCTGGAGAACGTCGGCTACACGGCGCGGCATCACACGTTTTTCGAGATGCTCGGCAACTTCTCCTTCGGCGACTATTTTAAGGACCTGGCCATTGAGTTGGCCTGGAACCTGATCACCAAGGAATTCGGCCTGCCGGAAGATAAACTGCTGATCACCGTGCATTCGTCCGATGAAGACGCCGCAGCACTTTGGCGCAAGATCGCCGGGCTCTCCGACGACAAGATCATCCGCATCCCCACATCCGATAACTTCTGGGCCATGGGCGACACCGGGCCGTGCGGGCCGTGCTCGGAAATATTCTACGATCACGGTGACCATATTCCGGGCGGCCCTCCCGGCTCGCCGGACGAGGATGGCGACCGTTTCATTGAGATCTGGAATCTGGTGTTCATGCAGTTCGAGCAATTGACGGCCGAAGAGCGCGTCGAGTTGCCGAAACCCTCCATCGACACCGGCATGGGCCTGGAGCGCATTGCGGCCGTCATGCAGGGCACGCACGACAACTACGAGACCGACATGATGCAGGTGTTGATCCGGGCCTCAAGTGAACATTCGGGCGCGCCCGCCGACGGCGATCACAACGTCTCGCACCGCGTCATCGCCGATCATCTGCGCTCGTGTGCATTCCTGATCGCCGACGGCGTGTTGCCGTCGAACGAAGGGCGCGGCTACGTGCTGCGCCGGATCATGCGGCGCGGCATGCGCCATGCGCACATGATGGGCTGCGAAGATCCGCTGTTGTGGAAACTTGTGCCGGCGCTGGTCGGCGAGATGGGCCAGGCCTTTCCGGAATTGAACCGCGCCCAGGCCTTGGTGACGGAAACGTTGAAGCTTGAAGAGGGGCGCTTCAAAAAACTGTTGGATCGCGGCCTGAAGCTGCTCGACGACGCCACCGGCGACCTGGCCGACGGCGCGTCACTGGACGGAGAGACGGCGTTCAAGCTCTACGATACCTATGGCTTTCCGCTCGACCTCACGCAGGACGCGCTGCGTCCGCGTGGCATCAGTGTCGACACCGATACCTTTGACGCCGCCATGGAGCGCCAGCGTGCCGAGGCGCGCAAGGCCTGGGCCGGGTCGGGCGATGCGGCGGAGGACGCGCTTTGGTTCGACTTGCGAGAGGCGCTCGGCGCCACCGATTTTTTGGGCTACGAAACCGAGACCGCCGAAGGCAAGGTGGTGGCGCTGGTTAAGGATGGCGCCAGCGTCGATCGGTTGAGTGCCGGTGACAGCGGATACGTGCTGGTCAATCAAACGCCGTTCTACGGCGAATCCGGCGGCCAGATGGGCGATTGCGGTTTGATCAGTTCTGACGATGTGAAAGTCCAAGTCACCGATACCCACAAGCGTGTCGGCGATTTGCATGTGCATGCGGTCAGCGTCGAGGACGGCACGCTGGAGACCGGCGCCGAAGTGGTGCTCAGTGTCGATCATGCGCGCCGCTCGGCGCTGCGCGGCAACCATTCCGCCACGCACCTGTTGCACGAGGCCCTGCGCCGTCAGTTGGGCGATCATGTGACGCAGAAAGGATCACTGGTTGCACCCGACCGTCTGCGCTTCGATATCTCGCACCCGAAAGGCGTCGAGGCTGCGGAACTGGCCGCGGTCGAGGCCGAGGTCAATGCGCGCGTCGCCGCCAACTCTGACGTCACAACCCGCCTGATGGAGCCCGACGCCGCCGTCGAGGCCGGCGCCATGGCGCTGTTCGGCGAAAAGTACGGCGACGAAGTGCGTGTGGTTTCCATGGGCGGCGAAGAGGGTGGCGGCAAAAACTACTCGACCGAGCTTTGCGGCGGCACGCACGTGAAGCGCACCGGCGATATCGGGCCGTTCAAGATTCTGAGTGAATCCGCCGTGGCCGCCGGCGTGCGCCGCATCGAGGCGCTGACGGGGCCGGGCGCCATGGCCTACTTCGATGGCGTCGAGAAATCGCTCAACCAGGCGGCGGCGCTGTTGAAAGCCAAGCCCGATGACGTGCCGGCGCGCGTCGAAAGCCTGATCGAGGAACGCCGCAAGCTGGAACGCGATCTGGCTGAAGCGCGCCGCCAAATGGCCACCGGAGGTGGCGGCGCCACCGCGGGTGCGGAAACGCTCGACGTGGGCGGCGTCAAATTCGCGCCGAAACTGCTCGACGGCATGCCGGCGAAAGATTTGAAAAACCTGGCTGATGACCTGAAGACGCAACTGGGATCGGGCGTCGTTGCCGTGGTCTCCAATGTCGACGGCAAGGCGTCGCTGGTGGTGGGGGTCACCGAAGATTTGACCGAACGCGTCAGCGCCGTTGATCTGGTGCGCGCCGGCTCGGCTGCCGTCGGCGGCAAGGGCGGCGGCGGACGTCCCGACATGGCGCAAGCCGGCGGCCCCAACGGTGCGGATGGACAAGCTGCCGTCGACGCCATCCAGGCGGCACTGGCCGAGGCCGGCTGAAATTCAAAGCCCTCCCGGTCTTGATCCGAGAGGGCGCGGGACCCACCTTGAGATGATGCGCAAATTGCTCCCCAAGGATATCGACTGGCGTTCGCCGGAGATGCTGCTGTTGCTGTTGGCCGTGGCCATGCCCTTGAGCTTCGCCACTTGGCGGGGTTTGTTGAACAATTTCGCCATCGAGGAAGTCGGGTTCGACGGCCAGGATATCGGCATATTGCAGAGCGTGCGCGAAATCCCAGGTTTCCTGAGTTTCGCCGTGGTGTTTGTGTTGTTGTTCTTGCGTCAGCAGCCGTTGGCGTTGCTGTCGCTGCTGTTCTTGGGTGTCGGCGCGGCGCTGACCGGTATTTTGCCAAGTTACTGGGGGCTGATGTTCACTACGTTCATCATGTCCATCGGCTTCCACTACTTCGAGACCACGCACCAATCCCTGACATTGCAGTGGATCGACAAGGATCGTGCACCGTTGATTTTCGGGCGCATCATCTCGGCGCGTTCGATTGCATCGGCTGTCGCTTTCGGGGCGATTTTCCTGACATTGGAGATTACCGACGTCTCTTATGCGGTGATCTATCTGGTTTCCGGCAGCCTGACCGTCGGGATCGCGCTCTATTGCTGGCGGGCCTATCCCGAATTCAAGGCCGCCACCGAGCAGCACAAGACCATCGTGTTGCGCTCACGCTATTGGCTGTGGTACGCGCTGGTGTTCATGTCGGGTGCGCGGCGCCAGATATTCGTTGTGTTCGCGGTGTTCCTGATGGTCGAGAAGTTCGGTTTTTCGGCCTCTCAGATGAGCCTTTTATTTCTGGTCAATATGGGGGCGACGTTCTGGCTGGCACCGAAGATCGGGCGGTTTGTGCAGCGCTTCGGCGAGCGCCGCACGCTGATCATTGAATACGGGGGACTGTTGTTCGTGTTCACCGGTTATGCATTCGCCAGCGAGGCGTGGATGGGCGTGTCGTTGTACCTGCTCGACCATGTGTTCTTTGCCATGGCGCTGGCGCTGAAAACCTACTTTCAGAAAATCGCCAATCCGGCGGACATCGCATCGTCGACGGGCGTCAGTTTTACACTTAGCCATATCGCGGCGGTTGTCATTCCGGCTGCTTTCGGCTTTCTTTGGCTGATCGAGCCGGCCTATGTGTTTATGGCCGGCACAGCCATGGCCGGCGTGTCGCTGGTTTTGGCGCTGATGGTGCCGCGTCATCCGACGCCGGAGAACGTGGCGCTGGTGAATATCGGAAAGCCGGCACCGGTGGGTGCAGAGTAGGGGGCCAAAGGAAAAAGTATGACGAAACGCTTTGAAGGCACGGAAAGCTACGTTGCCACGGAAGACCTGAAGATTGCGGTAAACGCCGCCGTGGCGCTGGAACGCCCGTTGTTGGTGAAGGGCGAGCCCGGCACCGGCAAGACCGTGCTGGCCCAGGAAATCGCCGACGCACTTGGTGCGCCGCTGATGCAATGGCACGTGAAATCCACCACCAAGGCGCAGCAGGGCCTGTATGAATACGACGCCGTGGCGCGGCTGCGCGATTCGCAGTTGGGCGACGAGCGTGTGCACGATATCGGCAACTACATCCTGCAGGGCAAGCTTTGGGAGGCGTTCGAATCGGATCAACGCCCAGTGCTTTTGATCGATGAAATCGACAAGGCCGATATCGAATTTCCCAACGATCTGCTGCTCGAACTCGACCGCATGGAGTTCCATGTCTACGAGACCAAGGAGACCATTGTCGCCAAGCAGCGTCCGATTGTGGTGATTACGTCGAATAACGAGAAAGAGCTTCCCGACGCCTTCCTGCGGCGCTGTTTCTTCCACTACATTTCCTTCCCCGACGAAGATACCATGCGTGCCATCGTTCAGGTGCATCACCCCGACGTGCAAAAGCGTCTGGTGTCGGAGGCCATGAACGTGTTCTACGGCCTGCGCGATGTGCCGGGATTGAAGAAAAAGCCCTCGACGTCTGAGTTGTTGGACTGGATCAAGCTGTTGATGGTCGAGGACATTCCCGCCGAGGCCTTGCGCTCCGACGATCAGAAAGACCTGATCCCGCCCTTGTACGGCGCGCTGCTGAAAAACGAGCAGGACGTGCATATGCTGGAGCGTCTGGCCTTCCTGAACCGGCGCGAAGGACGGTAACGGGCATAAAACCCTAGAGACGCTGGGGTTATATATTTGCTAGGCTTGCTCCGTCCCCTGAACACGGAGCGGAGGCCTGCCATGCCCAAGCTGAACCCCGGTACACTCTTCATGAGCGCCGCTCTGGGCGCGTTACTTGCCTTGCCGGCGCTCGATGCTGCCCATGCCCAGGGCAAAACCCGAAGCGCGCGGTCAAGATGAATGACAGTGACGGCGACGGTAAGGTCAGCCGTGACGAATGGCGAAAGTCGGGTGATATCTTTGATGCCATTGATGCCGATGAGGACGGCTACCTGACGGTCCGGGAATTCAAGGCCTTCTTTGAAGGCGGCGGCGCCAAGAGCAAGCGCAAGAAACAAGCCTGCGGTGGTGACGCCTCATCTGGCGGTCCAAAAGTGGGACTCGATGCCATTGATCAAACCACCAAGGGCGCCTTCTTCGCCAAGCTTGAACAGATGGACGTGCAACGCCAGCGCGGACTGCTTGAAAGCGGCTTGGTCCCGGTTTATCCCGACAACGCCGACTGTCCCGAGATCGATCACCCCTTTGGTGAGCCCTGGCGCGGCCCGGTGCCGAACCGCATCCATTCCGGCGCCGATATCCCTGCGGGCTGGGATGCGCCGCTGCATGCCATGGCGGATGGCGAGGTCATCGCCATCTACCGCGAAGGCGGGGGTAAGAGCTTCCGGGGCCGGCAGGTGATCATGCGCCACACCCCCGAAGACACCGGCCTGCCGGTTTATGTTTATACCCTACAGTCGCATTTCAACGCGCCGCCAGAGGTGCATGTCGGGCAGCGCCTCAAGATGGGTGATTACCTTGGCCCCAACGGTAAATCCGGCGTGCCCGGTAAACGCCGCCAACCGCACAACCACCTGACCGTGAACATCTCCACCTCGCCCAACTATGTGGTTACCGACAGCCTGGTGATCCCCGTGGACGGGCATTTCATCGATCCGGTGGCGCTGTTCAGGGGAGAGACGCCCCTCGATACCCACGCCATGCTGGCCTTGGCCGAAGATGAGCGCCGGGTTAAAATCGCTTACAGGGATGACAAGGGCAATACCCACCCGCCGGACGCCAAGATCATCTGGCCGTTTGTCTGTGAGGCGGATTGACGCTTGGTGGAACCATCCACCGTCCCCTATGATGTTAAACGAATCACAGGGGACCCGGTTTGGAAAAGTTTCTCGATCTTGAGTACCTGCAGGCCCGCCTGACCGAATGGACGGGCTGGGCGCAAGACAATGTCTTTGTGCTCAGCGCCGCGATTCAGTTCGCCGTGGTGCTTTTTGCCTTCATCATCGCATGGGCGTTTTCTCCGCGATGCCGCAAGTGGATGGAGACGTCATACGACGCGCCCTGGTATCAACGCTTCATCAAACCGGTAACAGAAGCCTTGGTGCCTTTGGCGCTACCTGTGGTGTGGTTGATTGCGCAATGGTTCTCGGTGGTTGCCGCGCAATATGCCAAGTGGCCGCATCATCTGATCGAAATCGCCGTCAGTTTGCTCACCGCGTGGGTGGTGATCCGCCTGGCGACCGTACTGATCCGCGACCGCACATGGTCGAAGGTCATTGCCGTGACCGCCTGGACGGTCGCAGCGTTGAACATCACGGCGCTCTTGGACCCGACCATTCAGGTGCTGGACTCCATGGCGCTGCAGTTCGGCACATTCCGGATATCGGTTTTGGGTGTGGCCAAGGCGATCATTGCAGTGGGCGTGCTGGTGTGGTTGGCGGGCGTGGTGTCGGGCCTGGTGGAGCGGCGCATTGCAGCCATGCCCAAGGTGTCGCCGGCAGCTGCCGTGCTGCTGGGCAAGCTGTTCCGTATCGTCGTCTATACGCTGGCGGTTGTCATGGGGCTGGATGCGGTGGGTATCGACCTGACGGCCTTCGCGGTGTTCTCAGGTGCCGTGGGCCTTGGTATCGGCTTCGGCCTGCAAAAGGTGTTCTCGAATCTGATCAGCGGCCTGATTTTGTTGATGGACCGATCCGTGAAGCCGGGCGACGTGATCGCCATCGGCGACACCTACGGCTGGATCAATTCTTTGGGCGCGCGTTGCGTTTCGGTGATTACCCGAGACGGTACCGAGCACCTGATCCCGAATGAGGAAATGATTTCGCAGCGGGTCGAGAACTGGTCCTATACGGACAGTCTCGTGCGCGTGAAACTGCCCATCGGCGTGGATTACGATAGTGATGTGCGCAAAGCCATCGCCCTGGCTGTGGAGGCGGCGGGCAAGGTGGGTCGCGTGCTGGCGCATCCACCGCCGGTTTGCCAGATGCGGGGCTTCGGCGATAACAGCGTCGACCTGGAGCTTCGGATTTGGGTCAACGATCCGCAGAACGGTATCGGCAATGTCTCGTCCGAGGTGTTGCTGAATGTTTGGGATGCCTACCAGGACAACGGCGTCGACTTCCCCTATCCGCAGCGTGATATCCATATCCGTAGCCTGCCGCCCGAGGTTATGGCCGGCATGGGGGTGGAATACACCGAAGATGTTGCCGCAGATGATGCCGACGGCGGTGCGCCAGAGGGAATGGGGGTTGTGCCGCCCAAACAGGCGGGGTAGGGAATGATCTTCGGATATAACCGATCGGGGCGACGACCATGATTACAGCTATTGTCAATTTTCCGCTGCCAGGCGACGTGGACCTTGAACAAGCCCAGGCGTTGTTTGAAGGCTCCGCACCGAAATACCAAGGGCTTGAAGGGCTGGTCCGCAAATACTACCTGTTCGGCCACGGCAAGGGCGGCGGCGTGTATCTGTGGGAAAGCCAGGAAGCAGCGGACGCGGTTTACACCGCCGAATGGCGCGCCATGATCAAGGAGCGCTACGGCGCCGAGCCGGAAATCACCTATTTCGAGTCTCCCGTCATCGTCGACAACAGCTAGGACCAAGCGGCTTCCCGTGTTTATCGATTTTTTCCTGCAGCTCCGCGACGCACAAGTGCCGGTATCCTTGCGCGAGTATCTCACCTTGGTCGAAGCCGTCGACAAGGGGCTCGCCAACTATGACGTCGAGGACTTTTACTACTTGTCGCGGTCTTGTCTGGTAAAGGACGAGCGCAACCTCGACAAATTCGATCAGGTGTTCGGCCACGTGTTCAACGGCCTGGAAGCGCCCGAGGGCGAGGCGCAAGAAATTCCCGAGGAATGGCTGCGCAAGCTGGCTGAGAAAACGCTGACGGAAGAGGAAAAAGCGCAGATCGAAGCACTCGGCGGCTGGGATAAGCTGATGGAAACCCTGAAACAGCGCCTGGAAGAGCAAAAGAAGCGCCACCAGGGCGGGTCCAAATGGATCGGTACCGCCGGGACGTCGCCGTTCGGGGCGTACGGCTACAACCCCGAGGGCGTGCGCATCGGTCAGGACGACAACCGTAATTTCTCCGCCGTCAAGGTGTGGGACAAGCGCGAGTTCAAGAACCTCGACGACACGGTCGAACTGGGTACCCGCAATATCAAGGTGGCACTTCGCAAGCTCCGCCGTTTCGCCCGCGAAGGCGCGGCGACGGAACTGGACCTGGATGACACCATCCGCTCAACCGCGAAGCGCGGTTATCTGGATATCCGCATGGTGCCGGAGCGCCACAACGCGGTGAAACTGCTGATTTTCTTCGATGTGGGCGGCTCCATGAACCCGCACGTGCAGGTGATGGAGGAGTTGTTCTCCGCCGCCCGCGCCGAGTTCAAGCACATGGAATATTTCTACTTCCACAATTTCCTTTACGAAAAAGTCTGGAAGGACAACCGCCGCCGCCACGCCGATACCACGCCGACCTGGGAAGTGCTGCACACATACCCACACGACTACAAAGTGATGATCATCGGTGACGCATCCATGAGCCCCTATGAAATCGTTTATCCGGGCGGATCGGTGGAACACTGGAACGAGGAGGCGGGTGCGGTGTGGCTGGAGCGCATCCTACGCGTCTATCCGCACACGGTGTGGCTCAACCCGGTGAAAGAGGCCTGGTGGAACAACACGCAGTCCATCGGCATGGTGCACCAGATCATGGGCGACCGCATGTACCCGCTGACCCTCGACGGCCTGGACCGGGCGACTAAGGAACTCAGCCGCTAGAGATTTAAGCCCTCCTCCTGGGCAAGGGCGTGAATGCGCCGGAGCGCGCGGCCCTGGAATCGCCCCATCACCGACGGCAGCCAGGCCATCATTTCTTGAGTCATTTGCGGGACGACCTTGATACCCTTCTGTCCCACCGGCGTTTTGTAGAAGGCCAGCATCTGTTTGAGTTCGTCGACGGTGAAGTTCTTGTTGAGGAAATTGCCCGCAAACAGCATCAAATCCGGCTGCATGGCGGCAAATTCTTCTTCATAAATGGTCGTCACGCTTTCCAAGAGTTTAGCCGATGCGTTTGGCGCCTTTTGCATGATTTGAGTGCGCACTTGTTCCGATACCGTCTTCGACAGCCGTGTGATAATCTCGCCGTAGCCCATGATTTCGAACATCTCGACGATGAGTTTTTGGCGTTCAGTTTCTGTTGATTGAGCCGGGCCCGGTGCAACGGCGATACAGGCGACCGCGATCGCGGCGAAAAACAAAGAGCGCATGTGCTTACCTTCAAAAATTCAAATCTTAACAATCGGGTTTGACGCTAGAGATTGGTATTCGAACCTGCAACTCAAAATGGCCGTCCTCACCATTCTTTGACTGTGCATGGTCGTCCAGTAAACTCCGGTGACGGAAAAGAGGCGGAGGGAGTCCGATGAAAAGTTATTGCATCACTGAATACGGCGGGCCGTTGCAATTGATTGAAGGCGAAACGCCGAGGCCCGAGGGCGATGAAGTGTTGGTCGAGATTGCCGGCTGCGGGGTGTGTCATTCGGACGTGCATATCCGCGACGGATACTTCGACCTGGGTGGCGGTAACAAGGCGGATTTGTCGTGGGTGCATCAATTGCCGTTTACCCTGGGCCATGAGATCGCGGGTCGGGTTGCGGCGCTCGGAAGCAGTGCGTCCGGATCAACTGTCGGGGAAACGGTGGTTGTTTATCCGTGGATCGGCTGCGGAGAGTGCGGTCATTGTCAGTCGGGCGAGGAGCAGCTCTGCGGCAAGCCGCGCAACTTGGGCATCAATTTGGCCGGTGGCTACGCCAGCCACGTAATCGTGCCGCACGGGCGCTATCTGTTTTCGGCGGGCGATACGCCGGTGGAACTGGCGGCGACCTACGCGTGCTCGGGCCTGACGGCGTTTGGCGCGCTGAAGAAACTCAGACCCAAGGCCGAAGGTAAATCCCTGGTGATTATCGGTGCCGGCGGCGTTGGGCTGGCCGGCGTGATGATCGCACAAGCTATGATGGACACGGAAATCATCGTTGTCGACATCGATGCGGCGAAACGCGACGCGGCGATGGCAGCGGGCGCGGCGCATGCTATCGATCCGGCAGAAAAGGATGCCCGCAAGCAGCTCTATAAGCTCACCGGCGGTGCGGCGGCGGTGGCGGATTTCGTTGGTTCCGACAAGACAGTGAAATTCGGATTCGGCGCGCTGGCGACCGGCGGCGAGTTGGTGGTCGTCGGGTTGTTCGGCGGCGCGGTGGACCTATCCGTGCCGATGTTCCCGCTGAAAAGCCTAACAGTGATGGGCTCTTACGTGGGCTCACCCGATGACTTCGGCGAACTGATGGCGTTGGTGGCGGCGGGCAAGGTAAAGCCGCTGCCGGTGGCAACCCGGCCCCTGAGTGAGGCCGAGGCCACCTTGAGCGACTTGGCCGAAGGCAACATTGTCGGCCGCGTTGTGCTGACGCCTTAGGTTACAGCGCGGGCGCCTATTCCTTGACGTCCGCGGCAACCTGCATACGGACGATTTTATCCGGGTCGTCGACCATGCCGCTTGGGTCGCCGCGTTCGGCCTTCTTGATATTGGAGACGAACTCCATACCGTCGGTTACTTTGCCCCAAACAGTATATTGGCCATCCAGGTGCGGTGCGCGGGCGAGGACGATGAAGAACTGCGAATCGGCGCTATCGGGATGGCGCGCGCGGGCCATGGAAAGCACGCCGCGCACGTGCGGCTCATCGGAAAACTCAGCCGGCAAATTGGTGCCCGACCCGCCGGTTCCGTCGCCGTCCGGGTCGCCGCCTTGAGCCATGAAACCGCCGATAACACGGTGCCAATTGAGACCATCGTAGAATTTCTCGCGCACCAGTTCCTTGATCCGCGCGACATGTTTAGGCGCCAGGTCGGGGCGCAATTCAATGACCACACGGCCATCCTTGAGATCGAGATAGAGAGTGTTTTCAGGGTCGAGAGCCATGGCAGCGTTTCCTATCAATGCGGAGATGAGAACGGCCACAGCGACGCACAAGGCGCCAAGAAAATGTCGCGGCATCGGAATTCCTCGTTCTTTGCGTTACGGTGATACTGATCGAGTGATACTAATCGAACAGGGCGTCAATTTCGTCCTGGGACAGACCTTTGCCTTCCAACTGCGGGCCGTCCAGGAGTTTTTCGTCTTCGGTTTTTTCTAGCGCCTGGACCTCGATCTTGTCCAGTTCCTCTTTACCCCAAACATCGACCAGTGCATTGACGCGTTCTTCCACATAGGTGATGGACTTGATCACTTTGTTGACCCGTTGGCCGGTGATGTCCTGAAACGAGCAGGCCTCGAAAACCTCGTTGCCATTGTCGGTAAGTTGATCCAACAGTTTTTTATCCGCGTCGTCGGTAAGTTTGTCGCGTAACTGCCCAATCACATCATCATTGCGTTCCATGGCCGCCATAATGGTGTTGGTGGCCTTTTCCGTCGCAGCGACAATGGCGTCAAGCTGATCGCCCATGGAATTGAACTGAAAGTCCTCGTCGGCGGGATTGCTCATGGCGGCGATTTCTTCACGCACGCGATGAATGTAGCGTAACAGGCCGTTCAACTGAGATTTCAGGTCGTCAAGCATTTGAGGTTCTTCCACGAGATGATCTCCTATCCGCGTTCCGCCGCATTTTTCGTTTCGCCGGCGATTATCTTACCCCAAAAACCATATAGCAAAAAGTAATAAGACACTAGTCTTGGTTTAGGCCTAAGTCACGTCCTGGGGAGAATTGTTCCAAGATCGCGCGCGCGGCCTTTGATGGGCTGATTGCGCCGTTCCGGACCTGGTCTTCAAGACGAATAATTTCAGACTGTATCCGTTGATCATGCTTCAACTCGGCCATCAAGGTTTCGGTGATCTCGTCCCACATCCACGCCGCCGCCTGTTCGGCGCGGCGCTCCGTGATGGCACCGGATGCGCCTGCCGTATCGCGGAACTCGTCCACCGATGACCACACATCGCCAATGCCTTCACCGCCCATGGCCGAACACTTCATCACCTTGGGCCGCCAGGTGCCGGCCGGCGGGCGCAACAAGTGCAGGGCGGCTGCGTAGTCGCGGCGCGCGCGCTCGGCCGCCGCGATCAAGTCGCCATCGGCCTTGTTGACGACAATCAGGTCGGCCAGTTCAACAATGCCTTTCTTGATGCCTTGCAGATCGTCGCCGCCGGCAGGGGTGAGCAGCAGCACGAACATGTCGGTCAATCCCGCGACGGCGATCTCTGATTGACCAACGCCCACGGTCTCGATCAAGACCACGTCGAACCCCGCCGCCTCGACGCACAGCATGGCTTCGCGGGTCCGCCTGGCGACGCCACCGAGCGTGCCGCCCGAGGGAGACGGACGGATAAAGGCACCCGGATGGCGCGACAGTTGTTCCATGCGCGTTTTGTCGCCAAGGATGGAGCCGCCCGTACGCGGACTGGACGGGTCAACCGCCAGCACGGCGACACGGTGTCCGGCCTTGATCAGGTGCAACCCGAAGGCCTCGATAAAGGTTGATTTGCCGACACCCGGCACCCCCGAAATCCCCAACCGCAACGACTTCCCCGTATGCGCAAGCAAGGTGCTGGATAGGGTTTCCGCCTGGCGGCGATGGTCGGCACGGGTGGATTCAATCAGCGTGATGGCACGGGCCAGCGCGCGGCGGTCCCCATCAACGAGGCGGGCGGCCAACTCGGCCGTTGCGTCGCTCGCCCCTTCCGTTTCGGGCATCCGCGCTACTCCCCGAGATCCGGGTCCAATGTCTTTAGGGCCATGAACTTCAGCTTGTCGCGGTGTTCTTGGTCCAAGTCGTCGAGGACATGGGACTTGGATTTGTGAATGGCCATGGCTTGCTCGATCAATGCCTGACGCTCGCTCGTCATGGGCTTCTTTTTGCGTTTCTGGATCAGTTCGAGTTCCGCCGATTCCAGCGCTTCTCGAATCAAGGCTTCCGCGTCGTCTTCATCAGCCGATGGCGGTCGTGGCGACGTTTTGGCCGCCAACCTGGCCGCTGATCTCGTGGCCGGCATGTCATCCGCCTGATTTGGTTTCTCTGAACGGGCGCCTTTTTGGGATTTCGCCGCGGGTTGTGTATCGGCG
Source organism: Rhodospirillaceae bacterium (assembly GCA_016845145.1). Classification (GTDB taxonomy): domain Bacteria; phylum Pseudomonadota; class Alphaproteobacteria; order Rhodospirillales; family Casp-alpha2; genus TMED8. Next base: position 126,063 of record JAERTE010000033.1, read on the forward strand.
GCATCACCCGGCGGGCGTTTCTTTTGTTCCTGGACTGCCGTGAATTTGTCGCGCGCTTTTTTGTCCATGACAATGGACAGCAAGGCATTGGAAACCAGTTTCTTGATCATGATGCAGGTTCCGGTGCGGTCATCTCTGGAGCCTAAGATAATAGGTTGCAGGGCGTTAACAAGAGCGTAACACCCAAACACTACAAGGTGGAGGTGGTTAGGCCCGTATGCGGACGCCATGGTAGCCATCAAATCGCAAAGAAAGTTTGTAAAATCAATCCTTTAACCTTAAGGTGCCGGCCATGAGACGATATAGAAAAGCAAAAATTGTGGCGACGCTAGGGCCTGCCACATCCGACAAACAATCGATTTCCGCGCTGTTTGAGGCCGGTGCCGATGTTTTCCGCATGAATTTCAGCCACGGTACCCACGAAGACCATCAGGCGCGCTTGGATATCGTGCGCGGCCTGGAGCAAGAGCACGGCCGCCCCATTGGCGTGATGCTGGACTTGCAGGGGCCGAAACTTCGAGTCGGCGAGTTCAAGGACGGTAGCGCCATGTTGGTGGCCGGTGCCGCCTTCCGCCTCGACCTTGAACCGGGGCTCGGCGATGAGAACCGGGCCGAATTGCCGCACCCGGAAATTTTCGCGGCCCTGGAGCCGGGCATGAACCTGCTCGTGAATGATGGCCGTATCCGTCTTGAGGTGATCGACTGCGGGCCGGGTTTTGCCGATACCACGGTGGTCACCGGCGGCAAGATTTCAGACCACAAAGGGGTGAACGTCCCCGATGTCGCGCTTGAACTGTCGCCCCTGACGGCGAAAGATCTGGACGATCTACGCTTCGGTTTGCAGATGGGCGTCGATTGGGTCGCCTTGTCGTTTGTGCAGCGCCCGCAGGATGTGGCCGAGGCCCGCAAACTGATTGCCGGCCGTGCCGGGATCATGTCGAAGCTGGAAAAGCCCATGGTCTTGGACAGCTTGGAGGAGATCGTCAATCTGTCGGATGCGGTGATGGTGGCGCGCGGCGACCTGGGCGTGGAAATCCCGCCCGAAGATGTGCCCTCCATCCAAAAGCGCATGGTCAATGTCTGCCGCGATTCCGGCAAGCCGGTGATCATCGCCACGCAGATGCTGGAATCGATGATCGAGTCGCCCAGCCCCACCCGGGCCGAAGCCTCGGACGTAGCGACCGCTGTTTACGACGGCGCCGACGCCGTGATGCTATCGGCCGAAACCGCCGCTGGCGCCTACCCGACCGAGGCCGTGACCATCATGGACCGCATTATCCGGCGGGTCGAAAAGGACCCACTGTATGTGCAGCAGATGAACGCCACGCGCCAAGCCCCGGAAGCCACCGCCGCCGACGCCATTACGGCGGCCGTGCGGCAAGTGGCGGAAACCATTTCGGCGGCGGCGATCGTGACGTTCACGTCGACGGGTTCGACGACGCTCAGGGCGTCGCGCGAGCGCCCCATGGTGCCCATCATGGGATTGACCCCGCGTCTCGATACGGCGAGGCGCTTGGCGCTTGCGTGGGGTATCCACTGCGTACATACCGACGACGTGCAAACGTTCGGAGATATGGTCTCGTTGTCGATTGATGCGGCCCGACGCGAGGAGTTCGCCGAGCCGGGTGACGCCATGGCGATCACCGCCGGCGTGCCGTTCGGCACCCCCGGTGCGACCAATATTCTGCGTATTGCCTGGGTCGAATAAGGGCGGGACGAGAGCGTGCTCCTGGCGATTTTCAACACCATTTCCCCGGTAATCGTTTGCGCATTGGTAGGCTATATCTGGGCGCGGCGTGGCGGTCGCTATGAAACCGCATTTGTGACGCGGCTGGTGACGCTGATTGCGTTTCCCTGCCTCGTTTTCGAAACCCTGATCAAGGTCGATCTTGATGGCCGGGTGTTGCTGCTGATGGGGGCGTCAGCACTGGTTTCAACGGCGATTTTCGCCGTCATCGCGGCATCGATTCTACGAGCCGGAAATCTCGATATCCGAACCTACCTGCCGTCGCTGACATTCGCCAATACCGGCAACATGGGGTTGTCCTTGTGCCTGCTGGCGTTCGGTCCGGCGGGATTGGCGCTGGGTATCGGCTATTTCACGGTCAATGCCATCTTGGTGTTTGTGTTCGGGCCGGCCATTGCGTCCGGCAACATCCACCTGCGCGCGGTGCTCAAGTTGCCGTTGGTTTGGGCGACGTTGGCGGCAATTGTGGTTATGGCCACCGGGGCCGAATTACCGGCGTGGATGATGCGCAGCCTGGATATGCTGGGCTCTTTCGCGATTCCGCTGATGCTCATCACATTGGGCGTGTCGTTGGCCGATCTGAAAATCGAAGGGTTGGGACGTAGCTTGGCGCTTTCCCTCGTCCGATTGGGTATGGGATTTGCCGTCGGTTGGGGGGTGGCTGAATTGTTCGGGTTCGAAGGCATCGCACGCGGCGTGGTGATCATAGAGTGTGCGATGCCGGCCGCCGTTTTCAATTTCATGTTCGCGGAAATGTATGAAACCCGCCCCGCCGAGGTTGCCGGAGTGATCATGGTGTCGACCCTGCTGTCATTCCTGACGTTACCGGCGCTGTTGTGGTTTGTCATGGGCGGCTAGACCGGCAACAATATGCCCCTGTCTACCTTTTAACGGGCGAAAGCAACGATGATAAAACTTTACGATTCACCGCTGTCGGGAAATTGTCACAAGGTCCGGATGCTTTTGTCGTTGCTGGACCTGGACTATGAAACCGTGCCCATCAATATGGCCGATATGGCGCACAAAGCGCCCGAATTTGTCGCCTTGAACCCCTTGGGGCAGGTGCCGGTGCTTGATGATGACGGCGACATCATCCGCGATTCCCAAGCGATTCTTGTGTATCTGGCGGCCAAGTACGGCGCTGGCGGCTGGCTGCCCGCAGATGACCCGTCGGCGCTTGGCCATGTCTCGGAGTGGCTATCGTTCTCGGCCAACGAGATGCTGCATGGTTGCGCCGTTTCTCGCGCACTCGTTCTGTTCAACCGAGAAGGGGATCTAGAAGGTGCCAGAAGCTTGGCGCGACGGGCGCTGAGTGTTTTGGATAGTCATCTGGCAGGGCGCGATTGGTTGGTCGGAGGTTCGCCGACAGTGGCGGATATCGCCAACTATGTTTATGCAGCTTTGGTCCATCAAGGCGGCATCAATCCGCATGAGTTCGCCCATGTTTCAGCGTGGTTGGGCCGCGTTGAAGCATTGGACGGATACATCGCTATGGCGGCCTTGCCGGCACCGAATTAGTACGACCGGACAAGCAATGGTTTCACGGCACAATCGCAAAGCCCGGCGCGCAACGCGCCGATTCAGACGAATTGCCGTTGTTGCCGCCTTCGGGCTGATTTTGCTGGAAATTGCGAGTGCCGGCATCATCGAACTGGGCCTCGTCGGCGCCGAGCGCCCGAGTTATCAGTTGCCGCGTTCGAAGCCGTTCTGGATCGACCAAAACCCGCATTTCGGGATGTGGCACGAGGCGAATACCCAGTTCGATGACGAAAAGATATGTTTTAGCGCCAGCTACGCCACCAATGCCTACGGGGCCCGCGATCGGAAACGTGTGCGCAATGGAAAATCACCGAGAGTGGTGATGCTGGGAGACGCCTTTACCGAAGGCTATGGATTGGCGCAGAAGGAACGAACGTCGGATCTCTTGGAAGCCAAAACCAAGGCGGAGCACCTGAATTTCGGAACATCGGGGCATTTCGGCGCAACGCAGTCGTTGTTGTTGTACAAGCACCTCGCGAAAGGATTCGACCATGATGTGGTTATTTTCAATTTCGTGCCGGACAGCGATTTCGTTGATGACGACCCCAAATTCGCCGACGCGTATCTTGGCCAGTACCGGCCCTACTTCGTTCTGCGGGGCGGAAGCTATTACCTGAAATATGTGAATCCCGACCAACGGGGCTTATCGCCTGCAGAAATCCGCAAGGAAGAACACCGGTTTTTGGGGCGAATGTTCGAGAACTTTACCTACATCGCGAATTTAATAGACGCCACTGCCGACATTGTCGTAGAGCAATTATCCTCCATGCAAGGGCCGCCGGTTTCCACGGGTGCAGTGTACTCTGGATATTTCGATTTCACGCAGGCGCAGGCGGAGCGCTTGATTTATGTGCTTGAGCAATTGATGGAAGAGGCCGGCGACCGCACGGTGATCATAACCCTCATTCCGCGCCCGTCGGATTTCAACCAGCCGGCAATGACACCCATTCACGCTCTTCTTGATGTCTTGGCGCCCGCGTACCCAAATTTGCACGTGATCGATTTCCGCGACGTGTTTCGAGGCGATGGAAATCTCGAGAAATATTACCGCAGCTGTGATGCGTACTGGTCCGCCGAGGGCAGTGCGGCGGCGGCGGGTGTTTTGCTCGCCGATCCGATTTACCGCAAGGCGTTAGCCCTGGATTGAACGCCCTGGATTGAACGCAGGGGCGGACACGGCAATAATCAGGGATCAAGATAGGATAGAGGAGCGGGCAATATGGGTGAGCAGAAATACCAGATGGTCGGAATCTTGCGCCGTCATGACCCTGTCGGTTCTGCCTTACCGCTCATGTTCGACTCACCCCACAGCGGCAACACGTACCCGACTGACTTCGCGCACGACTGCCCGCGAGAGAATATCCGTTGGGGCGAGGATGCATTTATCGACGAGCTTTATTGCGCGGCGCCGGATCATGGCGCATGGCTGCTGGCGGCTGAGTTTCCCCGCACTTATATCGATCCCAACCGAGGGCTGGAGGATATGGACCCCGATATGGTTGATGGTGCGTGGCCAGGTGACATCCGCGCCAACCCGAAACGCGACCAGGGGATTGGCCTGATTTGGCGAAATGCCGGCGCCGGCGTGGCGTTTTATCAACGCAAGCTGGGCATCGAAGAGGTGCAAGCCCGCATCGATGGTTATTGGCGGCCCTATCATGCGGAAATGTCCGATATAGCCGACGAAATCCATCAACGTTGGGGACGGCGCTGGCATATCAATTGCCATTCCATGCCGTCACCCGAGTTCGGCAAAACCCTTGAGCGCGACGATATGCCCAAGGCTGAAGTCGTGCTTGGTGATCGCGACGGTGGCACCAGTGACGGGGCGTTCGTAGGCGTGGTGCGCGAAGCTTTTGAGGCGGAAGGATTGGACGTTTCGGTGAATGAAAAATTCAAGGGCGTTGAGTTGGTCCGCAAGTTCGGCGACCCGGCTAACGCATGTCACAGTCTACAGGTTGAATTGAGCCGGACGCTTTACATGGACGAACGGCGCATCGAGAAAAATGCCGGTTTCGATGCTCTGCACACCAGTGTCACCCGGGTTATCGGCAAAGTAGCCGATTACGTCAGCAGTGAGGTTAAGCTATGAAACTGGTCAGTTATCAGCGGGCAGACGATGGCATCGGTTTCGGCGTTGTTGATGCGAACGCCGACGCGTTAATCCCGGTCGAAGGAGACATGCTGGTGCGCTACGGATCTATCCGGGCGCTATTGGAAACCGGTGATGAGGACGAACTGCGTGCCTGGGCCGATGGGCGCGAACCCAGTTTGCCGCTGGACAGCCTCGACTATGTGCCGCCGCTCTGGAATGCGGAGAAAGTCATCTGTATCGGCGTCAACTATCCGAAGCGCCACCCGATCCACGGTGACGTACCGCCGCCGGAACATATCTCCACCTTCAATAAGTTTCCGGGCTCGGTTGTCGGTCATGGAAAGCCACTGATACAACCACCCGCGCCGATGTCGGACACCATGGACTACGAGGGAGAACTCGTTGTGGTGATTGGGCGGGGAGGGAGGTTTATCCCAAAGGAGCAAGCCTTCGATCACATCGCCGGCTACACGATCATGAACGATGGTTCCGTGCGCGAGTGGCAAAAGCACAGTGTGCCGGCGGGCAAGAATTTTGCGGGCATGAGTTCATGCGGGCCATGGATGGTCACGGCTGATGAGATTCTCGACCCGTTTGCCATGCGTTTGTCGACCCGTCTCAATGGCGAAGAAGTTCAGAGCGCCAAGGCCGGCGATATGATTTTCGACATTCCGACATTGATCAACTATGTCTCGGGTTTCCTGCACTTGGCACCCGGCGACATCATTTCAACCGGTTCGCCGGAGGGCTCCGGCGCAAGCCGCCAGCCGCAGCGTTTTCTCAAACCTGGCGACGAGTTGGAAATCGAATGGTCCGGCGTCGGTACGCTCAAAAACCGCGTCGTAGCCAGTCCGGTCTAGCTCAGATGTAACCGCCGCGCGTAAGGCCATCATAGATCAGCTTGATGCCGGCGACGAATAGCATGGCGTAGCAGATTTTATAGAACACCGCCGGCTCGATCACCTTTACCAGCTTCCAGCCCAGCCATACGCCGATCGGAACAGCGGGCAGCAAGATCAGGCTGGTGGAGAGGTTTTCCGTCGAGAATTGCCCCAGCCACAGATACGGCCAGATCTTGATCTGGTTGACCGCGAAAAAGAAAAACACATGGGTGCCGACGAAGATGCGCGGTTCCAGGCGTTGCGGCAGTAAAAAGAATTTCACCGGACCGCCGCCGGCATGCGCCACGAAGCTGGTAAAGCCAGCAAGCGTGCCGCTGGCGAATCCGATGGCCTTGCCGCTTCGGGTTTCCGTGGTTGTGGGTTTGCGCTGGACAAAGTAGCTGCACGCAAACACCAGCGTGATCACCCCTAACAACAACCTGACCGCGTTGTCATCCACGTAGTTAAAGGTGAGACCGCCGATGGTTATGCCAATCACCGCGCCCGGCAACATGACCAACACGTTGGCACGGTGCCAATCCTTGCGGTAACCCCAGATGTTGAACAAGTCGATGGTAATCAAGATCGGCAACATGATGGCAGCGGCAGCGATGGGCGAGATGAACATCGCCATCAGCGGGACCGACAACTGCCCGAGCCCGCCGCCAAGCCCGCTTTTCAAGATGCCGGTTAGCACCACGGCGCCAATCGCGACGGCCAAGAAGGTCGGGTCGAGGGCGAACGCGTAGTCCAGCATGTCAGTCGAAGTAACCGGCGTGCACCGTTGCTCCGATCAGGTTGGTGATGATCTGTCCGCAGGTGACCGCACCTATGTAGCCGTTATCCAATGATGGCGCGAACTCGTTGACGTCCATGCCCACCACACGGCCCTTGCCGACCAAGCCGTGAATTAATTTACGCATCTGGTGGAATGTCAGCCCGCCGGCCACCGGCGCCAGCACGCCGGGCATAATAGAAGGGTCCAGACCATCGACATCGACGGTGATGAAATAGTTTCCGCCGGCCGGAATGCGGTCGATGATGGCGTCCATGCCCGCGTCATGAATTTCATAGGCGGTGATGATGTTCGCGCCATAGGCCTCGGCGGCCCGGACATCTTGTTCGCGCGCGGAGCCCGTACTGCGGATGCCGAGCTGATAGATCTCGCCGAAATGTTCCATTTCAGAGGCACGGCGGATGGGGCTGGAGTATCCTTCCCTGACGCCGTTGATCTCATCGCGCCAATCGAGATGGGCATCGATTTGCACCAATGTCACCTCACCCGCGCCGAACCCATCGAAGGCCCGGAAGATCGGAATCGGAATGCCGTGGTCGCCGCCGATGACAATCGGCATGGCTCCGGCGCCGACGATTTTTCGCGCGGCGGCTTCCGCTAGACGGTAATGCTCGGCGGGATCATAGGGGTCACCCGGCACGTTGCCGCAGTCCACCACGTCGATATCCTTGCCGCCCAGCAGTGTGCCGCCAATATCGAAATCCCATCGCTCCGGCCCCATGGAGATGCGATCCGACGCCGCACGGATGGCATCGGGCGCTTGCGATTGCGGGTTGGCGCCGCCGCCCATCTTGTAGGGCAGGCCGTAGGGCACGCCGAGGATGGCGATGTGCGCATCCAGGTTGTCCAGGTCGCTGACCAGCGGGAAATTCAGGAAGCTCCCTGGCGTGCGGCTGGGGTCTTCGGTCAATTGATTGGTCATTTTGTTGTCCTGTCCATCCTATGTGCGGGCCGCAGTATCTCCGAACTCCGCCAAAGCGTAAAGCCGGCCTTGCCTGGGAGCTCGCGATTGCCGATATTGGCGGACCATGCCAATTATGTCCCAGCCGCCCGACGCGCACCCCAATATCCCGAAGTTGAAAACTCCGCCCGGTGCCTGCGACAGCCATATCCACATCTTCGGTCCGGCAAATCACTACCCATTCCATGAAGGCGCCGCCTACCACAGCCCCGACGCGCTGCCTGAAACGTATGTGGCGTGGCAAGATAGACTGGGTCTGGAGCGTGCGGTCATCATCCACCCGACCGCGCTTGGGCGCGGCGCCAACGCACGCACCATTGATGCGCTGAAACAATACCCGGACCGCTTCCGCGGCGTTGCCGTGCCGGATGCCGACGCTTCTGACGCCACGCTGAAAGACATGCATGATGCAGGCGTGCGCGGCCTGCGCTTCACGTCCGTCGGCAATTATGCCAATGCGCCGGGCCTCGACAAAAAGCTCGCCGCCCGCGCCGCCGATCTGGGTTGGCACGGGCAATTTTTGCTGGAGGGTGAGCAACTGCCGGACATGCAGGCCGATTTGATGAACCTGCCCTGCGATGTGGTCATCGATCACATGGGCCGTGTGCCGGCACACCTGGGTGTTGATCATCCGGCCTTCCAGACGCTCTTGCGCATGCTGGACTCGGGCAAGGTCTGGGTCAAAATCTCGGGTCCCATGCGGTTCTCGGGCCACGACCGCATGCCCTACGCCGATACTCAACCGTTTGCCAAAGCGCTCGTCGCCGCCAATCCTGATCGCCTGGTTTGGGGGTCGGACTGGCCGCACATCAACTACAACCAGGGCGTCATGCCGAACGACGGTGACTTGTTGGACCTGCTGCTCGACTGGGTGCCCGATGAGACGGTCCGAAACCGTATTCTCAGCGACAACGCTGCCCGCTTGTACGATTTCCCGACTGCTTGACGAAATGCCTTTCCGATGATGTTAGCCTTGGCGCTCTTCACCATGCTGATCCAGCAGGCGCTTTCCTATATGACGGCGTTGGTGGTGCCCATGGCGGCGCCGGAACTGGCGCGCGTGCTGGGCGTCGATGTTAGCCTGACGGGCTATTACAGCGGCCTGATGTTCGCTGCCACGATGTTCTCGATGCTAATGGTCGGCGGCGCGATCCGGCGGTTTGGCGCGGTGCGCATGTCGCAGGTATCGCTGGGCGGGTCGGGCTTGGGGTTGCTGCTGGGCTTGACCGGCGAGGTCTGGGCCTTGGCGTTGGGCGGCGTGATGGTAGGGATGTTCATCGCCATCTCGACACCGGCATCCAGCGACATCCTGGCCCGTTACGCCCCGCCCCGGTACGCGGCGTTGATTTTCTCCATCAAACAAGCCGGCGTGCCCTTGGGCGGCATTCTGGCCGGGTTGCTGGTGCCGTACCTGATGGTGACATACGGTTGGCGCGGCGTGTTCATCGGTACCGGTTTCCTTTGCATCGTCCCTGCCATCGCAATGCAGGTGTTGCGCGGCCTCTATGACACCAACCGCGACCTCTCGCACCGCTTCCGCCTTGGACAAGCAGCCGAGACTTTGGATGGCGTCATCCGCCGCGCACCGTTTCGCCGTCTGGCGATGACCGTTTTCGCCTATTGCGGGCTGCAAGGCGCGTTCGCGACGTTCTTCGTCTCCATGCTGGTGACCGAGCTCGAATATTCGCTGGTGGCGGCCGGCGCGATCTTTTCCATCTCGCAGATGGCGGCGGTGTTCGCGCGCATCGCCTGGGGCTGGATTGCCGGGCTGGTGGGGCGTGCTCGGCCGGTGCTCGCAGCGCTTGGCGTCTGCATGGCGATGATCGCAGGTTCGATGGTCATGATGGTGCCGGGCTGGCCGGAATTTTTGGTGATGCTCATCGCCATCGGCTACAGCGCCACGGCCATCAGCTGGCATGGTGTGGTGCTCTCAGCCATCGCCGAGCGCTCACGCCCCGAAGAGGTCGCGATCAATACGGGCGGCGTTTTGGCCTTCGCTGCTGCCGGGCAATTCATGTATCCGCTGGCGCTGGGTGTGTGGATCGGGGCCGGGATGGGTTTCGGGTGGGGCTTCGCGTTGCTGGGATTGCCCGCCCTGGGCGTGGGCATTATGTTTGCCGCCCGTGAACTCGCCGAGGCGCGCAACCGTTGACCCTGTTTCTGGCCATTCTCGCCACATTCACGCAACAGACTCTCACCTACATGACGGCGCTGGTGGTGCCTGTCGCCGCGCCCGAACTGGCCAAGGTTGTCGGCGTGCCGGTGGCTTTGGCGGGGCTGCACATGGGCTTGCTGTATATGTTTTCGTCCATGTCGATGCTGATGGTCGGCGGCTTCATCCGCAAATTGGGTGCGGTGCGTATGTCGCAGATCGCGCTCACGTCCATGGGCGTCGGGCTGGCTTTGGGGCTGACCGGCGAGGTCTGGGGTTTGGCTTTAGGGGCAGCGATCATCGGGATTTTCGGCTCATCCTCGACACCTGCATCCAGTGACATCCTGGCCCGCTTCGCGCCGCCCAAGCACGCCGCGCTGATTTTCTCGTTCAAGCAGACGGCGGTGCCGGCGGGCGGCATTCTGGCCGGGATTTTGGTGCCGTTCTTGTTGGTGAATTTCGGCTGGCAGGGAATTTTCTACGGCACCTCGGCCATGTGTTTCACGCTGGCTGTCATCTTGCAGCTGTTCCGACCGATGTTTGATCTGAACCGCAACCCCGATCATCGCATCACGGCGCGCCAGGCAATAACCACGCTGCGCGGTGTGCTGATCCCGCCTAAATTCCGCCATCTCGTCTATGCCACCTTCACCTATTGCGGACTGCAGGGCATCTTCGCCGCATTCTTCGTCTCATATTTGGTCGGCGACTTGGGCTTTACGCTGGTCGAGGCGGGGGCGGTATTCGCGTTGTCGCAAGTCGCATCCGTGGTGGCTCGGATTGTATGGGGCTGGGTGGTGGACCGCGTCGGTGGCGCGCGTCCGGTGCTGGCGTTTCTTGGCATTACCATGGCGGTGTTCGCGGTGGCGTGCGCGATGATGTTGCCGGGCTGGGGCGAGTTGATGATCACCCTGGTGGCCATGGGCTACAGTGCGACGGCCATCAGCTGGCACGGCGTTGTGTTGGCGGAAGTGGCGAACCTGTCGAAATCCGACATGGTGGCGACCAACACCGGCGGCGTCTTGAGTTTCGCGGTCGGTGGCCAGTTCGCCTATCCGGCGCTGATGGGCGTGTTGCTGACGGCGGGCGGCACCTTTGGCATGGGCTTCGCGGCAGGCGCGCTGCCGGCCCTGCTGGTGGGCGTGATGTTTATGAAGAAAGCGCCGGAATAGTCATTTTACGGAAATGAAATACTTACAGTGCGCGCGGCCAGAAGTCGGGGGTCTGTTGGTCGCCGATGGGGACATAGTCGTAAGCGCCGACGCCCTGGATATTGAGAAACCGGATGGTCTCGGTACCCGGGTTGTGCACCAGATGCGCGCGCTTCGGCGCCACGGTATGGCGGTCGGCCGGGCCCAGGCGGGTGACGCCGTAGGGCATCTTTTCATGCACATCGAAGATGCCGATGACGCCGACAAACAGGTCTTCGGTGTCCGGGTGCATATGCCAGGGCACACATTCGCCCGGCGCCAGCACGACCTCCAACACGCGCAAATCGTCGGCGGCCATCAGGATATCGATGGTCTCGACGGTGAATTCCGTTTCCCAGGGGCGGTAGGTGACCAAGGTGATGCTCCTTATTCTCCGGCGTGTGCCTCAGTCTATGTCAACCGCGCCCCAGCCGCTATAGTGCCGCCATGGACCTAGACACCTACAACAGCTTCTGCGCCAGCCTCCCGGCCACCAACCATGTGGTGCAGTGGGGCGGCGCGCATGTGTGGAAGGTCGGCAGTATCGAGAGTGGCGGTAAGGTGTTCGCCATCGGCGGCTGGGACGATACTGGCGAGGGGGACAAAACCACCGGCATCACCTTCAAGGTCTCCGACATCGCTTACGAGTTCTTGCGCGACCAGCCCGGCCTGCGCCCGGCACCGTACCTCGCATCACGCGGCATGAAGTGGATACAGCATTACGACGAGCCGGGCCTGAGCGATACCGAGCTGCAGGAATATCTGAGCGAATCGCACCGCCTGGTGTCAAAAAACCTGACCAAGAAGCTGCAGCGCGAACTGGGCCTTAACCAGTGAACGCCGTGGTTCCATCCGGCCCGGTCCGTCTCACCACGGCGCTCCTGGGGCTTGGCATCGGCTACTACCTCATGTTCGAATTGGCGGGCAATGCGCTGATCGCCTTCCTGTTCTGGGCCGAAAGCCTGTCGGATACGCCGGGCCTCAGCGGTTTCGTCTTCCTGCTCGCGTCGCCTTTTGCCTTCTTGGGCGCGTGCTTTTTGGTGGAGTGGGTGGCGGAAGGCTTTCGGCGGAAGGGTTAAGAGATATCGGCGCTGGGCAGCTCTGCCGAAAGCGCGTCGATCTTGTCCCAGTCCCAATCGATGCCGAGGCCGGGCTCGGATGATGGCGTGGCCTTGCCGTCCTCAATCGTCAGACCTGAGCGCGTGATGTCGTCCAGTTGCGGGATGTATTCCAGCCACTTAGCGTTGTGGATGGCGCAGACCAGCGAGACGTGCAGTTCCATCAGGAAATGCGGACACACCGTGACGTTGAAGCTTTCGGCCAGGTGCGCGACTTTCAGCCACGGCGTAATGCCGCCGATACGCGCCACGTCGACCTGCACGATGGAGCACGCGCCCGACGCCAGGTAATCCTTGAATTGCGACAGCGAATACATGCTCTCGCCCACCGCAATCGGCACCGAGGTATGGCGCGCCAGTTCCCGGTGCGCACCGACGTCATCGGCGGGCATGGGTTCTTCGAACCAGGCAATGCCGTTGTCTTCCAGCACGCCGGCGCGGCGGATGGCCTCTGAGAGCGAAAACGCCTGGTTGGCGTCGGTCATGATCTCGAACCCGTCTCCCACCGCAGCGCGCACGGCGCCCAGGCGCTCGGCGTCTTCCGACAGGTGCGCCTTGCCGATCTTCATCTTCGCACCCTTGAAGCCTTCAGCCTGCATGGCCAGCGTGTCGGCAACCAGATCATCCGTCTCGATATGCAGCCAGCCGCCCTCCGTGGTGTAGAGCGGCACGCTTTCGCGCACCCCGCCGGCGGCCTTCCACAGCGGCAGCCCGGCCTTGCGGCAATTCAGATCCCACAGCGCCGTATCGACCGCCGCCAGCGCCAGCGACGTAATCGCGCCCACCGCGGTGGCATGCGTCAGCGCCAGCAAATCGTGCCAGTTGCCATCCAGCCGCGACGGATCGCGCCCGATCAGCGCCGGCGCGAAAGTGCGCTCCAGCATGGCAAACACCGCATGCCCGCCGGTGCCGATGGTGTAGCTATACCCCACCCCGACGGCGCCATCGGAATCGGTGATGCGCACCATCGGCGTCTCTTGCGACACGAAGGACTGCCGCGCA
>JAERTE010000034.1 GCA_016845145.1 Rhodospirillaceae bacterium
GGATATGTCATTATCCCCGAACTGTTCTCGGCTGAGGAAATCGCCGTTTTGAAAGGCGAGATTCCCGGTATTTTCGCTGAGCGACGGGACGAGAATTTCCGCGAGAAGGACGGCGATACCGTTCGCACCGCATTTGCGACCCACACCTACAATGATGTTTATGCGAAATTCGTTCGCCATCCGCGGATTCTGGATCCGGCAGAGCAGATGCTGGACGGCCAAGTTTACGTGCATCAGTTCAAACTGAACGCTAAGGCCGCCTTCACGGGCGATGTCTGGCAATGGCATCAGGATTACGGCACATGGCGGCGCGACGACGACATGCCTGAGCCCCGTGCCATGAACCTAGCCGTCTATCTGGATGAGGTGAATGAGTATAACGGCCCGCTTTACCTGATTCCGAAAAGCCACAAACGCGGCGTTCTCGAAGCCGGCCATGACACCTCGACCACCAGTTACCCGCTGTGGACCCTCGATCATGATTTGATCCGTGAAATGGTGGACGAGGGGGGGATCGTGGCGCCGAAGGGCCCCGCGGGAACAGGTTTCTTCTTCCACGGCTGCATCGTACATGCGTCGCCGCCCAACATCTCTCCGTGGGACCGGCTGATCGTCTATGTCAGCTACAACAACGTCGAAAACCATATCCGTCGTTTCAAGCGCCCGGAATGGATCGCACATCGTGACTTTTCGCCGCTTGCGGCTGAGGATGACGATTGCCTGCTGAATGCCGTAGCCACTGATTCGTAGCGGGTTAGTTGCCCGCACTCATTCGCATGATTGTTTCGCGGACTGGTGAGCTTTTGGTGGCTTTCAGTTTCTTCAGATGCTCTAAGCCGGATACCACCTTGCCCCAGACCGTGTACTTACGATCCAGGGCCTTGGCGCGGCCGAGCGTTATGAAGAATTTGCCAGTGGCGCTACCGGGGTTTTTCGCATCGCGCGACATACCGAGCGTGCCCGGCTCAAAAGGCTGGTTCGAGAATTCTGCCGGAATGGCCTGTTTTGCGCCTGCAGGAAGAGCCGTTTCTGCCACGTAGCCGGGACTTACGTACTGGAACGGCAATCCGTCGAATGCGCCTTGTTGCACAAGTTCGCGCATGCGCGCGACGGTTTTGGGCGCGATGTCAGGACGCATCTCGATGACCACGGCACCGCCGGCCAGATCCATGATCAGGCGCTCGGTGTTCGTCGACGCCGATGATGACAGAGACGCGCTCGCGGTTGAAGTGTCGGTCTTGGCGGTTTCGTCAGTAGATTGATTAATGAGCGCCAGCATCCTTGCCGACGCGCGACGCATGGCGGGGCTGGGTGAATTGAGAAATCCACTTGCGTTGCCGGTCATCCTGTAAGTTTGACCGCTTGATACCGTCGCCGTACCCGCCGAGGAAGAAACCTCGACGGTTCCTTCCAGCATGGATATTTCGGTCGCGGTCGGCGTTGTTAAAAGATCGAATTCTGTCCCACGGATACCTATCGTCCCGGACGGCGTGTTGATCAACATGTCGAGCCGAGCTTCCGCGGATTTGAACCGCAAGACGCCTGAGATTGCACGGAATGTGCCTTTGACGGTTCCCTGATGCGGCTCGTAAACCATGCTGTCGAGGATGATCTCCGCATCCTCACCCAAAATCAGGCGCGAATCGTCGGTAAATACAATCTCGATGGCGCTGCCGCCCTCCGTGGCGACCACCTCATTGAAAGCCAGGCCGTCACCCTTACTGAGGCGTTTGTTAAGGCTGCGTGCGATAACCTGTTTTACGACCTTTTCGGCAACGCCAATATCGGCGCCGTCCGCCGTTGGCGCAGTGCAAAACAACCCAAAGGCCATGAGAATGGCGACAAGAGTGCTATTCGGGCGCCAGCGCGGACGATGAAGAGCAAAACGTATCATAGCCTAAGACGCAGCAAGCATCGTGCCAGATTCTACTTTACCTAAGCCATTGAGCACACACGACTCTCTATGAGCGCCCAAACGTCCGCGCCATGTCAGTTAGGCAAGAAATGCCGGTTCCCGGCGCAATCGTCTATTCGACGAAGCTGAACCTTTCGTGCGGAGCGCCGGCAAGAAGGCGGCCGTAAGCATCGGCTTTCAGGTGCACCATCGTCTTGTGGTCCCCGGCTTCGAAATACAAATCACCGTGCGTGGGCACCATGTCCTCAAGAATGGTTTGCAGTCCGTAAGCGATGCCGACAGGCGGTATGGCGCCGGTGTCGCAGTCGTCGAACAGGGTTCTCAATTCTTCTTCTTCCACCATTTCAACATCGCGGTCCAACGTCTGCTTCAAAGTTGGAAAGTCAATGTGATGTGTGGCCGGCAATACTGCCATCAGATAACCGGTGTCGTCTTTTAAAACGACGGCTTTCACCAGCCGCGCGCCCGGGACATGGGCGGCTTCGGCGTTTTCCATGGCGGTGTCGGAAAACCTGTGTACGAGCGTGTCGTAATCAATGTGTTGGTCATCGAGATATTGTTGGAGTGTCAATGCGATACCCATAGGAAACCTCCTTGGTCACGAGGTTGGGAAACGCTTTTTCAAGCTAACAATTATATCACAAATCAGAGAAGGATTCACGGCTTCCGCTGCATCTGTGACATTCTTGCTCTCTGCATTAAATGGTATTATAGTACGAAAATATAAATTATATTTACGGAGCGCAAACCGATGAGCCATGCATCCGAAACCGCGACGGCTATGCCCCATATTCGACCACTTCGGCCCGAAGACCTGGATCGGGTCGTTGAGATCGATAGACAGGCGAGTGGCCGCTCTCGCGGCGAGTTTTTTGCCAAGCGCTTGCAAGCGGCACTTACCCATCAAGGCCGCTTTATCGCCTTAGCTGCAGATGCCGATGACTCGCTGCAGGGATACGCCATTGCCCGCCTGCAAGGCGGCGAGTTCGGCGAAGCTGGAACGGCTGCTGTTCTCGATGTCATAGGCGTTGACGATGCGCACCGGCATGCCGGCTTTGGCCATCATTTGATCGATGGCATTGAGGGGTATTTGAGCAAGCGTGAAATTGGCGAGTTACGCACGCAAGTGGATTGGCAAGATCGTGGCATCGTCGGTTTCTTCGCCGCGGCTGGATTTCAACTGTCGCGGCATTTGGTGCTGGAACGCGGCGCGGGGCGTGAAGAAACGGCCTCGAATGGCGAACTGGCGGGGCCGCGGGTCGATGATTCCGGCATGGCCGATTACAGCGATCCCGATGGTGATGATTTCGAGGCGCTTTCGCGCGACAAGGTGTTTGTCCGCTCCATGACCGATGCCGATCTGGCTGCCATTGTACGCATTGATGAGAAACTCATGGGCCACAATCGCCAGGAATACTTCGAGGCGAAGTTGGACGAAGCACTCCGCGAAACAGGGGTGCGGGTATCATTGGTGGCGGAAACGGACGGCCTGGCCGTTGGCTATGTCATGGCACGGGTGGATTTCGGCGAGTATGGCCGTGCCGAAAGCGTTGCCGTGATGGACACACTTGGCGTCAACCCGAACCAAGCCGGTAGTGGCATCGGTTCGGCGTTGCTTTCGCAGCTATTGGCAAACTTGGACGCATTGCGCGTGGAAAGCGTACGCACCCGTGTGCGATGGGACCAATTCGCACTCACAGGCTTTTTCAAGCGCCATGGCTTTGAGCCCGCACAACAGTTGATACTGCGTAGGGATTAGCGGCAGTCCAGCGTTACGCCGTTGTGTTCACAGGCCGGCTCGGCCAGTTGTACGAACGCTTCCGTCACCTCTTCCGGTGCTTTGACCGATAGTGGGTCTTCTCCGGGCATGGCTTGGGCGCGCATGCCGGTGCGGGTGCCGCCGGGATTGAGCAGGTTGACCCGCACCGTTCCCTTGGCATTTTCCTCGGCATAAATCTTCGCCATCATTTCAAGCGCTGCCTTGGATACGGAATAGGCGGACCAGTAGGCGCGGGCTTGCGCACCGACCGTTGAGGTCACAAAGATGGCGCGCCCGGCATCGGATCTTTGCAGCAAAGGATCCATTGACCGTACCAAACGCCAATTGGCCGTCAGGTTGATGGCCATTGTCTGGTCCCAAACTTTCGGGTCGATATGCCCCATGGGGCTTAGCGTGCCCAATATGCCCGCATTTCCGACCAAAATATCAAGATGCCCGAAACGCTCATGCAGTGCCGCACCCATGCGGTCGATTTCGTCATAGTCGGTGAGATCCATGGGGACCAGCGTTGCCGGGGCACCGGTGATTTTCTGGATGTCGTCGTCCAGCTCTTCCAGGCCGGCGCTGGTGCGTGCAACCAGTACCAAATGTGCACCTTCTTCGGCGAAGCGCCGTGCCACAGCGGCGCCAATACCGCGCGACGCGCCAGTGACGAGTGCGATCCTGCCTTGTAGCCGGCCTTCGCTCATGGTTTAGGCCTGCTCTTTCAAAAGTGTCAGCAAATTCGGCGTCGTGTCGGCTTCACGGTCGGTGAGGCTGATGGGGTACTCACCAGAGAAGCAAGCATCGCAAAATTGCGGCGCTTCATTGTCTCGGCCCGGCATGCCGACGGCCCGATACAATCCGTCAATCGAGATAAAGGCCAGGCTATCGACCTTGATGTGTTCCGCCATGCCGGCGACGTCATAACGACCGGCAAGTAACTCTTCTGTTGAGGGGGTATCAATGCCGTAGAAGCACGAATACATGGTCGGGGGCGATGAGATTCGCATATGCACTTCCGCTGCGCCGGCATTGCGGACCATTTCGACAATCTTCATGGATGTCGTGCCGCGTACGATGGAATCGTCGATCAGCACCACCCTTTTGCCCTTCAGATATCCCGTATTGGCATTGTGCTTGAGGCGCACGCCCAAGTGCCTGATCTGATCCGTCGGCTCGATAAATGTCCGGCCCACGTAGTGATTGCGGATGATGCCAAGCTCGAAAGGCACGCCGGCCTCATGCGCATAGCCAATCGCTGACGGTACGCCGGAATCGGGTACCGGGACCACCACGTCCGCCTCGACATGGCTTTCACGCGCCAACTCCGCGCCGATGCTTTTGCGGGCATCATAGACATTGCGGCCTTCCAAGATACTGTCAGGGCGGGCGAAATAGATATACTCGAAAATACAAAACCGCGACGGACGTTTGTTGAACGGCTTGATGGAATGCAGGCCTTTCTCGTCAATGATGACGATTTCGCCCGCTTCTACATCCCGGACGTATTCAGCGTCGATAATATCCAAGGCACAGGTTTCGGACGCCAGCACATAGGATTCGCCCAACCGCCCTAAAATTAGTGGCCGTACGCCCCAAGGGTCACGTGCGCCGATCAGTTTCTTCTGCGTTACCGCGACCAGCGAGTATGCGCCTTCAATTTGTGACAAGGCATCGGTCAGGCGGTCGACCACACGGCCGTATTCGCTGATCGCGATCAGATGGATGATCGTTTCCGTGTCGCTGGTGGACTGAAACAAGCAACCGCGGTCAACCAATTGGCGGCGTATCTCGTAGGAATTGGTCAGGTTGCCGTTGTGCGCCACGGCCAGGCCGCCGAATTTAAAGTCGGCAAACAGCGGTTGCACGTTGCGGATCAGGGTGTCGCCACTTGTGGAATAACGCACGTGGCCGATGGCAACACTGCCCTCCAACCGGTCCATGGTCGCGGGCGTGTTGAAGTTGTCGCCGACCAAACCCAAGGCGCGATGACTGTGAAACTGCTCGCCGTCGTAGACCACGATGCCAGCTGATTCCTGGCCACGGTGTTGCAGCGCGTGCAAGCCCAACGCCGTATGTGCCGCGGCATCCGGATGGCCGTAGATACCGAACACGCCACATTCGTCGTGAAAATGGTCGTCGTCCAGTTGAGGGGACGGGTGGGGATGATGTG